>JAAUSP010000563.1 GCA_012032575.1 Anaerolineales bacterium | reverse complement strand
TCCTCCTCTATCCTCCATCTTCCATTTACCATCTTCTGCCGTTCCACCGCCGCCCGAATGGTCTGAAAATGAATATCCACGATATCCTCGATTTGCGGCGCGTAGCCGCCCGACATGGTGATGGCCAGAGGCAGGTCCGCCGCCTGACAGTAATCAAACACCAGCCGATCCCGTTCGGCCAGGCCGGCTTTGGTCAGAGCCAGGCGGCCCAGCCGGTCGCCCGCAAACGGGTCGGCCCCGGCCAGATAAATGGCCAGATCAGCCTGGGCCAGAATCAACGCCTGCCCCAACCTTTGGCCAGGGCAGTCAGATAAGGGGCATCGTCCGTACCATCTGCAAGCTCGATATCCAAATCGCTGCGCTCTTTGTGAAAAGGAAAATTCTTAGCGCCGTGAACGGAAAAAGTGAAAATGGTTGGATCATCGGCCAGGATCGAGGCGGTGCCGTTGCCTTGATGCACGTCGCAGTCAATAATGATGACTCGCTGCGCCCGCCCTTCGGCTTGCATGGCCCTGGCGGCAATGGCGCTGTCGTTGAAAACGCAGAAACCCTGACCGGCATCATAGAAAGCGTGGTGCGTGCCTCCGGCCAGATTGACGGCAAAGCCATCCGTCAGCGCGGCGCGGCAGGCTTCGATGGTAGCCCCCGAGGACCGGCGCGAGCGCTCGACCATCTCCGGCGACCAGGGAAAGCCAATCCGCCGGATCTCCTGGGGGGTCAACAGGCCGTGCTGCACCCGGTGCAAATACTCGGAATCGTGGGCGCGAATGATTTCGGTATCGCTGGCGGCGGGGGGAACGCGCATATCTTCGGGAGCTATCAGGCCCGACTCGGCCACCCGCTGCCGTAATAGAGCGTACTTTTGCATGGGGAAACGATGCTCTGGCGGCAGCGGCAGAACAAAGTGGTCGGTGTAAAAGATTTTCAAGCGGGTTATCCCTGTGCTGCTGTCTGGCGATTAAGCCGCACTGTGCGCACGACGACGACTACCAACGTGATAACGGTGAGCGGGATGATAAAGTAAGCCATAGCCGCGGCAAAGCTGGGCAAAATGGTGTTGTTAGTCGCTTTCAAGATAAGGTAAAAGGTGTAGGCCAGATAATAGCCAAGGAGCAGACCGCCCTCCCAGCGAGCCACTTTGTGACCGTTGAAGAAAATGGGCAGACAGGCCACCGCCGTAGCGATCATCACCGGAATATCAAAATAGAGGGCAGTTGTCGGCACATTGACCCCACCGGGTGAAATCAGGCTGGTCAGTCCCAGCACCGATAAAATATTAAAAATATTGCTGCCAATCACATTGCCGACAGCAATATCCCGTTCTCCCTTCAGACTCGCCACCACCGAGGCGGCTACTTCGGGCAGCGAAGTGCCAATGGCGATAATGGTCAAACCAATCAGCAGTTCACTCACGCCCAACGTTCTGGCCAGGGCAACTGCCCCATCTACCAGCCAGTTGGAGCCAACGGTGAGTAGAACCAGGCCAACCAGCACCAAGCCAACATACAGCAGTAGTTGCCGGGGCGACTGGCCCGGTTCAGAGCTATATTCCTCAGCATATTCCTGTTTGACGTAACGGCTTTCCCGGCGGCTTTGCCTGATGGACCAGACGGTATAAACAATGATGCCCGCAAACAGGATAGCTCCATCAAAGCGGCTAATCAGACCATCCAGCCCCATCAACAGCATCAAAAAGGAGATGCCGATCATCAGCGGTACATCGAGCCGGATCAACTTTTGCGCTACCACCAAGGGTGTAATCAAGGCTGCAAGACCCAGGATGAATAAGGTATTGCAGATATTACTGCCGATGATATTGCCCAAGGCGATATCACCTTGTCCGGCCCAGGCCGATTGAATGGTTACAGCTAATTCCGGTGAACTGGTGCCGAAAGCCACAACCGTTAGCCCGATAACCAGGGGCGAAATACCCAGCGCAGTAGCCAGACGGGTGGCTCCCCGTAGCAGGATTTCAGCTCCCCCGATAAGCAAGGCCAAACCAATGATGAACAGAACCAGGGTGAAGGTATCCATAAGAATATCCTGATGCCAATTTGTCTGTCGGAAAACTAATTTAGCGCCATTATGCCACAAGACGCAGGGCTGCACAAAGTTATTGGCGAGGGGCACAGGGGAAGTGTATAATTCCTGGCAGCAAGGGGGCTGCTATCCAAACCTCAGAAATCATCAAGATCTTTGAGGCATCCAAAAGCAGCCTTTTATTTTTACAGGGAGATTGATCAATATGAAATTATTCCTCATTCGTCACGCGCAGTCGTTCAATAACGCCTTGCCGCCAGAACGCGAGAATTTTGACCGGGTGTGTGATCCGCCGCTGACGGAACTGGGTCATCGCCAGGCCCGTCTGCTGGCCGAACATCTGGCGACCGGCAAAAATCCCGAACTTTCGCACTGGACTTCAGTGGAAGCGACCGCCAGCCACAGGCGGCACGGCTACAACATCACCAGGCTTTATTGCAGCGCTATGCATCGGGCCCTGCAAACCGCTCAGCCGGTGAGTCAAGCTCTGGGGCTAACCCCCGAAATCTGGCTGGAGATTCACGAACACGGCGGCATTTATCTGGATGAGGGCGAAAATAGAGAGCCGGTGGGCTACCCTGGCAAAACGCGCTCGGAAATTGCCGCCGAGTTTCCCGGTTATGTCATCCCGGACCTTATTACTGAGGAGGGGTGGTGGACCGGGGGCTGCGAAGATTGGCCGGGTTGTCACAGCCGGGCGATCAAGGTCGCCACGGCCTTGCGTGCCCAGGCAGCCAGTGCGGAACGCATCGCCCTGGTTTCGCATGGTGGCTTTATTGATGCCTTAATCAAGGCGCTGCTTTACCAGTCGCCCAGTACGCACGTTTTTTATTACAAATTTAATACGGCCATCTCCCGGATTGATTTCCGTGAAGATGGCGTCTTGATTTTCGCTATTGGAATTGGGTAGAGCATCTGCCCCAGGAGCTAATCACCTGACCGGCAGTTTTTGAGTAGGGGAGTTCCAAGATTTAAATCATCCCAAAAACTTGGTGGGCGTGATGCGTGAAACGTGATACGTAAGGGTTTTAGGCATAAAATCGTCACGCCTCACGCCTCACGTTTCACAAGATTGGGATAATTATTTTTTTGGAACTGCCTAGAAATGCAGCCAGGCTCATTTAAACCAAATTTGTAACTCAGGCAACTACCGGCATGGCTAACAGTTCCAGGGCCTCCTGAGCTGTCAGGGTTTTGCGCAGATCAAGCAGGATGATCAGCCGTTCACCCACTTTGACAATGCCGTTGATGAAAGCCGAGTCGACCGTGTTTACCAGCGGCGATAAAGGCTCGATGGCCTCCTCTGACACCCCCAAAACCTCGCTGACAGCATCCACCACCATGCCCACCGTGTTCCCGTCAATCTCAACCACCACAATTCGGGTGGCTTTGGTGGGTTCGGCCGGCGGCAGTCCAAAACGCCGGCGCAAATCAATCACCGGCAGAATGTGACCGCGTAGATTAGTGACCCCTTCGACAAACTGGGGCGCCTGGGGTATCCGGGTGATCGTTTGCAAGGTGATAATGCTCTCAACCGTAGCAATATCCACGCCATACTGTTCGTTAGCCAGACCAAAAACAACCAATTGGTTTTTCATAGGTGTAACACTCCTGATTTTTAGCTAAGGGCGGGCTGTAAAGAGCAGTAACCTGCCTGACTTTACCCGCCCGCCCGTTTTTAGTAATTAGTGCCGGCCATTGCTGACGCCAACAGGCCGCTCTTCCAGGTCATGCTTATCGCGCTGAACCCCCGACCAGACAGGTTGTCCCAAAACCGGCCGGTTCACGCCGACAGGTTTGGTTAGCGGGGTTTCGACGGCGGTTAGCTTGAACTGCGCCACCAGAGCCAGGAGGGTCTCGGCCATCTGGCTGAGGGATTGAGCCGAGGCAGTGACCTCTTCGACCTGGGCATTCATCTCTTCGGCCGAGGCGCTGACCTCCTCTACGGCCGCGCTGTTCTCTTCGCTGACGCTGGAAATGTCTTCAATCGTCCGGGTGACTTCACTGGAACTGGCGACCATTTCTTCGGTGGCGGCGGTGTTTTCTTCAACCACGGCTGAAACCTGATCTACCAACTCCCCGACCATGCGGGCCGACCGTTCCATATCGGTGGTCAGGGTGCGGTTCTGACCGGCCACCTGTTCGACGGCGCTGATGGCCTGAGCCAGTTGTTGGGCTCCCGCCTGGACCGCTTTGATGGCGGTCAGGGTCGCCTGGATTTGCTGCGCCGAGTCGGCGGTGCCGCCGGCGATGGTTTCAAAAGCCGCCCCGGCCTGGCGGGTCAGAGAGACGCCGGTTTCGACATTGCTGCCGGCCTGGTTCATGGCTTCGACGGTGCTTTCCGCCCCGGCCTGGACCATCTGGATCATCTCCCGGATTTCTTTGGTGGCTTGCGAGGAGCGCTCGGCCAGTTTGCGGACCTCATCGGCCACGACGGCAAAGCCCTTGCCGTGTTCCCCGGCGCGGGCGGCCTCGATGGCGGCATTGAGGGCGAGGAGGTTGGTTTGGGAAGCGATGTCGTCAATGGTTTCGATGATGGCCCCGATTTGGGTCGAGCGTTTACCGAGGTCGCGGACGCGCTGGGCGAGTTGTGCGGTGGCTGAACCGAGTTGGTCCATGCCGGAGACGGCTTCACGGGCGGCTTGTTGACCGGCTTGGGCGGTTTGGAGGTTGGCTTTGATGAACTGAGCGACCTGGTCGGTCTGGCTGCTGATTTCCTGGACGGTGGTTTCGAGGGCTTGACCGGCGGATTTGGCTTGAGCGACCGCCTGGGTTTGAGCCTGAACGCCGCCGGCAATGGCCTGAATAGAGCCGGTCAGGGAACTGACCGCTTGAGCGGTCTGGCCGATAGAATGAGCCTGTTCCTGGGCGCCTTTGGCCACGCCGTCAATGGCGCGAGCCATCTGGTCCATGGAGCCGGCGGTTTTTGGTGACCGCATAGGTTTGTTGTTGGGCCCCGCTGGCGATTTGCTGGATGGTGGTGGCGATCTGAGCGGTGGCCTGACCGGTCTGCGCGGCTGAAGCGGCTAACTGGCTGGAAGCGGCCCCCACGCTGTGGGCATTCTCAGCCACCTGGCCGACGATACCGCTCAGGTTAGCGACCATATCGTTAAAAGAGCGGCC
>JAAUSP010000562.1 GCA_012032575.1 Anaerolineales bacterium | reverse complement strand
GGCGGTTATACCAGTTTTTTTTATTTACGAACCCAAACGACGGCTGGTCAGCGCGGCTCCGTTTCGGGATCGCGTCGTTCACCACGCCCTGTGCCGGGTCATCGAGCCGATTTGGGAGGCACGCTTTATCTCCACCAGTTTTGCCTGCCGGGTAGGTAAAGGCACTCATAAAGCGCTGGATCAGGCCCATGCCTGGGTGCGGCAATACCGTTATGCCTTCCAGGGCGACATCGTTAAATACTTCCCCTCAATAGACCATCAAATCTTGCGCAGCCTGCTGGCTCACCATATCGCCGACCGGCAGACAATGGGCTTGATTGACGTTATCCTGGAAAGTGGAGCCGGCCTTCTGGCCGACGAATATCCCATGACCTACTTCCCCGGCGATGACCTCTTCGCTGCCACCCGTCCCCGCGGGCTGCCCATAGGAAACTTGACCAGTCAATTTTGGGCCAATGTTTATCTGCATCCATTGGATATGTTTGTGAAGCAGGAATTGCGCTGCCCGGCCTATGTGCGCTATATGGATGACTTCGTCCTTTTTAGTGATGACAAAGCTCAACTGCGCCAATGGAGCGCAGCCGTCCGCGATTTTCTGGCCGGCGGTTGCGGCTGGTGCTGCATCCGCTCAAGAGCCTGGTTTTTCCGGTCAAGGTCGGGCTGGACTTTTGCGGCTTTCGGCTTTACCCCACTCACCGCCGCTTGCGCCGCAGCGCCATCCGCCGCTTTGTGCAGCGATTTCAGCGGCAGCGGGAAGCCCTGTGGCGCGGGGAACTGTCGCTGGCCGATATGACGACCTCGGTGCAGTGCTGGATCGCTCACGCCGCCCACGGTGATACCTGGCGGCTGCGGGAGCGGCTTTTTACTGATTACCCAATCAGTCCGGTGGGAGCGCACGTGTGAACGACCCGCGCCCGCAGTCACCCATTTTTGTCAAGACTTACGACTTTTTACTGTGGCTCATCCCGCTCACCCTCAAATTTCCAAAATCGCAGCGCTTTCTGTTGGCCGAGCGATTGAGCCGTATGGTCCTTGATTTTTACGATCTTATCCTGGATGCGATTGCTGAACCGGAGCGGCAAGCCGAACGGCTGAACGCGGCAGATAAGCTGCTGACCAAAATCCGGTTATACGTGCGTTTAAGCCACGATCTGAATTGTATCAGTTCGGGCCAATTAGAGCATGCTGCCCGCCAGATGGATGAGATTGGGCGGCTCATCGGCGGCTGGAAACGGAAACAGACTCGGGCCAAAATTACCGGTTAGGCGTCAAACGGCGGCAATACTAACAGTGTTGTCCGCTGTAGCGTGGGGCCAGGTCGCCAAGGTGCTGCGCGGCGGCTCCTGGAACAACAATGAGATCAACGCGCGCGCGTCGTTTCGCAATAACAACAACCCTGATAATCAGAACACAAATGTTGGATTTCGGTGCGTGGTGAGTGCGCCAGGAGTAGTCTCTGCCAGCCAGGTGCGGTGAGTTTATGGACTCGCCGCTAGTGCCCCAGGAGAACACTCCAGACCTGTTCCCGGTTGGGTGGCTTGTTCCATTCAACCAAAGATTCCCTGCCCCCGTTCCGGTCAGTAGGTTTGTTCCGACCACCGGGGCGGGGGATCTTGAACCATTGTAAGGGCTGAAAAACTCAGCAGCCTCATTCCAATCAGCGAGTTCAGTGGTTCGCCGGAAGGAATGAATCGCTGAATGGCCTTCGTTTCGGCCACTATGCCAACGAATGGCGGGATTGACCGAATTTCTGTTCGTTAAATCCTTGAATTCGCTGTTATATACTTGCCAGGGGGCCGAAACGGAAACCAAAAATCAACGGAAACCGACCGAACCGGCGTTATTTGCCTTCAAATTTTGGCCGGTATGAAAAGCGCGCTAATGGTTGCACTTTTGACAAAACTGGAGAAATAAGACGCGGATCGAACGGATCGAACGGATAAAGCCTTAAAAAAATAAGCCAAAATGAGTATTTCCCACATAGCGTGGGTAAGCTCGGCGTGGATTGCCAAATCCACGTCTTTGCCGCCGGATTTGCGCGAAGCGTCCGGCGGAAGCAAACCCACGTCAGGTGAGAAATACCGAAAGTTTTCCTTGCTGCCGGTTTTAGCCCTTACTGCCCATTGATCCTCCCCCGTTATCTCTGCTATACTGAATAAAATATTAACCGGAGATTGCTTCGCTTCGCTCGCAATGACACCTGTGTAGTTACCAAAAACCTGAAGTTTCGTGAGACCCACCCCCATGACCACCTCTCCTCTTTCCCGACCCGTCAGAATTTCTTGTGTGACCAGCCTGCTCCTCTTTTTGCTGGCGAACCAGGCAGGGTTTCCTTCCCGATTGGCCGCAGCCCCGCCTTTTGATGGTCCCGCCTACCCTGTGTGTGTTCAACCAACGCTGACGCCGGCCAGCCAATCTGTCACCCCAAATGATCTGGATTATCAACTCTATCTGCCGCTTATTGTCACCTTGCCATCGCTGCCACCCTGTACCGTTTACTGCGGGCTGGCTCCCACCGATGACCCCTACCGCCCCACCGGCTACCGGACCTACTTTGCCGACGAGTTTGATTGCAATCAACTGTTAGCCTACTGGACCGTCCAGGGCCAGATGACAGCGGCCAGCTACACCCCGCCGGCCAGCGGCTATGTCGAGGTGAACAACGGCAGCCTGAGAGTCGGCGTGCCGGGCAGCGATACGTCTTTCCCTTACCTTTATCTGGTTGACGACAGCGCCACCAGCTATGATGTCCCCCATACCACCCGACGGGTAGACTGGCTGCCCAATCAGGGCGATTTTCGGCTGGCGATGCGGGTGCGGTTTAATATTGAAACTCTGGGCGAGCATCGCATCGCTATTTATGCCGACGGGCATCGCCCCACGTATGCCGGGCCACTTTTTTATGTCGGTGCCGATTACAATGCCCAGCAAGAAGCCTGGCGCGGGCTGATTGTCGGGACCGACCGGGCTAACAGCTTTGTAGACCTGGGGGAGGCAGGCTATCCCGACCCTTATACCGGCTGGGTCGTCGTGACCGCAGACTTTAATTACAGCAGCGACACCTTTACCCTGAGTGTGGACGGCGTGCCCCGGCTGACCAAAAACCTGAGCAGCTTCAAAGGCTATCCCACCGCCGCCACCCGGCCCGACACCCTCTACCTGGGTTCGCTGGCGCTGCTTGAAAAAGCTGTCCGCTGGACCGATTTTGAAATTGACTGGCTGCGCGTCTACGCAGCGGAGTCTGCCCCCACCGCTGCCTTTGGTCTGTTAACCGCAACGTTTGAAACCGCCCCCAGCCCCGCCGACGCCCCCGGTCCTTATTCCGCCGCGCTGCCCTCCGGCCCCTTCGCCCACACCGCCCACTGGAGCGAAGATTTCGACGGCAGCCAGATGCCCGCCTACTGGCAGCGTCTCTTCAACCCCGACCCGGCCTCGTCCTGGACCGAAGTCAGCAGCAGCCAGGCCGCCCTCCGAAACGATGGCAGCGCCGCCGGGGTGCCGGTCTGGGGCATCTTTGATGATATGCTGCCGGTCAGTATTCTGAGTGGATTAGAGGTTGCGGGAGAATCGCCGGAGGATTATCTGCGCCGGCGCGGCGGGTCGCCGTTTATACCTTCGCCGGGGCAGGTGGGTCATCAAGCCGTCTACCCCCGCTTCGATTGGCGGCCCAACGAGGGCAACGTGCGTTATGCCTGGCGCGGCCGGCAAACCGCCAACGGCTACGGCGTCGAAATCAGCAACGGCGGCCATTTCCCCTATTTTACCGGAGCCATGTTTTATACCCTGCAAGATACCACCACGTCCGGCGGAGGCCAGTTTATCTTCCCCGGCTGCCAGGAACAATATTTCTGGCGGCTGCACCGGCTGCCCGGCTACAGCGTGCCTCATAACGATTGGACTGTTGTCACCGCCGATTACATCAACGGCACGGTCCACCTGTATGTGGACGGGCAAAAGATCGGCTGGTGGCCGGAAAGCGACTGCTCGCTCAACTGGTATCTCAAAGGGGAAAACGCCACCTCGCCCGATATCCTCTTTTTCGGCAACCCGGCCACCGCTTTCGGCGCGCCCGGCGGCTGGAGCGAGGTATTCGTGGATTGGTTTGCCACCTTCCCCGGCCTGCCGAGGGTGGAGCCGGAGTTGTAGCCTGGAGATTGGAGATCAGAGATTGGAGATTGGAGATTGGGAATCTCTAATCTCCAATCTCCGAAAGCGTGGGTTTATTTATGGGCGAGTCCAAACCACTTCGCCTGCAATTTTGCCATCTCGCCGCTTTCCTCCAATCGAGCCAGGGTTTGGTTGACGGCTGCCAGCAGTTCCCGGCTGCGCAGGTGGACGGCGGCGGCGTACCATTCGTCGGTGAGGTAGGTAACGATTCTTAAACCCCCTCCCTCTCTCAGGGGGAGGGTTGGGGAGGGGGTCAGAGCGCTGGGCGAGTCAACAATGGCGGCGGCGGCCTGGCCGGTGAGTACGGCATCGAGGGCGGCGGCGGCGGAGTCCTGGCGGAGGAGGGTTATGGCTGGAGGGGTTGGAGAGGTGGTGTTATTCTCACCCTCTCCCCCAGCCCCTCTCCCTGAGGGAGAGGGGGGATTCTGCAACTGCCGCGCTTCCATCTCAGCCTGACTGCCCCACTCGACGGCGATAGTATGACCGGCTAAATCTTCAACCGCTTTGATGGTCTGGTCATCAGTGCGGATGACGAGCACCTGCCCGGCGTTAAAATAGTTGGTGGTATAGGCTACATCCTGCGTCCAGCGGGGGTCGTAGGGCAGGCCGGAGATGACCAGGTCCACCCGGCGGGCCAGAAGGGCATCATACAGGCCGTCAAAACCAATATTGACAAATTCCGCCTTCACCCCCAAATCAGAGGCAACAGCCCCGGCAATATCCACATCCAGCCCTATAATCTGGCCGTTGGCGTCAATGGTTTCAAACGGCGGAAAACTCGCATCCAACCCCACCCGCAGCGTCCCCCGCCGCCGAATTTCGGCCAGACTGCCGTCGTCGCGGGGGGGAGGAAGAACCAAATGCCTAAAAGCAGCAAGATGGAGAGAACGGCAAGAATAGCGTAGCGCGTGATGCGTGATGCGTGACGCGTGACGCGTGATGCGTGGTGCGTAAATACCTCCAGTCGGGGCATAAATCGTAAATACCCAAAGGGCACGATGT
>JAAUSP010000561.1 GCA_012032575.1 Anaerolineales bacterium | reverse complement strand
AACTGGAAGATTGGAAGGCTGGAAGGCTGGATTTCGCTATTTCCAACCTTCCAATCTTCCAGCCTTCCCTCCTTGGATTGAACAGGTATGGAGATCAGTTTATTTCTAACCTTTCTCGTCGGACTCATTGCGGCCACGCTGCGGGTGGCGACGCCGTTGATTTATGCCACCATCGGTGAGGTTTACACCGAGCGGGCCGGGATTTTGAACCTGGGCATCGAAGGGATCATGTACCTGGGGGCCTTTGCCGGCTTTGCCGTGGCCTATAAAGCCAACGAGGCCGGTTTCACCGGAAGCTACTTGTGGCTGGGGCTGCTCGGTGCGATACTCAGCGGCGTGGTGATGAGCCTATTGATGGGCTTTTTCAGCGTGACCCTGGGGGTCAACCAGCACGTAGCCGGGTTGGGGATTACCCTGCTGTGTGTCGGCCTGTCGTTGTTCAGTTTTCGTATGGTTTTTGGCGAAAGTTCGGTGCTGCCCAAGGTGACGCCCTTTGCCCAAGTTTCCCCTTTCGGCGACCTGCCCATCCTGGGGCCGATTTTTGGGCAGTACCTTCTGACCTACCTGGCCTTCATCGGGCTGATTCCCCTGGCTTCGTGGGGGTTGAATCGGACCAGTTTTGGGCTGCAATTACGGGCCGTGGGCGAAAATCCCGAAGCCGCCGACGCCGCCGGGGTGAATGTTTATTACACCCGCTACCTGGCCCTGGTCATCGGCGGGGCGCTGATGGCGGTCGGCGGGGCGTTTTTTGTCGCTGGCGCAGTTGGGCGCGTTTTCGCCGGGGATTATCGCCGGGCGGGGTTGGGTTTGCATCGCCCTGGTCATTTTTGCCAACTGGAAGCCACTGCGGGCCATGTGGGGCGCGCTCCTTTTCGGCGGAGTCGCCGCTTTGCAGCTTCGGCTGCAAGCCACCGGCTTCAATCTACCCTACGAAGTTTTTCTGGCCCTGCCCTATCTGGCCACGATTATCGCTCTGGCGATTGCGGGCCGGAATGCGGCGTATCCGGGAGCGTATTTGAAGCCGTATCGAAGAGAATGATACCATTTACGATTTAAATCGTAAATCGTAAATCGTAAATCGTAAATTATTTAGGGAGAACACTCATGGACGAATTCATGCAAGCCGCTATCGAAGAAGCCAAACAAGGGCTGGCCGAAGGGGGTATTCCCATCGGCTCGGTGCTGGTAATTGACGGCAAAATTGTGGGGCGGGGGCACAACCGGCGGGTGCAGCAGGGCAGCGCCATTTTGCACGCCGAGATGGACTGCCTGGAAAATGCGGGCCGGCTCAAGGCCAAAGATTACCAGCGGGCGGTGTTGTATTCAACGCTCTCGCCCTGCGACATGTGCAGCGGCACAGCCCTGCTTTACAAAATCCCCAAGGTGGTGATTGGCGAAAATCAAACCTTCCAGGGGCCGGAGGATTACGTGCGCTCGCGCGGGGTGGAGCTGGTGATTTTGCAGAATGAGGAATGCATCCAACTGATGCGCGATTTCATCGCCGCCCGGCCGGAGCTGTGGAATGAAGATATTGGCGAGGATTAGCCAATCAAATCCTCGACCACCTGGTGCAGGGCCTGCGCGTCCAAATCTTTTTTTATCCAGCAGCGCCACCGCGCCGGCTTCCAACCCCAGGCGGCGAAATTCGCGGTCGGGGTAAGCGGTAATCAAGGCAATCCGTATCTGGGGCAGCAGCAATTTGATCCGGCGGGTGCAATAAATTCCATCCTCTTCACCCAGAACCACATCTATTAAGGCGAGTTGGGGGCTAACCTGTTGGCTGAGCTGGGTGGCCTCGGCAATATTTTGGGCTTCGTAAATGGCGGCCTGGGGACATACTTTGCCGACCATGCGTTTCAGTTGGCGGCGATAACGGGCGTTGTCATCCACCAGCAGGATGGTGACTTGTACCTGTTGGGCTGGCTCAAGCTCGACCGGGTCGAGCGCCGCTTCCTGGCCGACTTCGGGGTGGCGGATGCTGTAGTTGACCGCTTCCAGCCGGCTCTGGACATTAAGCTGGCGGTAGAGCCGAGTCAGATGGTTCTCGACCGTTTTGACGCTCAGGCCCATCTGCCGGGCGATGGTCTGGTTATCGAACCCCTGCTGCAACAACTGGAGCATCTCTTTTTGGCGGGCGGTCAGATTTGGCCCAACGGCAAAAATAGCAGGCCGGCTGACCAGTTTATCCACCAGGCGGCTGGAAATCCAGCGTTCGCCAGCCTGGACCCGCTGCACCGCCAGGCGCAAATCGCTGAGGGGCTGGTCCTTCAATGGTAGCCATCTACCCCGGCACTCAACAAACCCTGCACGTACACATCGTCGTCGTGAGCACTAACCACCAAAATCTTCATGGCCGGGTAGCGCGCCCGAATTTGACGGATGGCGGCAATGGGGTCAAAATCGGGCATAGTTACATCTATCAGTAAAAAATTGGGCTGAGTTTGGGCTAAAGCCGTCAACAGACTCGGCCCGTCCCCCACTTCCCCCACAATTTCCAGGTCAGGCAGTTCCTTTAACGTATTCGAGATACCCGCCCGCACGATAGCATGGTCGTCGGCTACCAAAATTCGCAAGTTGCTCATACGCTGGATTATACCACTTTTACAGGGAGTTAGCTGGTAAAATTACCGGCTTGATTAGGGGATTTCCCCCTATTTGAGATGGGGGAAATCCGATAGGGGTAGAAGCGGCCAAGCATTGCATCATGCTACCCGATTGTGTTATCCTATTTTGTGGTAATCTCCCTTAATATAGCCAATTTCAGAGCATTACTAAACTTTCTTAAGACGAAAATAGGAGGTGCATTAAAACAAGTTTTAGCTCTAGGTAGTGGTATTTACTCAGTTTAAGTTTCTACAATTTCTCAAAGGAGCGAAGAATGTTTCACAAGTCAATGAAGTCTATTGCAGCCATACTGATGCTGACGCTTCTGGTCGCGGCGCTGTTTGGCTGCGGCGGCGCAGCTCCGGCCCAACCGGCCAAAGAAGAACCAGCCAAAGAAGAGCCGGCTGCTGAAGCCCCCGCCGCCGAAGAAGAACCGGCTGCCGAAGCCCCCGCGGCCACTGAAGAAGAAGTCGCCGCCGGCGAAGGTATCAAAGTCGGTTTATCCTTCTCGGATTTTGCGACCGAACGCTGGAAGAACGAAGAAGAATTGATGCGCCGGCTACTTGAGGAGAAAGGCTACGAAGTCCTCTCCCAGGAAGCTAACCACGATGTCAAACTCCAGAACGACCAGATTGACAATATGGTGGCTCAAGGCGTCAAAGGTCTCATCATCATCGCCGAAGACGGCGACGCTGCCTCCACCGCTGTAGCCAAGGCGCCGAAGCCGGCGTCAAAGTGCTGGCTTATGACCGCCTGATCAAATCCCCCGACATTGCTGCTTACCTCTCCTTCAACAACGTCGAAGTGGGTCGCCAACAGGCCCTCGGCGTGATGAAGGCGATTGACATTGAAGGCGGCAAATGGACCGCCGACAACCCCCTCAAACTGGTCAAACTCGGCGGCAGCCCCACCGACAACAACGCCATCCTCTTCCGCAAGGGTCAGGATGAAATCGTTGAGCCGTATGTCGAACAGGGCATCATCGAAGTCGTGGCCGATCAGTGGGTGGACAACTGGGACCCGGCCAATGCGCTGAGCCTGATGGAAAATATCCTGACCTCCCAGAGCAACGCCATTGACGCGGTGGTCGCCTCCAACGACGGCACCGCTCTCGGCGCGCTGCAAGCCCTCAAAGCCCAAAAGCTGGCCGGTGTCGTGCCGATCTCCGGGCAAGATGCCACCGCCGACGGCTGCAACAGCATCGTCAAGGGCGAACTGACCGTCACCATTCTCAAGGACATCCGCAACCTGTCCCCGCTGGCCGTTGACCTGATGGACAAACTGCTTCAGGGTGAAACCATCCCCGAACTCAAAACCTACACCATGGCCGAACTGACCAACGACGAAGCGCAGCAAGGTGAAGTGGCTGCCTACTTCCTGCCCGTTGAGCAAGTGAATGCGGACAACGTGTACGACCTGGTGGTCGAGAGTGAGTTCCAGGCCTATGATGATGTTTATCGCGACATTCCCGAAGACCAACTCCCCCCGAAACCCTAACTCGTCAACAGGTTTTCCGTGATTTTCTAAAAGGAGCGGGGCTTTCTGTTAAAGAAAGCCCCCTCCTGACCTATCAAGGAGAAGCAGAAGTTATATGAATGACATCATCCTCGACGTGCAGAATGTGACCAAACAATTTCCTGGTGTTATAGCGTTGAGCGACGTTTCGTTTCAGGTTCGGCGGGGTGAGATTCACGGGTTGTGTGGCGAGAACGGGGCGGGCAAGTCAACTTTGATGAAAATTCTATCCGGGGTTTATCCCTGGGGTTCTTATGAAGGCAGCATCCTTTATGAGGACAAAGAATTGAAGCTGGAAAATCGTTCCATCCGGCAGGCCATCGAAGAAGGCATTGCCATTGTTTACCAGGAATTGACCCTGATCCCCAGCATGACCGTGGGCGAGAATATCTACCTGGGCAAAGAACCGGTGGAACGCGGCTCGATTAACTGGGACAAGCTTTACGCCGATACCCAGCAAATTCTCACCAAATATCGCCTCGATATTCAGCCTCAGGCCATTATCAAGGACCTGGGGGTGGGCAAGATGCAGATGACTGAAATTGCCAAGGCCCTCTCTGAAAATGCCAAAATCCTGATCCTCGATGAGCCAACCAGCGCCCTCAGCGAAGCCGAGATTGACCAATTGATGGAAATCTTGCACACGCTCAAGGAACACGGGGTCACGTGTATTTACATCACCCACAAGCTGGATGAATTTTTCCGCATTACCGACTCCATTACCATTTTGCGGGATGGTAAAGTTGTTACCACCCAACCCACCCAAAATTTGAACCAGGAAAAGCTGGTTAAGTATATGGTGGGGCGGGAAATGAAAGAACGCTTCCCCCAGGGCAATCGCCACCCCGGCGAAGTGGTCCTGGAAGTTGAAGACCTCCATGCCCAGAATCCGCAGGATACGGACCATGAGGTCATTAAGGGGGCGAATTTTAACGTCCGCAGGGGCGAAAATTCTGGGGATTGCCGGCCTGATGGGTTCCGGGCGCACCGAACTTGTCACCACGATCTTTTGGCGAATACGGCAAAATCACCAGGGGCAAGATCAAAACTTGAAGG
>JAAUSP010000560.1 GCA_012032575.1 Anaerolineales bacterium | reverse complement strand
GACTGAACTGCGAGCCGGCAAATCCGTGGCCGCTGTCGCAGCCGAGAAAAATGTAGAGATGGCTACCCTGGTCAACGCCGTTCTGGCTCCACGCACCGAGCAACTCAATGAACTGGTCGCCGACGGTCAACTGACGCAGGCGGAGGTTGACGCCCGGATTACAATGCTAAAGGTTGATATCGTCGAGCGACTGAACCAGAGTTGGGGTTCCAACAGCGCGGCCTCCGATACCGGGTCTGCGGATGGAGAAACCAACTAAAGTAGTTTTGAAAAAATAATTGTCCCAAACCCGTGATACGTGATGCGTGATGCGTGATGGATTTACGCCAAAAGTCCTCACGCATCACGCCTTAAGTTTTTGGGATGATTTAAATTTCGGAACTCCCTTACGCAGAATTTCTCGCCCAGGCTCCATGTGCCGGTCGGGGCCTTTCTTTTCACAAACAATGATGGCTATGATAAAATAAGAGGACCTACATGGTCATGTCATTTCGAGCGACGACAGGAGCGAGAAATCCATCCCAACTCGTCTGGCGAGTGTAACTTTCAGGGATTTCTCGGCCTTTGGCCTTGAAATGACAGGTGAACTGCATAACCCCTGAAAATAAGTAGAGCCGCATGGTGTGCAACTATGAACCACGCACCACGCCCCACGTGATCTATGTCCCGTATTCTGGTTGTAGATGATGATAAACAAATTGTCCGGCTGGTCCAATCCTACCTGGAGCGGGCCGGTCATCAAGTGCTGACCGCTTACGACGGCGAAACCGCCCTCCACACCATCCGCCGCGAGCGGCCCGATTTGGTCGTGCTCGACCTCATGCTGCCCGACCGGGATGGCTGGGACATCACCCGGACCGTTCGCAGCGATACCAGCCTGGCCAACCTGCCGATTATTATGCTCACCGCGCGCATCGAAGACACCGATAAGATAGTCGGGTTGGAATTGGGTGCAGACGATTACATCGCCAAACCCTTCAACCCGCACGAAGTCGTGGCGCGGGTGCGGGCCGTTCTGCGGCGGGTGGGCGGCGCACCAGCCACATCGCATGTCATTCAGGTCGGCGGGCTAAAAATGGATGTGGACCGCCACCTCGTCAGCCTCGACGGTGCGCCGGTTGACCTGACCCCAACCGAGTTTGATTTGCTCAAACTGCTGCTGGAACAGCGGGGTCACGCCTTTACCCGCATGGAGTTGGTCGAAAAAGGATTGGGGTACAGCTTTGATGGGCTGGACCGGACCATTGACAGCCACATCAAAAACCTGCGCCGCAAAATCGAACCCAACCCCAGCCAGCCCACTTACATTGAAACCGTCTACGGTGTGGGCTACCGGCTCAAAGGGGAGTAAAATTGCGAATGGTGAATGGTGAATGGTGAATGGTGAATTGTTAGGAATTTTTTATTCACCATTCACAATTGGCTATTCACAATTCACAATTAGAAAAGATAAGTCTCTTTTCGGGCATCATTCATGAACAAACTCTGGGTCCGCCTTGCCCTGGCCTTTGGCGCAGTTACGATTATCGGGATTTTGGTGGCCGGTGTTCTGGCTAACCGCCAGGTGAATTTACAGTTTCGCCGCTTTGTGGCGCGGGATCAAATTGTTAATTCACCGCTGATCTCCACCCTGGCCGATTATTATGCCCGCCAGGGTAGTTGGGCGGGGGTGGAAGAGCTGTTCGACGGCCCCGGTCGCTCGGATAATATGGGCCACGGCTGGGGCATGATGATGCGGCGGGCATGCCCCAACTGATTCTGGCCGATGCTTCGACCCAAATAATTTTTGACCAGGGCGGTCCGCGCCGGGGAGACCGCCTGAACCCGGTTGAACAGGCCGAAGCTGTGCCCATTGACCTGGAAGGTCAAACGGTGGGCTATGTCCTCATCAGCGTGCCCGGCGCTGCCGATTTGTCCGGGCCGGCTCAGGCGTTTCTGCGCCAGTTCAACTTTTCGCTGTGGCAGGCCGGTTTTATTGCCGGGGGACTGGGGCTGCTGTTGGGATTTTTCATTTCGCGCGGGCTGTCCGCGCCGCTGGGCCGATTGGCCACCGCCGCCCGGCGCATTTCCAGGGGTGATTTGAGCCAGCAGGTCCCGGTGACCGGCAGCGCTGAAATAGCCGACCTGGCCCGGGCCTTTAACGAGATGACCGCCGGGTTGCAGCAGGCCGAAACGCTCCGCCGCAACATGGTCGCCGACATTGCCCACGAACTCCGCACCCCGTTGACCATCATCCAGGGCAATTTGCAGGCCATCCTCGACGATGTTTATCCCCTGGAAAAAGCCGAAATTGCCGCCGTTTACGATGAAACTCTGACTCTAAATCGCCTGGTCAACGACCTGCGCGAGCTGGCCCAGGCCGAGGCCGGGCAGTTGAGTCTGCATCCCCAGCCCTTTGAATTGCCCTCCCTGGTCGAGCGAGCCGCCAATCTATTTGAAGAACTGGCCCGCGATAAAAAAATAAAGCTGGCCGCTGTTTTGCCTCCCGCTTTACCCCCCGTCCAGGCCGACCCCGACCGGGTGCGCCAGGTTCTGCACAACCTTCTCTCCAACGCCCTGCGCCATACCCCGGAAGGGGGAGAGGTGATTGTCGAGGCAGCTTTAGTAGAGCAGGGGAGCAGGGGAGCAGGGGAGCAGGGGAGAGGGTATTTATCTCCCTTGCCCCCCCGCTCCTCCGCTCCACCGCTCGATATTTCCCGACCCCGACCCCCGACCCCCGACCCCTCATCCGTCTCACCGTCGCCGATACCGGCCCCGGCATTTCCCCCACCGACCTGCCCCACGTGTTTGACCGCTTCTGGCGGGCCGACAAAGCACGCTCGCGTGAACATGGCGGTTCCGGTTTGGGCCTGGCCATCGCCAAACGGCTGGTCGAGGCTCAGGGCGGTCAAATCGGCGTGGAGAGCGAAGGTATACCGGGGCAGGGCAGCCGCTTCTGGTTTACGCTGCCGGTCCTTCAATAAAAATTCCCGCTTTTTCCAAAACTGTAGCAAATCGCTACCGTTTGTTGTATAATTTGACGTAACTACTCAGCCATGTCATTTCGACCGTAGGGAGAAATCTCCGAGGCTGATACAGCACGGTAGGGATTTCTCGGCCTATGGCCTCGAAATGACATGAGGGTTGAGCAGTTATAAAGGATTACTCAATATTCGCCTTGCGTGTTGCGTCTTACGTGAGATAAATCATACAGAACACGCCGCCACAGGGCAAACGAGACGCAACACGTTTTAGCTAATCTGACCCAATTATCGAGACAGAGTACTGATGTCCACCCTTAAAACGCTTCTACGGCGAACGCACGAAAATTTGCTCATCCTGCAAGAACGAGAAGCCAAACACGGCGGTAATGCCCCGCTGGAACTGCTCAACCAGATCAGCGATCATCAAGCGGCGCTTGAACTGATCGGGCAGGCTCTCTCGACGGAACTGGACGAAACCGGCCTGAAGCAGCTTAAAGAAGCACTCCGACCGCTGCTGGTCGCCGGTAATGTCGAGCAGCTTGACCTGGATCAGCTCAAACTGGAAACGCCGCGCCTGCCCTTTGAGCCGGAAACAATTCTCATTCCGTCCGGTCCCTTTTTAATGGGCAGCCCCCCCGGCGACGCCGTTCCCCCGGAAGAAACGCCCCGGCACGAAGTGACCCTGCCCGCTTTTCAGATAGGCCGCTATCCGATCACCAACGCCCAATACGCCGAATTTATCAAACGGGAGAAACAGCACGAGCCTCCCAAAAAAACGGGCTGGTTTCTGCGCGAGCCGCCGACTGACAAACTCGATCACCCGGTCGTGGGGGTCAGTTGGGAAGACGCCCAGGCTTACTGCCGCTGGTTGAGCGGGCAAACGGGCCGTCTCTATCGCCTGCCGACCGAGGCCGAGTGGGAGAAAGCGGCGAGTTGGGCGGGGAGAGTGGAGGAGCAGGGGGGAAAAGATTGTATCCGTGGGGGAATACGTGGGAGGTTGGACGGTGCAATTTTGGCAGTGATGATACTACCCCGGTAACAGCCTTTCCCGACGGGGTTAGTTTTTATGGCTGCTGTGATATGCTGGGCAATGTGCAAGAGTGGACCAGCACCCTCTGGGGCAGCGATCCCAAGGAGAATCTGTTTCCCTACCCTTATCGTGCCAACGATGGGCGCGAAGAGGCCAGACCGGTTCACCTGCACCGGCTCTACCGGGTGTATCGCGGCGGCTCGTTCCGGGATGAGCCGGGCAAGCTGCGTTGCACCGCGCGGGGCAATTCCGATCCCGAAAGCAAAATCCGCTGGCGCGGTTTCCGGGTGGTATTGGATATTTAGGAACTGTCTGTGAATAACGAATTTGGCGATTGTTTAATCTCTAATTAGCAATCTCCAATCTCTAATTTCCCCACTGCGGATTTGGCTCAGGTGGTTGACATCTTGAACCCAATCATAGTAAACTGGACTCGTCTTCAATTCCAAAATACAAAAGAAGGGTGAGCAGCCATGTACGGTCTCAATATTGACCCCAACAATTCTACCGGCGACCCCGATGCATCGGAACTAAAGCAGCTCGGCGTCGAGATAGTCCGTTACACCTTCTACGATAGCAGCAGCGGCAATCAGGTGGACCCGGCCCGGATAGACTTTTACAGCCGTAAAGCCAAAGCCTATCGAGACGCCGGCATCGGTTCGCTGATTATCCTGACCTACGACACCTATCCCGGCAAGCCCCCCTTTGCCGGTAATTGGGATGAGTACATTAATCGCTTTGCCCAACGCGCTGGTCAGATTGCCCAGCAGTTGGCTCCTTATAGTCCCGCCTATCAAATCTGGAACGAGCCAGACCACGACCGCAAGAATATCGGCACGGCGTATGACCCCTGTCTGCGGGAAGAGGTCTTTGGACAAATGCTGGCCCGCAGCCGCGACGCCATCCGTGCCGTAGCTCCGCGAGCCAAAATTATCGTCGGCGGGTTGGCTTCCGGTAATCCGGCCTGGCTAACGGCAGTGATGAAATCTCAGGGCGGCGACCTGCCGGCTGATGTTGTCGCTTTCCATCCCTATGCCCAGCGCCCCGAACGCGACTGGCCTCGCCCCGATTGGGCCGCCGGTTATACTCCAGACGGGCATAACTTTAACTTTTGATACTCGACATAAAATTTGCGAAAAAACGAGCTTAATGAGAAACTGGACAACTTCCGATCCATTGATCT
>JAAUSP010000559.1 GCA_012032575.1 Anaerolineales bacterium | reverse complement strand
TCCATCTTGTCGCCCCAGCCGAGCAGCCAGCCTTCGATTTGCTCAAACGAGCTGGGCCGGTAAACCATCACGCTGTCATTACGTGCCTCGATCAGGCTGAAGTGCTGCCGCTCGCGCACCCAGCGGGTCACGCTTGGGTCAAACTTGACAATCACCCGGGGGTGCTCCTGGCCCGAAGAGCGTTGGCGCGAGTCAAGTTGGCGCGGCGCAAATTGTTCGTTCGCCAGCACCAGCCGGTCAATCCGGTCCAGCCGAAAGTTGCGCAGCCCCTGGCGCAGGCGGCAGTAACCGAACAGAATCCAGGCGTTATCCAGATAGGACAGCTCCAGCGGTTCCACGTCCCGTTCGGTGATTTCGTTGTTGAAGGCGTGATAGCGCAGCCGGACCACCTGACGCTGCTGGATGGCCTCGTGGAGGGTCAGGAAGGTTTTGTTGTCAAAGGTGAGGGTGGGGCGGGGAAAGGCATAAAAGCGGATGACGCTTTGCAGCGCCTCCACCTGGCGCAGTGTCGCTTCGGGCAGAACCGCCCGGATTTTTTCCAGGGCTGCCGAAGCCGCCTGCTGCGTCGGGCCGGGGGTGGTCAGCCCGACCAGCATCGAAATGGACAGGTGCAGCGAACGGGCTTCGTCGGCGGAAAAGGAGATGGGCGGCAGATAGTAGCCTTCCATCAGCCGGTAGCCTTCACCGGGCATGGCCACAACCGGCACGCCGACTTCGCACAGCGCCTGAATATCGCGATAAACCGTGCGCTCGCTGATCTCAAATTCTCCGGCAAAATCCTGCGCCCGCATCAGCCCCCGGCTTTGAAACAGGAGCAGGTAGGCCATGAGGCGGTCAACGCGGTTCAAAGAATTGACGCTCCTGACTTTTTCACTGTTATTGCCAGGTTGCGGGTTGCGTCTTCCGTCTTGCGTATAAAGACGGAAGACGCAACCCGCAACACGTTTCACCCTTCACGATACTCAGGATTATACCAGACAATAAACGCCGCCTTGCCCTCACACGAAGGGTCATCCACGTAGTTCTGGATGATACCGTGGACGGTGAAGCCGCGTTTGAGCTGGATGCTCAGCGTCGGGTCGAACATCTCTCCGGCGACGACTTTGGCGACATAATCTTCAACCGACAGCTTATCCTGGTGCTGGCCGTAGCCTTTCAACATGCCTCCGGCCACGTGTCCCTTTAAATTTAAGCGGCGGATCAGATCATGCCTGGCCCGGTAGAGCATGGTCGCCAGGCCCAGCCGCCGATATTCCGGCAGCACCCCGATGTCGGCCCCATACAGCCAATCACCCTCCGGGTCGTGGTTGCCCAGCCAGTTGTGGTCTACGGCGTCAATGTAACGATGCTCAAAGTGGTCAAAATCTACACGGGTGCGAAAATCGGTGGAGCAGGCCACGGCCCGCCCGGCTTCGTTGAGCACGGCAAATTGACCCTCCGGGAAGCGTTTGATCTGGGCGGCATAATGGACAGCGGTCATGATCTCTTCCTCGGCCAGACTGGGAAAGCTGGCCCGCTGGATGGCCTCCAACTGGTCTGTTAAATCCAGGGTGCTGTTGACGACCGTGAATATTTCGGGCATGGTCTCCCCCTTGATTGATAATACGGATAGCAATAGAATTCTGTGGCTATGGGTTGGTAGTGAAAACAGGTTCCTCCCGCAGCTTTTCACAGTTGGTAATCCGGCCCAATACTACCAGGATATCATGTTCTTTGATAATCTCTTCCGCTCGCGGCGAGATAATCACATCATTTTCCCGGCGAATAGCTACCACCGCCAGTCCGTATTTCTGGCGGATTTGTGACTCCTTAAGCGATTTACCGATCAGTCGGCGAGGGGTAATGATTTCTACCACGCCCTTATCCTCGCTCAACTCCATAAAATCCACAAAATCAATTGCTGCCAGACGGCGTGCCAGCCTCACCCCGGCTTCGTGTTCTGGCAAAACTACCTCATCGGCCCCAATCTTTGATAGAATATCCTGCTGAGTCACCGTTATCGCTTTGGTGATAACCCGGTGTACCCCCAGTTTGCGTAAGTTAACTGTGGCTAATAGATTGGCCTCAAAATCAGTGCCAATACAAACCACCCCGGTATGAAATGCATCGGCTCCAATTTCACGCAGCGCATCAATATTGGTCGCATCCAATTGAAACACATGCGGCAACACCTGCGAGACGTATTGGACTCTTTTCATATCCAGATCAAGGGCCAGGACTTCGTGCTCATAAGCATTTAAGGTCATGGCCAGGCTTGTGCCAAAACGACCCAGGCCAATAACGATAAATTCTTTGTTATAATTGTTGCCGTTTATTCGCCGCGTCAGTTTTTGGCCTGTTTTGAATGAGGTCAATGACTTTAAGTTTTGCCAGATTTGTTGAGACCATGATAACTTATGTTGGTCTGTCATTCATCAAACTCCTGCTTTCAAGATCAGAACTCTAGCCAATAATGATTTTTTCTTCGGGATAATGGATCAAGCTTTTACGGTCTCGCTGGGCCAGCGCTACCACCAGCGTTAATGGCCCCAATCGTCCCCAAAACATCGTAAAGGCAAGAATGATTTTGCCCCACGCGTCAAAACTTTCGGTAATGCCCAGGGAGTAACCTGTATTTGAAAAGGCGCTGACTAC
This sequence comes from Anaerolineales bacterium, assembly GCA_012032575.1. The sequence goes on along the minus strand of JAAUSP010000559.1, from coordinate 2,546 downwards.
TTCGAAGGCAACAGGAAACAGCTCCCCCTCTCTAAACAGGATCAGACAAAGCGTCACAATTGTGACCAGCGCTGTGGATACGGTAATAATGGCCACAGCTTTATGTATTGTTTCTGTGGGCAGCGTTCGCTCCAAAATGCGGACATCCTGATAACCGCGCACATTGGAGGCCAGGGTAATCAGCACGACGGCAACAGTGGTCAAACCCACGCCCCCACCCATTGAAGCCGGCGCGCCGCCAATAAACATCCAGACAAGAATAACCAGTTGGCTGGCCTGGCCCAAATCAGCCAGAGGAACCAGGGTAAAGCCGGCGGTGCGGCTGGCCACCACCGAAAAAGCCGCCAGTAACCACCGCTCGCCCCACGAAAATGCGGATAGGGCATGTCCATTCACAAAGGTCTCATCGAGGATCAAGAGCAGCGTGCCAACGACCAACAACAAGAGTGTCATAGGCAGGATAAGGCGCGTATGGAGCGACAGCCGCCGCTCGCGTGGCCAGGCTATAAGATCGTAAACAGCCGTTATCCCCAACCCCCCAATTGTTATCAACAGCCCCAGATTAACCAAACTGATCGGGTTTACACGGGTGGTTTGTAACAGCGGGTCTTCAAATCCATCGAATAGATCAAACCCGGCATTACAAAAAGCTGACACCGCGTGAAAAATTGAGTAATAGGCCGCCTGCGGCCAGGCCACAAGTTGCACCCACTGCGTAAACAAAACCAGAGCGCCGATAAATTCGATGGTCAGGGTAATGAACAGAACCGTTAAGGTCAGGCGGACAATACCTTCGTTTCCCCCCACTCCCAGCGTCTGGCTAAGCAAATTGCGTTCATAAATACTCACCCGCCGGCCAATCAACCGAAAAAGTACCACCGACAGGGTGATAAATCCCACGCCGCCTACCTGAATTAGGGTCAAGATAACCAGTTCGCCAAACAGGGAAAAAGTATTTTTGGTATTGACCACCACCAGACCGGTGACGGTAGTGGCTGAGGTAGCCGTGAAAAGGGCCTCAATCCAGGTCATTCCCTGCCCATCTTCTGTTGCAATGGGTAAAGTAAGCAAAACTGTCCCGATCAGGATAATCAGGGCAAAGCCTAACACGACAATTTGCGGCCCCCGGCTGGTTGACTTATTGATTTGTTCCAGATGATACTGGCGAACCTGCTTGTAAGTGATCATATAAAAACTCTGTCAACTTGTGAAATTGTCTGGCCAAGCTTCGCCGCAAACCAGCCAGAGGTTGAAATTGATTAAGCTCAGAGGACCACCCGGCTTCATTTTCGACCGTTTTGAGGGTCAGTAAGATTTTTTGCTCTGGGCAATCTCCAATCTCTAATCTCCATGTGGATTAAATTCTAACACGGGGGGAAAGCGCGGTCAATATTGTAATCGGCCTGCCGGCCTGCTAGAATTAATCCTGTTCTTAGAAACTGAATTTTGGCAACGTGTGACAGCTAAAGGGGGATTGAACAAATGGCTGAAACCATGACCGTTCAGGAAATCAGCGATTACCTGAATATGAAAGAAGATAATGTCATCCTGCTGATCGAAGCGGGTGAATTGGAAGGCCAGCGGCAAGGCCAGACCTGGCAGGCGACGCGAACCAGCATTGTAGCTTACCGGGCGCGCCAATTAGCCGAGGAAAATGCCAGTCAGGGCTTTGAAGACCCGGATCGGTAAGGGCACGATGAGCGACGAAGCCCACAACCCAGCCGACCCGGCCGAGGAAAAAGGAACCGGAGTAGTCAGCAACGAGCCGGTCTCGCCTGAGGCCAAAGCCAAGGCCGGACCGGCCAAAAAAGCCGTCAAACAGGCCGTCCGCCAGATTACCACCCCTGAAGAAGCCCAGCAGGTAGCCGATACCATGCTCGATGCCGCCGCCGGCCTTTTATTGACACCGTCCAGGCCATTACCGTCGGGCGGAAGCCGGGCAGTTATTCCTTTCTGTCGGGCCACTCGGCGGCGGCGTTTGCCGGGGCCTGGCTGTTGACCCGGCACTATCCGGCCCTGGCCCCGTTGTGGTTTCTGGTGGCCGCGCTGGTGGCTTTCTCGCGCACTTACCTGGGCGTCCACTACCCCGGCGATGTCGTCAGCGGCTCCCTCATCGGCACACTCCTGGCCGAGGCAATGCGCCGGGTGATTGATGCGGGTGATGACTGTGACTGATTGTGATGGGGGTAGCTCAACGTCTGGGGCTGGCGGTCAGGCATTTCACCCTGGATTTGCCCTGCCCGCCGGAGCAGCGCGACGAAGATGATAAAAAAGCGCGGCTGTATCGGCTGGAACAGTTGGCTCAAAATGCGCGGGGGTTGGTGCTGGGGGCGAGGTGGCCTTTAGAGGGGAGCTAACAGGCAAAGCAAAAACTTTCCTTTCTATTTCATCTTGTAGACTTCTCGGCGGTGCTTAACGAGATTGACTTTAGATAAATAACGAGAAAAGGCGGCTCGGGAATTGCCCAAACCGCCTAACGGTAGAAGATAAAGGGTATGTCAACCAACAATCTATCTACCGTCAGACAGCTTAACAATTTAATTGAG
>JAAUSP010000558.1 GCA_012032575.1 Anaerolineales bacterium | reverse complement strand
CGGCAATGAGACCGGCGTGGGCGTCGGTTTCAACACCACAGCAGGAACCGGCGTGGCCGTCGGCGGGGCCGGCGTGGGTTCGGGAGTGACCAGCACCAGGTTGCGCGACCACGAAAAGAAGCCGCCAAAAAGCAGGGCCACCACCAGAGCGACCACACTGCCCATCATCGCGCTCTGGTTCAGTTTGAAGCCGCCGCCGATGGACCGGCCCAGCCGGGGCAAGAAAATCGCCAGAATCAGCAGCAAGCCGATAACAATACCCTGCACCTGCCCCTGGATGTTGACCAGGCTCATCCCAAAACGAAGTATCCCGATCAGGATAAGCGACAACACTGCGCCGATCATCGTGCCGGTGCCGCCGGAGATGTCAACCCCACCGAGCACTGTCGCCGTAATCACATCCAGTTCCAAACCCGTACCAATGTCGGGCCGGGTGCTGCCAAAACGGGCCGCCAGCACAATCCCGGCCAGGGCGGCCATAAACCCGGACAGGGTAAAAATAATGAGCTTGATCCGGTCAACCGGCACGCCGGAGTAGCGGCAGGCTTCTTCGTTGCTGCCGATGGCGTACAACTGCCGGCCGAAGGTGGTTTTGTGCAGCACCAGCCCAAAAATAATTGCCAGGATGCCAAACAACAGCATCGAAAAGGGCACCGGCGTGCTGCCCAGCTTGCCCTGGCCCAGGTAGGTAAAGGCTTCCGGGTAGCCACGCGCAGCCTGGTCGCCCAGGAGGACATAGGCAATCCCCCGGTAAAAGGCAAACGTGGCCAGGGTGACAACCAGCACCGGCAGTTTGATCCGGGTAATCAGCAGCCCATTGACCAAACCGGCCACTGTGCCCAGCAGCAGGGCAGCGACGGCCGCCACCCAGATATTGACCCCAAAGTTGAACAGCCAGCCCATAAATGAGGCCGACATGCCCAGCGTCGAGGCGACGGCCAAATCCACACTGCCGGTGGTGATAATGATAAAGGCCATCGGCAGCATCATCAGGCCCAATTCCATAAAGTCGGAAGCCGTGCGGAAGAGATTGGTGGCCTCCAAAAAGAAAGGCGAAATCAGGCTGTTGACAAAACTGACGATCACGATCAGGATGACCAAAAACCATTCCCAACGTAGCAGCGAAGCAGCCAGCGAACGGGGCGGGGTCGAGAGAAGGCGGGCGGGCGCTTCGGGCGCGCCTTCGGGTTTGGAGGCTATAGGAGTTGTCATGCTGTTTTCCTCACAGTCAGGCTGCGCTGCACACGGCGCAAGATAAAGGAGTCAACCACGACGGCCAGCAAAATCAGCAAGCCCTGCGCCGCCAACTGCCAGAACGGCGAAATCCGCACCAGGGTCAAAGCGTTGTTGATGATACCCAACAAGAACGCCCCCAGGAGCACGCCCGTTACCGTGCCGCTGCCGCCAAAAATATTGACCCCGCCGACCACCGAAGCCGCCACCGTTTGCAGCTCGAAACCGAGGGCGGTATTGGTTTGGGCCGACTCAAAGCGCGAAGCCCACAACACCCCGGCCAGGCCGCTCAACAGACCGGATAATAAATAAACCGTGAAGATGATGCGCTGCACCCGGATGCCGGCCACCTCAGCCGCCGCCGGGTTACTGCCGACGGCGTAAATATCGCGGCCCAGGCGGGTGTAATTGAGGAAATAATAGATAATGACCGCCACCACCAGGGCAAAAATAACCAGGTTGGGCAGGCCCAACGGGGTACCTTTTGATAATAACTTGAACGGCTGGGGTAGCTCAAAAGCATTGATCCACGTGCCCTGGCTGTACATAAACACCGCCCCCCGGTAAATACTCAACGTGCCGAGGGTGGCGATAATCGGCGGCACTTTGCCCACTGTTATCAACAGGCCGTTGAAACTGCCCAGAACAGCGCCCAGCGCCATCCCCAGCACCACCGCCATTACCGGCGAAAGCTCCGGGTTGGCCTTGATGGTAAAGGCGACCATCATCGCCACCAGGCCAATGATCGAACTGACCGACAGGTCAATGCCGCGAGTGACGATAACCATCGTCTGCCCCAAGGCCACAATCGCCAGGATGGAGATGTTCAGCAAAATATCGCGGAAATTATCAAAGCTCAAAAAGGCCGAGCCGCTGCGCAGGCTGACCAAAATCACCAGCAGGATAATAAAAATTACAATGCCCGACTCACGCGAGGCGGCGAGGCTGAACCAAAGGCTGGGTTTCTCAGCTTTGAGAGGTTGTGTCGTCATAACGTCATCCCTGAATTGAATTGACGGCTTTGGTGGCCGCCACCATAATTTTTCCTGCGTGGCTTCGGCCCGGCTGAACTCGCCGGTCAGGTGGCCTTCACGCATCACCAGAATGCGGTCGCTCATACCCAGCACTTCCGGCAGCTCCGACGAAATCATCAAAATCGCCATACCCTGCGCCGCCAGTTGGCTCATCAAGCCGTGGACCGCCGCTTTGGTGCCGACGTCAATCCCGCGCGTCGGCTCATCCAAAATGAGAATGCGCGGATGGGTGTTCAACCATTTGGCCAGCACCACTTTTTGCTGGTTGCCGCCCGAAAGCTCGCGGGCCTTTTGCCAGATACCGGCGGCTTTGACCTCCAATTTCACGGCGGCTTGCCCGGCGTTTTGCCGTTCTTTGCCGTAATCCATCCAGCCGCCCGTGGCAAACTCGGCCAGAATGGGCAGGGTGATGTTATCGCAGATAGCCATCGGCAGCACCAGGCCGTGATGCTGGCGGTCCTCCGGCACGTAGGCCAGCCCCAGACGCATAGCCTGCTGCGGGCTGGTAATATGGACCGGCTGGCCGTTGATTTTGATAGTCCCGCCGGTAGCCGGAGCAATCCCAAAGATCGCGCGGGCCACATCGGTGCGCCCCGCGCCGACCAGTCCGGCCATGCCCAGGATTTCGCCCTGGCGCAACTCAAACGAGATATTTTGAAAAACACCCGCCCGGCTCAGATTTTCGACTTGCAATACCGTCGAGCCGGGTTCAACCGTCACTTTGGGAAACAGGTCGTCCAGGGTCCGGCCCACCATCATCTGGATCAGCCGCTCGGTGGTTACGTCAGACATGGAGCGGGTGTCCACGTAAGCGCCGTCGCGCAGCACCGTGACCCGGTCGGCCAGTTCCAACAGTTCTTCGAGGCGATGGGAGATAAAGACGATGGCCGTGCCGGCTTCGCGCAGTTGGCGGGTAATGCGGAACAAATCGGCCACCTCGGCCAGGGTCAGCGAGGAGGTTGGCTCGTCCATAATCAATATTTTGGCGTGGATGGACAGCGCCCGCGCAATTTCGACCATCTGCTGCTGGGCCACGCTCAGATTTCGCGCCCTCGTTTTAGGGTCAAGCTGCACCCCCAACGAAGAAAGCAGCGTGGTCGCTTCGCGGTACATGTTGCCCCAGGCCACCTGCCCGCCGGGGCGGGTCGGTTGGCGGCCCACAAAAATGTTCTCGGCGATGTCCAAATCGGGGAAGAGGCTCGGCTCCTGGTAGATGGCGGCAATGCCCCGCTGGCGGGCTTCGAGGGGATTGGCAAAGTTCACGGCCTGGCCGTTGAGCTGAATTTCGCCGGTATCGGGGTGGTGAACCCCGGTGATAATTTTAATCAGGGTTGATTTGCCCGCCCCATTTTCGCCGAGCAGGGCATGCACTTCGCCGGGCAGCAGGTCAAACTGCACATCCCGCAGGGCATGCACCCCGGCGAAGGATTTACTAATGTGGGTCATTTCAAGGATTGGATTATTCGCCATAATTATGTCTGCTACTTGCTGGGTGGAGATTAGAGATTGGAGATTGGAGATTATTAGCCTGAATCTCCAATCTCCAATCTCCTGAATTATTTGACGAAACCGGTTTTACACCACCACCACTTCAACCTGCTGCTGCCGGACCTGAGCGAGCATCTCCGGGGGCACGTCAGAGTCGGTGATGAGCAGGTCCAGTTGGTCCAAACGGGCAAAGGTGGCGGCGGCGACATTGCCCCATTTGCGGGAGTCAACCAGGCCGACCACCCGGCGGCAGCGGGCGACCATCGCCGCTTTCATGGTGACTTCGTTGAGGTTGACATCGGTCAGGCCCTCTTCAAGCGTTAGCCCGCGTGCGCCAAAAAACCCCAGTTGCACATTGACCCCGGCCAGCAGATCATCCTGCATCCGGCCAATGAGCGAGATGGACTCACGGCGCAAATTACCACCGGGCAAAATAACCTGAATCTGCGGTGAGTCGAGCAGGCTGATGGCGGCTTTGAGGCCGTTGGTGATAACGGTCAGTTCGGATAAATTTTTGAGATAGGGGATCATGGCTTGAGCAGTGGTGCTGGCATCGAGGATAATGGTGTCGCCGGCGTTCACCAGCCGGGCGGCGGCCTGGCCGATGTGGACTTTTTGGGTTGAATATTGCTGCTGGCGCACGTCGAAGGAAAATTCGGGCATGGCGCTGGTGGCAACCGCGCGGCCGCGGGTGCGCAGCAGGAGGCCCTGCTCACTCAAAGCCTGCAAATCCTGGCGGATGGTCACTTCCGATACCTCGAAGCGAGCGCTCAAATCCAAAACGGAAAGCTGGCCTTCCTGCTCCAGGACGGTCAGAATATCTTTTCTTCGTTCAGCCAGGCGATGTTCTTTGCCCACGGCCACCCCAGCGTAGCTTTCGAAATATCTCACAAACCAAAAGTTTCGTAAGAAATCGGAAGTATTATAGAGCCAAAAAATTCCGATGTCAAATTTTCCTGAAGAATGTCATTGCGAGGCGGTCAGGCCGAAGCAATCCCCACCGCCGGAGAAGGACGCTACGCGGCTTCGACCTTCGGTCTCGCAGTGACATGAACCAAGCTGGTTTTCTAAAGAGTGTTTACGAGCCTGAGCACGCCGCCAACGCGATGCGTGAAAATTCTGTAGCGGTCGGACAATGTCCGACCGCTACAGAAACTATTTTCTCAGCAGAAGGAAGTAAGGCTCAAATATCAAACAACTCGGCTACTTTGACCGAGAAACCGGGCAGAATTTCATCGCCGGGCAAATCCCGACCAGTTCTGCGCCGGTGATGAGGTTTGTTTCAGTCAGAGTAAATCACTTGGGTGTGACCAAAATGAGTTTTACTTCGATCAAACAGCAAGCGGGAGTTGGTGATAGAGAGTTTGATTGTCAGGAGCAGAGGAAGGTTCGAGCTCTTGTTGAGTGGAAGTAGCGGGTCGTTTTTC
>JAAUSP010000557.1 GCA_012032575.1 Anaerolineales bacterium | reverse complement strand
CGATACCTTTCGCGCCGCTGCCATTGACCAGCATCAAATGCTGGGCGACCGGGCCGGGGTGCAGGTCATTTCCCACCAGCCCAATGCCGACCCCGGCGCAGTGGTCTTTGACGCGATCAAAAGCGCCCTGGCCCGCAAAGCCGACATGGTGATTATTGACACCGCCGGCCGCCTGCACACCAAATTCAACTTGATGCGAGAGTTGGAGAAATTAAAAGAGATCGCCCGTAAGCAGGTCCACGCCGCCCCCCACGAAACCCTGCTGGTGCTCGATGCCACCACCGGCCAGAACGCGCTGGCCCAGGCCAAGCACTTTAAAGAGACCGTTAATACCACCGGCGTGGTTTTAACCAAGCTCGACGGCACGGCCAAAGGCGGCATGGTTTTTGCCATCGGCAAAGAGTTGGGCGTGCCCGTCCGCTTCATCGGCCTGGGCGAAAAGGTGGAAGATTTGATGCCCTTTGACGCCGAGGCGTTTGTGAATGGACTGTTCGAGGGTTAAACGTTAAAACGTTCCACGTTTAACGTTTTTTATGACGTCCGGCGGGTGCCGATCACAAACATCTCGCCTTCCAGGATTTCCAGGCGGCTGATGTCGAGGTCGGCGTCAACAATTACTCCGGCCAGCACTTCGTTGACGGTTTGGGTCATCGATTCCACCAGGGAAGGGGAAAGATCAAACGGCCCCATCTGGGCTTCCTCTACCCGGACCACCATACGGCCTTCATCCACCACCGCCGTAGCCACAATCAGCGAGGCGAAGTTGACCGGGCCAAGCGTATCAACCTCGCCGGTGATGTAAATTCGCCCGGCGGTAAACCAGACTTGCGGGTTGCTCAGCGGAATCTGGCCGGTTGAGGTTAGCTCGCTGGCCATCAGCGAGGTAATTTCCTCGTTGGTAATGCGCAGGCTGGCCTCGTGGGTGCTGGTAGCCTCTTGCAGCGATTGGTAAAAATTCTGTTTCAGGCGGTCGGCTGCTTCCTGGCTTACCGGGATAGTCCCCCCGGCGGCCGGCCACTTCATCTTGCTGGCCGCCCAGGCCGCAGGCCAGACTGGTTAACCCCAGCAGACTGAATATAATAACGATACTTTTTAAGAAAGAAAAACGATGCACCAGGTTTTATTACTCCTCTTTTACCAAAACAACCCGCATTATAGCATTATTGAGCCGCGATGACAACAGACAACCTGACCAACCAACAACTCAGCATCATCGTCGAGGGCCTGCTTTTTGTCAGCGCCGAGGCCGTGACGGTCGAGCACCTGGCTGCGGTCATCGACTGCCCGGCCCAGCGGGTCGAGGCGGCCCTGGAACAGCTTAAAGAGAGCTGCCAGCAGCGCGGCATTCGCTTGCAGCGCCAGGGCAAAAAGGTGCAGCTTGTCAGCGCCCCCGAAGTGACGGACTACATCGAACGCTTTCTGGGCCTGACCACCTCGGCCCGGCTCTCAACCCCGGCCCTGGAAACCCTGACCATTATTGCCTACCGCCAGCCCATTACCCGGCCCGAAATCGAGTCCATTCGCGGCGTTAACAGCGACGGCGTGCTGCGGACCCTGCTCAGCAAGGGCCTAGTCGAAGAAGTGGGCCGGCTGGACACCGTCGGCCATCCCTCGCTGTTTGGTACCACTTTTGAATTTTTGCGCTACTTTGGCCTGGAAGATTTGAAAGATTTGCCGGAATTAGAGCTGCCGGAGCCGGAGCCACCGGAACAGGGAACCAACGGGCATGAGTAAGGATAATATTGCGAACAGATTACCTGCTCATTTGACCTCCAACGAGCGGGCGGCCCTCACTTCTTTGGTCAGCCGTTTGCATCAGCGCTACAGGGACGATTTGCTGCGAGTGGTGCTTTTTGGTTCCAAAGCGCGGGGCGATTTTGATGACGAGTCAGATTTAGATTTGCTGATCGTGGTGCGGATGGTAGATAGTGATTACCGGCGATACTGGAATGAGATTGTCAGAATCGCTTGGGAGATCGAATTTGCCTATGGCATTGTCACTTCATTGATTATCAAAGATGAAACTACCTACGCTACAATGCGCCAGCATCGTTTGCTTCTTTATCGCAATATTGAACAGGATGGGATTGAACTATGGACGATGCAACCAAACGAACTTATATCAGAGTCCGCTTAGATAGAGCTTATGACGATTTGGCAACAGCCCGTGATAGCCTAACGCAAGGTCACTGGCGTGGCGCAGTTAACCGGGCTTACTACACAATCTTCCACGTAGCTTCGGCAGCACTGTTATGGTTAAACATTGAACGTGCCCGACATTCTGGTGTACACTCGGCGTTTGGTGAATTTCTTATAAAACCCGGTAAGATTGAACCGGAATTTAGCGAAATCTATGCCAAAGCACGTAAAGCCCGCGAAGAACAAGATTATGACCTGTACGCGACTCCACTTACGGGGCAAGATGCCGAGCAAATTCTTGCTGCCGCCGCACGTTTCGTGGCCCGCCTGGAAAGTTACTTGCGCCAGGAAGGAGCAATTTAATGGCCAACAACCCTCAAGTGGAAGAACGCCTGCAAAAAGTGCTGGCCCACGCCGGAGTGGCTTCGCGCCGGGCCAGCGAAACCCTGATCGAACAGGGCCGGGTAACGGTGAACGGCCAGACCGTGACCGTGCTGGGCTTTAAGGTTGACCCGCGCCGCGATGTGATTGCTGTGGACGGCCAACGCCTGCCCCGGCCCTCGGAAAAGCCGGTTTACCTGATTCTCAACAAGCCGCGCGACGTGCTGACCAGCGCCAGTGACGACCGCGGCCGCCGCACGGTGGTGGACCTGGTGGAAGTAGAGGAGCGGGTTTACCCCGTAGGCCGGCTGGACCTACGCAGCGAAGGGCTGGTGCTGCTGACCAATGATGGTGATCTGGCCGAAAAGATCACCCATCCCCGCTCGCACCTGGAAAAAGAGTACCAGGTGTTAGTAGCAGGCCGGCCCACCACCCCCACCCTTTTCCGCTGGCGGCGCGGCGAAGTAGAAATAGAAGGCCGGCCCAGCGCCCCGGCCATCATCGAACGCCTCAAGCTTGAAGGCGACAACACCTGGCTCAAAATCATCCTGACCGAAGGCCGCAAACGCCAGATCCGCGACGTGGCTAAAGCATTGGGCCACCCGGTCAAACGGCTGGAACGGGTCCGCATCGGCCCCATCAAACTGGGCCACCTTAAACCGGGCAAATGGCGTCACCTCAACCCGGTGGAAGTGGAACAGTTGAAACGTAGTGTGAAACTTTAAGAGCGTGTTGCGTGTTGCGTCTTCCGTTTTATGCTCGGAGAGGGTCTGCGGCCCTCGACTTGTGGCGGTCACAGACTGCCTCTGAGCCACAAATAAAAAAAGGAGTGATAAAGTGAAAAAACTAATTTGGCTTTCTTATGACTTGGGATTAAAAGGTGATTATGAAAATATGTATGCTTGGTTAGACTCTTATAAAGCAAAGGAATGTGGCCCTAACTGTGCTGCATTTTCGTTTGAATTTAAACAAGATTTGCTAAAAGAATTAGCTGATCAAATAAGCGATAATATTAGTTTAGATAAATCGGATAGGATATATGTGATTTACCCGGAGCTAGAACCCTCGCCGAAAAGAAAAGGCAAGTTTCTTTTTGGAAAGAGAAAACCTGCGCCATGGGCAGGCTATGCAACTGAATACGAGGAAGAAACCGAGGATGAGAGCTAATATTCCTCAAAACATCTTAGTTGACACTGGTTTCTGGTTTGCTTTATATGACGTGAAAGACAGTAATCATGTAAGAGCAGGACAAATTGCAAATGTAATTCAAAGATCAACCATATTAATACCTTGGCCATCTTTATATGAGGTTCTAAATACCAAGTTTACCAAAGACAAAATTGTGCTTGGACGGTTTGAGACGTTTTTGGAAAAGCCTAGCACTGTTAGAATTAATGATACTTCCTATCGGGACAAGGCGCTTGAAGAGACCTTGACATCTCCAAGACCTATCAGTCTAGTTGATTGGGTAATTCGGATGATGTTAATGGATGTTAATTTGAGGATAAACTATCTAATCACCTTCAATGAACGTGATTTTGTTGACATTTGCCAAAGAAGACGAATTGAAATCATCTATGGTGATTAAGCCGGAGAAGAGATTGACCCAACCTTCAACCATTGCCATTGACGGCTCGGCGGCTTCGGGTAAAAGTACGCTGGGAGCGCTGCTGGCCCAACGCCTGGGCTACCTTTATTTTGATACCGGGGTAATGTATCGCGCCGTCACCTGGGCCGCGCTTGACCGGGGACTTGACCCGGCTGACATGGAAGCAGTCTCGCGCCTGGCCGAAACCCTGACCATTGAGGTGAAGGCCAACGGCCCCGACGATGGCCGCCTTTACACCGTGCTGGCCGACGGCCTGGATATTACCTGGCCCATCCGCAGCCCCGAAGTGGAAACCTTTGTCTCGCTGGTTTCCTCTTATCCGCGGGTGCGGGCCGCGCTGACCGCCCAGCAGCGCCGTATTGCCGCCCCCGGCGCCATTGTGATGGTCGGGCGCGACATCGGCACGGTGGTGCTGCCCGAGGCCGAGCTGAAGGTGTTTATGCGTGCTTCCGCCGAAGAACGGGCACGCCGCCGCTGCCGCGACATGGCTGCCCAGGGCCAACCGGCCAACTATGAGGAAATCCTGGCCGCCATGCGCGAGCGCGACAGGCAGGACCTCGAAAAACCCATTTCCCCCATGATCCCCGCCGCCGACGCCATCATTGTCGAAACCGACCATCTCAGCATCGAAGCCGTGCTCGATCGCCTGGAAGACCTGATAGAAAAACTCTAACTAATTTCCTATTTTCTTCTGATTGCTTTCTAAGTTATAATCCTTAAGATAAATATAATTACTCATCCCTCATGTCATTTCGAGGCTGAAAGCCGAGAAATCTCTGAGGTTGTTGTCGGCAACCCACGGATTAGGAGATTTCTCGCTCCTGACGTCGCTCGAAATGACAGGGCAGAGTAGTCACAGATAAGCAGCAGGGTAACATAGTGAGCGAACTCTAACGAAAGGAGCTAACGGGGTTATACAGCGCCTGACCCAGCCAGGGAAGGATGAAAATGAAGGATGAAGGATGAAAGGTCAATTTTTCCGACCTTTCATCCTTCTGTCTTCATCTTCACCCTGGCCGGGTGACTGAGGAGCAGGTTTATCGAAGTTATCGGCGGATGACCT
>JAAUSP010000556.1 GCA_012032575.1 Anaerolineales bacterium | reverse complement strand
AGGCGGTCAAAGAACAATCAAGCCTTCCTGCTTAAAATCGGTCGCCAGTTCTAGCAGGTCGCTCTCCACCACTTTGGCTTCGACCTCATATTCGGCGGCGATGAGCCGGGCACAGTCGGCGATGGTCCGCTGCCCGTCGAGTAGTTCCCAGAACATCGTCCCGGTATCGTTGAGCGAATAGTAAGAGCCGCTGACCAAATTGATCAAAATAGCTTCGTCGCCAACGCTTTGATAAGTGGCGTTGGGGTTGTGCTGGGGTTTGTCTGATAAATGCATTACATACTCCTAACCCGGATAAGCCAGAGCCAAACAGGAATTGATGAACCACAAAGACACGAAGACACAAAGGTTTTATTTAAATTTTTTTGGTGCCCTTGTGCCTTCGTGGTTAGACTTTTTGCGCAATGGGCAAGGACTCCATTTCTAAGGCACTAACTTGGATAGGCAAAACCAACGCGAAGCAGGACACATATAAATCAATGCGTCTCTGCGACTCTGTTACCCTGCTTGGTTTTGGGCAAGCCGTGGTCAAAGCAGTAATACAGGGTCTGGTACGGCTGGCGGAACTCGATGACTTCCTCGCCGACCGTCTCCGGCGCTTCCTGTTCGATTAGGATGCGGGCCATAAAATCGGCGATGGCCTCCATTTCGGTCTCGTTCATGCCCAGGCGGGTGACTTCGATGGCGCCCAGGCGCAGGCCGCTGGGCCGGTCCCAATCTTCGGGCCGATCGTTGGGGATGAGGTTTTTGTTGGCGATGATGTTAGCCCGCGCCAGCCGTTGGGCCACGGCTAACCCACCCCCAAACTGGCGCACATCGGCGATAACCTGCTGGGTGGCAGTATAGCCTTTGTGACTGCCCAGCACGGGGATGCCGCGCCGGGTCAGCGCCGCGCCCAAGGCCTGGGCATTGCGGACAATTTGGGCCATGTAGACGGGTCCAAAAGCCAGCAATTCCGCCGCCGAGACGGCCAGCGCCGCCACCCGGTTAACTTGATGGGTGGCGACCAGCACCGGGAAGATAGCGTGGGTGAGCGGCTCGGTCAGGGCCGGGTCGTTCCACACGATGACCCCGCTCTGCGGGCCGCTGAACGTTTTGCCGGCGGAACCGGTCAGCACCGCCGCGCCTTCCTTCAGTGGGTCCTGGAACTGCCCCCCGGCAATCAGCCCCAGTTGATGCGCCCCATCAAAAAAGATACGCCCGCCCCACTCCGCCACAATCTCATGCATAGCCTGGATGGGAAAGGGAAAGAGGGTCATCGAGACGCCCAGCGTGACCAGTTTGGGCTGTACCAGCGGGGCCATACGCCGGAAGAGGTCCAAATCCACTTCGAGTTCAACCGGGTCGAAGGGAATGTCCACAATTTTGAGGCCGCGCACCCCGGCGGGGCCGTCGGGACGGTTGCTGGAGTGGCCGCCGAAAGGCTGGGGCACGGTCATAATCACGTCGCCCGGCTGGGTCATGGCGGTGTAAACGGTCAGGTTGCCGATCATGCTGGCGACCAGACGGTGGTCGGCGTAGTTAGCTCTGAACAGTTTTTTGAGCAGTTCCATGCACAGGGCTTCGATTTCGTCAATGTATTGCGTGCCGACAAACCAGCGATTGAGCGCCCCAATATGGCCTTCGGCGGCGCGGGTGCCCACTTCGGCGGAGAGGAGCGCCCGCACGGTGGGGCTGGTTGGGGCTTCGGGGGCGAGCAGGTTGATACAGCGCTGCCCGCGCCAGGTTTCGTTGCGGCCTACGGCGGCCAGCACGGCCTCCTGCATCTCCTGGGGCGAAGTGCAGGCATCAAGTATCGTCCGCGCCTGGGCCAATATTTCGGGATCGTGGATTTCAAAAGGGGGTGTAGCAGCGGACATGAGAGCCTCCTAAGAAAATAGTAGACGGTAGACAGTAGACGGTAGACAGGGGTAAAACATCCCTGCTACCTGCTACCTTGTGAGAAGCGCTAACTATAAATCTATCTGCCGCTTTTGTCAAAGGGATTTGAAGCCTAAAAACAAACAAGGCCGGCCCCTGTGGGGTCAGCCTTGCTCAATCTATTGAACTCCATCAACTAAATTTGTTCCAGGGGGCGCTGAGGCGGGAC
Organism: Anaerolineales bacterium; assembly: GCA_012032575.1. The sequence goes on along the minus strand of JAAUSP010000556.1, from coordinate 3,121 downwards.
GGGTTTCCAGCGCCGCTCCTGCCAGCGATGGATCCAGTGGTCAATCAGGTTTGCTCGTTTTCGCTGCCGTGAGTCAGCGGCGTCAGCCGGGCCTGCCAGCGTTTGAGCCAGTCGGTTTCAGCCGGCAGCACCGGCTCGGCCTTGATTGAGGCCATTACCCGGAAACGGCCGCGCCGGTCGTAGCCGATAATGACATCGCCGCAGTTGTAAACCGGCGGGAATGTCCCCGGCACACTTTTTATATCCTGAATCAACTCCTTTAAAGCCCGTTCATTCTCTTCATAAATTGACATGGTAGCCTCTTCGCTCTTCTAAAGATCGCTGCCGGTTCCCCTCCGGCAGTGACTTAACCCCATGAACCTTCCCTGACTTCATTCTAGCACGGGCAGGTTTGAATCCGGTTTGCAGTGAGGCCGAATTTGTAAGCGTTTTGAAAAAATAGCCGGTATCCGGCGGCGCGGCTGGACGACCGGCGCAGCGGGTCAAAGTCCGCGGGCGGCGTGAGGACGTGGTGCGTGGTGCATAAGATAAACGGAACACGCACCACGAAATTAAGGAGTATTCTCTTGTCTATAGAGGTCGCTGAGAAGTTCTTTCAGCGGCCTTATTATTTAACGCAAAAGGCGCAATAGGCGCAAACGCTTTTAACATTTCTCCCCTTTGCGTCTTTAGCGTCGTTTGCGTTTTAAGTTGGGCGTATCGAAGCAGAAGTCGCGCAGTTCGGCGTCGCTGAAGCCTTCCTTGAGCAGGGTGCGGATGTTGATCAGGTTGTAGCGTCGGGACATAGCGATTTGACAACCCTTTTCAGCCACTATTATAATCTCAATCACACTATTTCACAAGGGATTTTTACCCCATGAACCTGACCCAAGCAACCGAACCGCCGCTGGTGGTGGACCTGCACGGCCTGAAACTGGCTTTTCAAACGCCGGATGCGCCGCTGCGGGAACGTTTCGAGGAAGTTTACGGCCATTTGCCCCGCGCCACCGGCACGGAGAGCGATATTTTTATCGGCTGGCACATCCACAAGCTGCCCAGTGCGCCGCCGCCGCCCCCGCGGATGCCGGTGATTGCAGAAGGGCCGCTGGTCGGCTATTACGGGCAGGGGTCGCTGGTGGCGATCCGTATGCCCAAGTATGGCCTGATTACGGTGGATTTGGAGCAGCAGCGGTTCATCGGGGCTGTTACCCGCAACACCCTCGAAGCGTACGGCGCGTTCGAGGATGTGCTGCTGATTTCGCTGGCTCCGCTGTACCGGCGGCGAGGCTGGTTTCCGCTGCACGCCTTTGCGGCGCTCGCGCCCGGCGGCCAGGTCGCTTTGATCACCGGGGCGATGGCGCGGGCAAGACGACTACGGGCCTGGCCCTGTTGAGCGCAGGCTGGAAGCTGCTCAGCAACGATTCGCCGCTGCTGCGCCTGCGCCCCGACGAGCAGGTTGAGGTGCTGGCCTATCCGGGCCGGTTGAGCGCCTTTGACGATTCGCTGGCGCGGTTTGAGGGGCTGCGGCGGTTTATGGGGGAGGCTGAGGCTGAGGCTGAGGCTAAGGAAGAGAAAGAGGTGATGGATTTGTTGGCTCCGGTGGGGCGGCAGAAGCGGGTGTTTCGGGCGGAGGAGGCGTTTGGGGAGCCGTGGGCGGCGAGTGGACCGGCGGGGGGCATTTTCTTTCCACAGGTCACGCCGGGGTTGAACCGGAGTGAGTTGGTCGAGGTCAACCCCAAAGAGGCGCTGTTGCAGCTTGTGCCCCAGGCCATCGAGGGCTGGGACAAGGCGGCCATCGGGCAAACACTGCATCTGCTCGGCAAGCTGGTGGAGCAGGTGCCGTGCTACAAATTACTGTTGTCGCCGCAGGTGGAACAGTTACCGGCGTTGATTGCGGGGGGGATGGACTAAGTAAGGACAGATTTTCTAGCCTGTCCCATAAATTTACTGATACCGGCTCTCGCGCCACTGCAACGCGGCTTTCAAGCCCTGTTCGGCAATAATCCGCTGGAACTCGGTCACTTCGGGGATATCGGCGGAGTTGAGGATGCCGCTGACCTCGATGTGCTGGTGCAGGGCGGCATACAGTCCCATGATTTCAAACGTGCGGTTGATGGGCTGTTTGGTCAATTTCATCACGTCGGGCGGAACCAGGGCCACTTTTCGAGCCAGCGCCGTGGCTTCTTCTTCCAGCCGCTCACGCGGCACCACCCGGTTGACCATGCCAAACCGCTCCGCTTCGTGGGCGTTGATACTTTCGCCCGTATAAAGCAGTTCTTTCGTCTTTTTCAGCCCAATCAGCCAGGGCATCAGCAGCGTGACCGGCCCGGAGCCGTAGCGCACCTCTGGCTCGCCGAATTGGGCGTCATCGGCGGCCAGAGTCAGATCGCAGGCCATCGCCAGCTCGCAGCCGGCGGCCAGACAGTGACCCTGCACCGCCGCAATCACCGGCTTGGACAGCTCCCAGATTTTCATCGTCACGGCCATATCTCTGGCCAGCACCTCACGCCATTGGGCAGCCGTTTTCAGCGGTGGCTCAAATTCTTCATTGAGGTCGTACCCCACGCAGAAAGCTCGGCCCGCCCCGGCCAAAATAACCACCCGAACACGCTCATCGGCCTCCGCCTCGTCCAGCGCCTGCCCCAGTTCCCGCCACAGCGGCTGCGTCAGCGCATTCAAAGCCTGGGGGCGATTGAGCGTGATCCTGGCGATTGGCTCAGTCACCTCGAAAAGCAGATTATGATATGCCATCAGCGCTTATCTATCCTCCATCCTTTATCTACCGTTTCCCCCAATCCTTCAATATCTCTCGCGCCGCGTTGTAGCCGGGCTGACCGGTCACCCGCCGCCGGGATGAGTCCCCGCACCGCACATGTACAGGCCTGCGATGGGCGCGCGATACTGAGCGTAGCCGGGCACAGGCCGCATATACAAAAATTGATCCAGCGTCATCTCGCCGTGGCTGGGGTTGCCTTCCGGCAGACCGTAGATTTGCTCCAAATCCAGCGGGGTCAGCACCTTCGTTTGCAAAATCACATCGTGAATATTGGGCGCGTACTGAGCCAGAGTATCAATGACAACTTGCCCCAGCGCCTCCCGCTGCTCATCATCCCAACCATTTCCCCCCTGCTCCCCTGCTCCC
>JAAUSP010000555.1 GCA_012032575.1 Anaerolineales bacterium | reverse complement strand
CGCGCCGGCGCACGGGGCGCGACCTTGCCTCCATTGGCCTGGTGGTGGGGGCTGTCACCGTGGTAGACCGCGATGGAGCGGCGGCCCGGCAGTGGGCCAGGCGTGAGGCCGCCCTGTACATTTCTATTATTGCTCAACTGGACCACAGTCTGGGCCTCGAGCCGGAACTGTTACAGCGCATCAACGAAGCCTCGGCCCGGTATGATTACGAAGCGGTGGGCCGCTGCCTCTCGGATGAACTGCTGCGCCATCTGGCCTTCGCCGGCACGCCCGACGAGGTGGCCCAACAAGCCGCCGATCTCTTCGCCGCCGGAGCCAATCGGGTGGAGTTTGGCACGCCGCACGGCCTCGACCCCGCCCAGGGTATGCGACTGCTGGGCGAGCAGGTTCTGCCGGCGTTGCAAAAAGTGGACGGTAGACGGGGGATTTATAAGCTTTGCCCGCCTATCCCCTCAACTATAACAGACCTTACAGGGTTTAAAGCCCTGTTAAGGTCTATTTTAGCCTTAGCCTCAAGGGTAAACACCAGGCGGGACGGGGAGTGACACAATTTGACTTTACCAGCCTCTTTGAGTACAGTCTCCGCCAGACAAGTTAGTTCTGGCTCTTGAGCCGCTTGGACTAGTAAGTCCAGGCGGCTGTTGTTTTCAGGGCTAACTGGGTTTTGACAGGCCGAAAAAATTTATCAAAAGAAGGTGAATATAATGACAGATACAAAGCTAACCGTGGCAGATGGGATGGTGGTCAGCATGGATTATACCCTGACCCTCGAAGACGGCGACATTATTGACTCCTCCAACGGGCGCGAAGCCTTGCAGTTTCTCCAGGGCCAGGGGCAGATTATCCCCGGTTTGGAGCAGGCGCTCTACGGCATGAGCATTGGCGACGAAAAGGATGTTGAAGTAGCCCCCGGCGATGGTTACGGCGAAACCGACCCCGACGCCTACCAGATGGTCCCGCACAATCTCTTTCCGGCCGACATGGAACTGAGCGAAGGCATGGGCCTGCGTATGCGCGACGAAAGCGGCCAGCCGCTTGAAGCTTATGTAGCCGGCGTTGGCCCTGAAGGCGTTTTACTCGATTTCAACCATCCCCTGGCCGGCGAGACGTTGTTCTTCCACGTGAAGATCGCCAGCCTGCGCCCCGGCACCAGCGACGAACTGGCCCACGGCCACGTGCATAGTTAATTCGTTTGGCAAGAGAGAAGCCAAAGCCAGCTTCGGACTCCTTTAAAAATGCTTCAGGAGGGGTCGGACAATGTCCGGCCCCTCCTGAATTTTTGTTTGAATGGCTCCTACTCCGCCTCAACCGGAACCGTTTCAGCCGCAGGAGCCTGCCGGTCGTCAGCTTTGTGGGCGCGAACCCGGGCCAGAGACTCGGCCGCAATCAGTCCTTCGGCGGCGGCGTGGGCGGCGGCAAATTCGCTGTCGGGGACCAGGACCAGTTGGCAGTCCAGCTTCTGCACCTCGCCGATGAGGGCGTCAATGGCGGCAATCCGGGCCGGGTCGGGGTTGACGCTGCGGATGTAAATGGCCCGGATGCGCCCCGGATACTTCTGGACAATCTCGCGGTAAATCTCCGGGTCCTGCTGGCCGCTATCGCCGATGAGGATAAAGGGCAAATCGGGGTAAAGCCGGAGCAGCGGTTCGATTTTGCTCAGTTTGTGGGTGTGATGGTCGCCCGCTGAGAAGAGGGAGTGCCCGCCGTAATCACGCAGCAGGATTGGCCCGACCGGAATCTGGTGGAGGGTCATAAACTCCAGCAGCAGGTGGTACAGGTTCCACGGACTGCTGGACACATAAAAAATGGGGTTTTGCTCGCTGCCGCCCGCGCCCCGGTACAAAGCCTGGTAGAAACCGGCCACGCCCTTAAAAGGCACGCGGGTGCGCTCGTTGCGCAGCAAGACAGTCAACAGCATTTGCAGCTTGTTAACCGCGTTCGACCAGACAATGGTATCGTCAATATCGCTGATAACCCCAAAGCGAGCGCTGGCCGGCGGAACCAGCACCTTTCCTATCGCCTTCACCGGCTGACCGCTCTGATCCCGGTAATCCGGCAGTTCCAGGTCCACCGGATACCACTCGCTTCCGGCCAACGGCTGCGGCGGTTCAAGCTCCAGTTGAAAGTAGCCCTCCCCGTCGGTCACGCCAGCCTGCTCGACCCCCTGAAAACGGGCCAGCAGCCGCGCCCCGCCTATCTCGTCACTCTCGAAGCGTTTGAACATATTCAACAGGTTTTCCAGGGGTGAGTCGGCCTCGTCCGGGGGAATAAAACCCTCGTCTTCCAGCACCCGCCCGCTCAGATACAGCCGCGTTGGAGTGCCGTAGCCCAGGTACGGGCTGATGATGATCGGGTCGCGGGCCGTCCAGGGCAACACCCAATCATCGGCCTGCCCGGCGATTGTTTTCAGCCTGTCACGCCAATAATTTAATGGCTCCATCGGTTCAAACCCTTTTGGTTTTGATGATAACATTTTACCATATCTTCTACCTAACCCCGACAAACCTGATAAACATTATCGGCAACAACAACAAATTTTTGACAGGATTAACAAGATTAACAGGATTATTTGCTGTTTTTCATCTTGTAAATCCTGTTAATCTTGTCTAATTTTTATTACCGATAATCTCTGATATGAAATTCCTTACTTTGCTGTGGAGATATTTAAATCATCCCAAAAACTTAACGGGCGTGGGGCGTGATGCGTGAAACGTGATGCGTGAGGACTTTTGGCGTAAATTCATCACGTATCACGGGGTTGGGACAATTATTTTTTCGGAACTGCCTTAACTTAATGATATTGAAGGGGGCCTTCTTTAGCTCGTTACGGATACGGGGCTGCGGGCCGAGTTAAAATAGGTTGGGGCGAGTCTGCGGGCTTTTTCTCGTTTCTCGTTCCCACGCTGGAGCGTGGGAACGAGAACCATACCCTTTTTTATTACAGAATTATAAGACATCCACTTATTATAAAGCAAACTGCTAGATCGAATGGTTGGACGGCAGCCTGGATTTACAGCAGTAATTCCAGGCTGCTGCTTACCTGGGGATAACCCCGGCTCTCCTACCGGGTCAGGAGGATCGTTTGCTGCATCGTTTGGTTGGGCTGACCCGGCAAATTGAACGGCTCACTGCTCTCCAACTCTGCCCCGCCCGGCCCCCCACTCACAACCCAGCGGAAGGGTCCGGTCCCAAAATCTTTGGGATGTACCCACCAGCGACTACTATCGCTTAAAGTTCCACGCCAACCCTCCACGTCGTGCCAGCCCCCGGCGCTGTCCTGCCACTGGACTACTGCCCAGGCCCCGAACGGTGCGCCCGGCGCAACCAACTCAAGGTAAGCGCCAACGGGTGGACCATCTCTATCTTTATCATCGTCGTGGGGCAAAGGTGTGGGCGCATCGCGGGAGGGCAAGCCTGCTCCGGCATAAGCAGCCGACGGGGTTTGGGAGGCTAAGGCTACCAGACCCAGCATCAAAACTACTATGGCTAAACAGAAAGTAAAGTTGTATTTATGGTTCATTTTTCTTTACCTATATTCCTAACCGAAATGAAGAACGCATTTTTCCTTTACCGCTCCGGCAGACTTTCCGGCGCGGACTCTACCCCCACTCCGGCCGGCAGCGAACCACCCGCCGTCGAGACGACCGGCCCAAACACGTTGTTGGCCTCGTTGCTTTCCGGCACGTTGCCGGTGGTGGTGGCGTAGTTGATGCTGTCCACATAGGCGTACACCGGCACCCCGGCCGGGAAGCTACTGCTGCCGCCGGCGTAGTATGGCCCGCCCACAGTCAGGGTCAGCGATTCACCGGGGGCCAGACTTTGGGTGACGCCCCAGTTTGCGCCATAAGGGGCGATGCTCTGCCAGGTCCGGTTGAGGGGCGGCGGGGTCGGGTTGGGATTGAAGTAAACATCCACCCAGAAGGCGTCGTTCACGGCGGCGCTGCCGGCGTTACGGATGGTGACGCGGGGACCGCCGGAGCCGGTAGTGATGCTGTCTACCACCAAATCCGGAGCGGCGATAAAATTCCTGAAGATGAGGGGCAGGTAGATGCGCCGCCCCGCCGCTGCTGCCCCGCCAGGTAGTGAGGAGACCATAGGCATTGGTGCCGCTGTGGCTGAAGTGAATCCACCCCACATTCTCGGCCCAGGCGTAGCCGTCAAACGCGCCGGTGGCCGGGTCAATCTTTACCTGGCTGTGGGTGGGGTTGAAGTTGATCCAGCCCACATTGGTGCCCCAGGCGTAGCCGGATAAGTTGCCGCTGCCGTCGTTATTGACCCCGTAGTTGGTGGCGGCGGTGTTGACGTGGGTGCAAGGGCTGCCGCCGGTGCAAGTCCCCAGCCGGATCCAGCCGATGTTTTCGGCCCAGGCGTAGCCTTCCAGGTGGTCGTTGTATACGGTGACTCCGCCGTCGGTGGGGTTGAAGTTAATCCAGCCCACATTGCTGCCCCAGGCCCATTTGTTGGCCGCGTCAATGTTGCCGGCCGCATAGACCACGCCCGCCAGGGCCAGGAAAAGCGCCGCGATTGAAACTATTGTTGTTATCATTTTTTTTATCATCACTTTGCTCCTTACCGTGCTTTCCGACTGTGTAGGCGCACGGTATAATGTCTTTATCCCTCCGCGTTCATCCTTCAGCTTATTGTCCGCCACGCACCGGCCACACGAAGCCGGTGTTGTCCTTACTGTGGTAGCCCGGGGAGCCGTCGTCCATGTACACGTACCAGGCGGAGATCGAGTTCCCGGCGGCGGACGAACTGGACCAATACAAGGAGGACACCACGGAGGTGAAGGGATTCCCCGCCGTCCACTTTGCTGTTCCGGCGGTGTTGGGTACGGCTGGACTATAATAGCCGTAATGCGCCAAACTTTGCAGTTCGCGCACGTTGGGCAGCCGCCAGTCGGTTTGGTGGCTGCCCCGTTGCTGGTATCGTTACAGTTTCTGCTGTTCATTGTGCCGGCGCTATTGAGGCTGGCTACATCACTCAGGGCTGTAGCCCAAGTTCTGACTGCATTAGCGCAGTTGGCGTTCTTCAGCCAGATCAGCCCGGTCAGGTTATCGGTCACCGTGCCGTTGCCGTTGTCGGTGAAGCGGGGGTTGGGCCAGGTTGCGCCGCGTTGCAAATTCCCGTCCTGCCCGGTTCCTGTACAGGATATCGAATTACCAGCGGCATCCCAACACGCCCGTCTGCCCCGTTTTGGGCACGCCCGGCG
>JAAUSP010000554.1 GCA_012032575.1 Anaerolineales bacterium | reverse complement strand
TTAGGCAACCCCAAGATTTAAATTAACCAAAACGTGTTGCGTCTTGCGTGTTCCGTCTGTTTGATCTTACGCAAGACGCAACACGCAACACGAATATTTGAGTAATTATTTTCTTGGAGCTACCTTAGCCCAATTTAATAGCCCACGTTGTAAAGGGTAAAGCTAAGACTCATACAGGCGTTTCCGAACCTGTTGGAGCAAATGGCAAGGCCCAATTTTCCACAAACCATTTGGGAAATTGGGCCTTTTTTATTGTGTTCATTAGAATTAATTGGGGGAGAATTATGCATCATTTTTCTACCGAAGAGTTGCCAATAAGATTATGAAAATCATAAACTTTATCCGGGTTATAATCCCAGTTTTTATGTTTGCCGGTTTGACTCTGACTGCTTTAACAGGCGAGGTAAGGGCAAATGCGCCTTTAAGCGGGGCTATTGCTGCTATTCGGAATGAACCTTTGAAACACAGTACTTCTTCTCTCGCTGTTACCACAACTTTTTCTCCAACCGTGTGGTTACCGCTGGTGATAAAGAGTCAGGGACCTGCGATCTCAAATATTAATGTTCTCTCCACCAACGTTAGAGCCTACGAGAAATATGAGGTGAGATTTTTGGTCAACACTGTGGCCGACTATCCCCTTTTTGAGTACAATGAGAGTCCGCCATCCGGTATCTTGCCAAAAACCGGAATTACCGTCGAGGGAGTATTCACAACCCCGTCGGGGCAAATACTGCGCCAACCTGCTTTTTACAACACTGAAGTCGAGCGGATAGGTACCGGCGCGAATATGTACTTTGCGGAAACAAACAAGAGCTATTGGGCGGTGAGGTTTTCTCCTCAAGAGATAGGGCAATATAACGTTACCCTTTATGCTCAAGATGCCTCCGGCTCCACTACCGTTTCGGTGGGAAGTTTCACCGCTGCCGCTCCGGTCAAGAAAGGTTTTATTCAGGTTAGTCGTTCTGACCCCAGATATTTTGAATTCTCCAACGGTGAAATCTTCTGGCCAATTGGTCCCGCCTGGGCCGATAACGCCTCAGCTAACCCCAATGCCAAAAGCATGGACTATACTCAGTACAAAATACCGGGCAAAATCTTGAACGGCCCTGGATGGCCGGACGAGGTGCTTATTCCAGCAATTATGCCCGCTGGATCTCTACGGCTGAGAGGCAGGGAAATGAGGGTATTATGAGCCGCCTCAATTTCCTGGAAAAATATCCGGGGCATGAGCTTTCCTATGAAATCTTTTATCCAGAGGGGTTTCGTATTTGGATACCGCGCTGGGGGAATGATATGTTTGCCCCTCGTATGAAGCCTAATACTAAGTATCAAATTAGTCTAACCCTCAAAACCAAAAATATTTCCGGGCCACGTCAAAGCGGTTTTCCGTACGGCTTTGTTATAAAACTGCATGATTTTCTGTCGCACGAAGAGAATATCGGCACTACAGAAAACGCCCTAAGAAACAAACCTAAAATAATCGAACATATCTCATCGAACCAGGATTGGCGCACCGTTGACGCCACCTTTACCACCCCGGCCAGCGTGGGCAGCGACATTTCTTTATATCTGGATAATGTCACTAATGGTAACGTTTATATTGATAAGTTTTCAATGAAAGAGGTTTTACCGGATGGTTCTTTAGGTGGAGAGTTGATTCGCAATCCGGTAGCCGATATTCATACCTATGTTGACCCACGAGCAGCCGCCTTTTTCGACTGGCAAGTTGAACAGGGCGAGCAAAACGGGGTATTCTTTAAATATGTGGTCCACGATAAAAATGACTGGGTTCAAAACCATCTATTAGCGAACGGTCAGTGGGCTGCTCAGGGAGACGGTTATTACCAACCTGAAAATACCAAGTCCAGGTGGTTGCTACGGCAGTGGTACCGCTACCTGGCGGCTCGCTGGGGATACTCCACGGCCATTCATTCCTGGGAATTGAATAATGAAGGTCCTCCCAACGCTGACCCACCCGGAAGTGGAACAGCTCCTCACTGGACTACCGCTCAGGCCTTTGCCAGGTATATGCACGACATTGACGCCCATCCGCATCTTGCTACAACTTCTTTCTGGTGCTGCTGGCGGCCAGAGTTTTGGGGGAATCAAAATAGTTTTCCTGATGTTGATTACGCTGATATCCACGAGTATACCGGCAATCCTGAGGTGGCTGGGCAAAGCTATGCCAACGATATGGCAGCATTTATTGGCCGCATTGGCGATGTGACTCTGGCCGGCAATGTGGGCAAACCGGTCTTGTTAGGAGAACACGGCATCTCTGTGAATGGGTGGGATATTGCGCCTGAGCTTCAGCAAGCTAACCCTGGAATTTGGTATCATAATATGCTCTGGAGCGGGCTGCATCCGGGCGCGGTTACTGCTCCCAACTATTGGTTTTCGGAGCATCTGGGCTACATCAACCGTGAGCAAATTAGTATACCCTTTAATCAATTTATAAACACGCTCGATCTTAATGATGGCGGTTATGTTCCTCTTGGCGCTACGGTCAGTAATCCAAAACTCCGCGTCTTTGGGCAAAAAAATATAGCCAAAAATCAGGCTCACTTTTGGGCGCAAAATGCCGACCATACCTGGAAGCAGGTCACGGCAGGATTTACTTCAACTCAATCAGGCACAATTACCTTTAAATTGAACCCTAACACAGATTACACTATTGAGTGGTGGAATACATACAGCAGTGGCCTTAAACAAAGGCAATCCGGGCGTAGCACGGCTGCCGGCGATTTGACGTTATCGGTAACTAATCTGACAGATGATATAGCCGTGAAAATTTTTAAGTGACTCAAATTATAACCTTAAAGAACCGGCGCTGGTTCTCTAAATTCAGGCAACTAATTGGATGATGTTTAAAAACTCAGGAGCTATCAACAGTGAAAAAAACTACCTTTTTCTTCAACCTTTCTACCGGCGGCGGTCATAATATTTGCGTTAATCCTGGTGAAAATTTTGTGGCCAGGAACGTCTTTGGGAAAACTCTTTCTCAAGAAGCACCTCAGCCAGGTCCGGTCTATTTGCCAGTAATCTTAAAAAGCCCAAGCCCCAGCTTAGCTGAATGGACGCAACACGCCCATGATGCCCAACGCACCGGCTATACCGCTCAGGTGGTGGAAACTCCCTGGCGTTGGAAATGGGCCTGGAATGGGCCAAACGCTACAGGCGGAATTAGCTCAGGCAAATTTCGTTTGCCCAGAAACAGCCAGCCGATTACCGGGGGCGACCAGGTTTATATTGCTGCCGGCAGTCGCGGCGTTTACGCCTTAAACAATGACAATGGCGGTGTGGTTTGGAATCGCAATCCGGGCGGCAATATTAATTCCACCCCGGCTTACGACGCGCAGACAGGCGCTCTCTTTGTGCTATCCAGCAACGGTGTGCTTTACAAGCTGGAGGCGACCACAGGCAATCCTATTGCTGAGTTTGCCACCGGAGCCAGCAGCGACCTGCCATTGCCGCCGGCCTGGTTGATGACCGGATATTTATTTCGATGGGCAAAAAGTTTTTGCTATCAACAAAAACAGCATGACCCAAATCTGGGCCTATGAGGCCGGTTCACCTGTGCATACCCCGCCGGCCTATTCAGCCTCACGCAGTCGTGTCGTTGTGGTCAGTCAGGACCTTTACGTTCACGCCATTGATAACGCCAGCGGGGCACGTGCCTGGCGGGTCAAGCCCACCATCCTAAATCCCGGCGAACCTGGTCAAAACAGCGACCTGGCCGAAGTGAAAAAGGGCTGGCCGGTGATTGCCGACACGCACGGCCTGGTTTTAGTCAAGCTGCGACTGGACTGGCAGACTCTGTGGCAGCCCAACCCCTGGCCCAGCAGCAACACAGCCATGCGCTCGACCCTCTCTAGCCAGCCCGATTTGCAAGCGCTGCTGGTTTTACGGCTCGATGACGGTTCTATTCCGTTCATCGCCAACGTTGGGCACGGCGGCTATGGCGACGGAGGTTACATGCCGATGGGTCCGCAGCCGGTGGTAAAACGTTTTGACAATGGGCAAGAGGTAGCCTACGTAGTGATGCGCGGCTCGCCTTGTCTTCAAACCCCTTGCGATGGCCGCTGGGACTCGCACCTGGGTGAGATGCTGCTGGACGATTCAACTGTGTCCGGCTATTCGGCTGGGTATGTGCGCTTTATTCGAAACAGCTTCTTTCCCACCGATGAACAGGCTTATATCAGCATGGCCGGTGATTATATCTTCGGTGGGCACTGGGAAGCGGGGATTGCTCATCAAATCACAGATCGGTCGGCCAGCCGGGGTAGCGGGACAAATCCCATTCAAACCACAAACCTGCCTCATATTGCCACTTCTCAGGATGAGGACACCTGCGGACGCGGCTTTCAAACAAGTCACTACTGTGCAACCAGTCTAAAAAATACTCGTGTCTGGCCGGGGGGATTCTATATTTACTGGCAAAAAGGTGCAGTTTATGACCAGTATTGGAGTGAATACGCGGGCTGGGTGGTGAGCAACAACACAATCTACTTTGTCGGCACCGAGGGGTCAGTAGTAGCTCTGGAGCACGGCAATCCAACAGCCCAGTTGGCTGCTCCCACCATAACCACCGTAGCCGATATACAGACTGAACCAGAGCTTACTTCCGAGAGTGTTATGGCTCATATTCCATACACTCAAGCGCGGGAGTATGCCGGTCAAGAAGCCGTTGTTTCCGGTACAATTCGCTATGTTTTTAACAACGGGGTGGCGGTTCTGCTAGGTTTTGAAAACCCCCATCAGGGCGCTTTGAAAGTGAGGATATTAAAGCAGGATTGGGCTAATTTTACAGCGCCGCCAGAAACAGTTTATCAGGTGGGCCAGCAAATTCGGGTTACCGGCAGAATAGAGTGGTATCAGGGTGATCCGGTAATTTATGCGCAGTCTCCTACAGCGCTGGAGTTAATTCAACCTCATTAACCACGCTGTCTGAGTACAAAAAACACAATTCCTATTATCAGTATAGCCGGAAGCAGGCTTGCTGCTAACAGAAGCACCTCATCGTTGTCGGTGTAAATGGAATCGGCAATTCCGTTTGGTGCCACTATCCGAGCAACCGCCGGGTCAAGAGTAGGCGTTGCGGGTGGGCGATGGCCTGGGTGTTGGGGTAGAGGTGGTAGAAAGTATTTGTACCGAGGGGGGTTGGGGTTGGAGTTGGAGTTGGCCACGCCACCGGCGCTATCGCCGGAGCAGAG
>JAAUSP010000553.1 GCA_012032575.1 Anaerolineales bacterium | reverse complement strand
AGATTTATTTTGCGACCTGCTACCCTGCTACTCTGTTACTTGTCTTTAGGAGAATTTTCAATGTCACAAAAAACGGCCCTGATTACAGGGATCACCGGCCAGGACGGCTCATATCTGGCTGAATTTTTATTGGAAAAGGATTACCGGGTTATCGGCATGGTTCGGCGCAGCAGTACGGTCAATTTTGACCGGATTGCCCATCTACAGGAAGCCGAAGCCCTGGAGATTGTCCAGGGCGATTTGCTTGACCAGATGTCGCTGATTGATATTCTGCGCGATTACCGGCCCGACGAAGTGTACAATCTGGCGGCCCAATCCTTTGTGCCGACCTCGTGGCGGCAGCCCGTTCTTACCGGCGAATTTACCGCTCTGGGTGTCACCCGTGTACTGGATGCAATTCGGATTGTTAAGCCGGATGCTCGCTTTTACCAGGCTTCATCCAGCGAAATGTTTGGCAAAGTGATGGAAGTCCCCCAAAAAGAAACAACCCCCTTCTATCCCCGCAGTCCCTACGGTGTGGCTAAGGTTTACGGCCATTGGATTACGGTGAACTACCGGGAGAGTTACAACCTGTACGCCTGCTCCGGCATTTTGTTCAACCACGAATCGCCCCGGCGCGGCCTGGAGTTTGTGACCCACAAAGTCACCTACGCCGCCGCCCGCATCAAATTGGGCCTGCAAGACGAACTGCGGCTGGGCAATCTTGATGCCCGCCGGGATTGGGGTTATGCCGGCGATTACGTCCAGGCCATGTGGATGATGTTGCAGCAGGACGAGCCGGACGATTATGTGGTTGCCACCAACGAAACCCATTCCGTGCGCGAGCTGTGCCAGGTCGCCTTCGATTGCGTCGGCCTCAATTGGGAAGACCACGTCGTCGTTGACGAAAATTTTATCCGCCCCGCCGAAGTGGATCTGCTCATCGGCGATCCCAGCAAGGCCCACGCCAAACTGGGATGGGAGCCAAGCGTGACCTTCAAAGAACTGGTCGAATTAATGGTCGAAGCCGATTTGGCCGCCCTGTACGAAGAAGGCTATTCGGAATGATGACATGAGGATAGAAAATGGTAGATAGAAGATAGCGGAGCACAATCATCCATCTACTATCTTCTATTCACGTTTCTTTGACACCTCCCCCTCTTCCCGGTATGATTATTCATATTAAAATCCTCAAAGGATAGTTTTATGAATGTTGGTGCTCAAAATTCGGATCCTACTCCACTGTCTCCACCGGTTGTGGTTCCGGGAAAGTTATCAATAGCCCACCGCCTGACGCGCTGGTTTGAAAATCACTGGCTGCTGACCTTTAATACCGCCTGGGGCGTCTTTGTAACGCTGCCCTGGCTGGCTCCCATCCTGATGTATCTGGGCCTCACCTGGCCGGGGCGAGCGGTCTACTTTATTTACAACTTCTTCTGCCATCAACTGCCCGAGCGCTCGTGGTTTCTCTTTGGGCCGAGTTTTACCTACAGCCAGGCCCAAATTGCCGCAGCCTGGGGCCGTCCGCTGGAAAGCATCACCAATGAACTGATCCGCCGCCAGTTTATCGGCGCCGCCGAGATGGGCTGGAAAGTGGCCTGGTCGGACCGGATGATTTCGATGTACGGCAGTATCTTTTTGTTCGGCCTGCTCTACGCAGTGCTACGGGAGCGCGGGGTGCGCCTCAACGCGATGCCCTGGTGGCTTTTTGTCCTCTTTATTGTGCCGATGGCCCTCGACGGCACGACCCACATGATCAACGATGTCTTCCGGGCCGATTTCCGCCAGTCCAACGAATGGGCCGCCATTCTCACCGGCCACGTCTTTCCCACCGACTTTTACGCCGGCGATCATTTTGCCTCGCTCAACTCGGTGCTGCGGCTGGCAACGGGCGTTCTCTTCGGCTGGGGCGTGGTCGGTTTTTTGTGGCCGCTGATGGACAGCGAATTTTCACCCCGGCGCGAGGTATTTTGAAACAACGACTCATCGTCGGTATCTCCGGCGCCAGCGGCATTATTTACGGCATCCGGCTGCTGGAAATTCTGCGCGGCGTCGAAGACATCGAAACCCACCTGATTATCAGCAGCGCAGCCAAACGGACAGCCCTGCTGGAGACCGACTACACCATTGACCAAATCGAGTGCCTGGCCGACAAAGTTTACAGCTTTAACGACATCGCCGCCTCGATTTCCTCCGGCTCCTTCAAAACGATGGGCATGATTATCATTCCCTGCGCCATCAAAACCCTGTCGGGCATTGCCAACTCCTACAACGACAACCTCATCCTGCGCGCCGCCGATGTGGTGCTGAAAGACCGGCGCAAACTGGTGCTGGTGCTGCGCGAAACCCCGCTGCACCTGGGCCACGTCCGGCTGATGACCCAGGCTATCGAAATGGGGGCCATCCTCATGCCACCCATGCCCGCCTTCTATCACCGCCCCAAAACCATAGACGACATCATCAACCAGACCGTCAACCGCACCCTCGACCTCTTTGACATCGACCTGCCCGAAGATTTGTTCAGCCGCTGGCAAGGCCCGGCCTACGGCCCATCCGACCGGCAAAAATAGGGAACTACCGAAACTAAAGGAACTGAGGGAACTTTAGCCTCCCCCAACGAGGTTAAAGTAGAACTGCATAAAAAATAGGAGGTTTGGAAGGCTGGAAGGTTGGAAAAGAACGGTTCCAGCCTTCCAGCCTTCCCACCTTCCATTCTCCCATGAAAATCTACGGTCTCGATTTCACCAGCGCCCCGAGTCACCGCAAGCCTATCACTTGTGCAGGCGGCGTTATCTTTGCTGACAAACTGCGCCTCGAAGAGCTGAACGCCTTCACCCATTTCACCGAATTTGAAAGCGAACTACGGTTTTTCCGTCGAATTGAGTGATAAGCTGATGACAACCTTGCTTCAAGACCCCGGCGGCGACTCCCTCGACGCCGTGCTGTGCGCTATTCAGGCAGCCTGGGCCTATCGCCACAACTTTGCCGTTCCTGCCGCTTGTGACGCATTGGAGGGCTGGATTTTTGACCCTGAGTTGAGGTAAAATAGAGTCAACAAGCGGCACCAGAAACGAGAGAACAACGATGTCTAAACGTATCCCCAAACGCTCTCAAAAAGCCGGCCTCCCGCCCGGAACGGCTATGTACATCGGCGACAATCCGAGCGAAACCACCCGCATCACCATCATCCATTACGGCGAGGCTGAGCTGGAAGAACTAGAGGTCGAACACCTGGAAGAGTGTTTCTCGTTCAAGGATAAACAGACGGTCAACTGGATCAATGTGGACGGCCTCCACGCCGGCGTCATCGCCGAACTGGGCCACTGTTTCGGGGTGCCGGCCCTGGCCCTGGAAGATATTCTCAACACCCACCAGCGGCCCAAAATGGAGGATTTTGACGGTAGCCTTTACATTGTCCTCAAGATGCTCTCCTGCGATGGGCATCACCAAAACATCCTGATCGAGCAAGTCAGCCTGGTGCTGGGTCCCAATTACGTCCTTTCTTTTCAGGAACAGATCGGCGACGTGTTCAATCCGGTGCGCCAGCGCATCCGCAACCCCAAAAGCCAGCTTCGCCACAACGGGCCGGATTATCTGGCCTACGCCTTGTTGGACGCCATCATTGACAATTATTTCCTCATTCTGGAAATGCTGGGCGAGCAGATTGGGGCGGTGGAAGATGAATTATTGAGCGTTCCCACCCCCCAAACCATCAAAACCATTCACCATCTCAAGCGCGAGATGATTTACCTGCGCAAGTCGATCTGGCCGCTGCGCGAAGTCATCACCGCCCTCAGCCGCGAAGAAGTGGCCCTGATCAACCCCAACACCCGCACCCACCTGCGCGATGTGCATGACCACACCATCCAGGTCATCGAAACCATCGAAACCTACCGCGAAATGCTGGCCGGTATGCTCGAACTGTACCTGTCCAGCATGAGCAACAAAATGAATGAGGTTATGAAAACCCTGACCATCATCGCCACCATCTTTATCCCCCTCTCCTTCATCGCCGACCTCTACGACCTCAACCTCTACTGGCCCTGGGGCTACCTGCCGATATCGCTGCTCATGCTGCTCATCGGCCTCGGCATGGTGGTTTATTTCAAAAGAAAGAAGTGGCTATGAGAAATTGTGAATAGTGAATTGTCAATTGTTAACGAAAAAGCAGATCATTCACTATTCACAATTCACTATTCACAATTCACAATTTTCTGGAGGTCTTATGTACGCACTCAACATTGACCCGCTCAATCCCAAAGGCAACCCGACCGTCACCGAACTGCGCAGCCTGGGTGTCAAGGCGGTGCGCTACACCTACAAAGACGCCAGCAGCGGCAGCCAGCTCGACTCGCAGCGGTTGAACTTCTACACCACCCACCTGCAAGGGCTGGTCCAGGCCAACATTGACCCGCTGCTCATCCTGACCTACGAAACCTATCCCGGCGCGCCGCTCCACCCCGCCACCGATGCCGTGTGGGACAATTACATCGCCGCTTTTGCCCGCCGGGCCGGTCAACTGGCTCAGGCGTTGGCCCCGCTGCGGCCTACCTTCCAGGTCTGGAACGAGCCAGATTTGCCGCCTCACCCGGAATATATCCGCACCATGCCCGCTGCCGTGTTTGGCCGCATGCTCCGCCGCACCTACGACGCCATCAAAACCGCTGCCCCGCAGACGCGGGTCATCGTCGCCGGGCTGGCTTCCGGCAACTGGAACTGGCTGGCGACGGTCATCAGCAGCCAGCAGGGCACTCTGCCCGCCGACGCCATCGCCATCCACCCCTATGGCCAGCGCCCCGAACCAAGCTGGCCTAACGCCACCTGGGGCTTCGGCTATGTCGGCAGCTTGCTGACCAACTACGGGCGCATCACCAGCCTGCCCATCGTCATCAGCGAAATCGGCGAGCAGCACCTCGACCGCCCCCAGCAGGCCGAATATTTGTGGCGGTTTTATCGGACCATCATCAACGGATTCAGCGGCTCGGTTGAGCGGGTCTTTTGGTTTTGCTACAGCGACGGCATGGTGTCACCTTACGGCCTGCTCGACGCCACCAGCCAGCAAAAACCGGCCTACCAGACCTTTCGCACCCTGGCCACCGCCACCCCACCCGACCGCCAGCCCGGTTTGATGACCCTGACGGCTATCGTTAACAAGGCCGACTACGATAATATGATCCGCAACCCGGCCCAAAAGCTGGAGATTGCCGCCGACCTCCGGGTGGATGGCGCGCGTGCACCGTCTGG
>JAAUSP010000022.1 GCA_012032575.1 Anaerolineales bacterium | reverse complement strand
GTGTTTTTATTGGGGGGCGGCGGCCTGGGGGTTCAACTTTATCCAGCAGCGATTGGTGGCGCGGGTGGTCGGCAGCGTGGTGCTCAAGCTGCGCGAGGATGTCTTTGGGGCCACCGTCGAGCACGACCTTTCCTTTTTTGACGAGCACCCGTCGGGCAAAATGGTCAGCCGGATTACCTCCGACACCCAGGATTTCTCCGAGGTGGTCACACTCTCGACTAATCTGATCAGCCAGATATTGCTGGTGCTGCTGCTGGCCGGCTGGCTGCTGACCATCAATGTCTGGCTGACCCTGGTGCTGCTGGCTTTTGCCCCCGTCGCGGTGGTGCTGGCGCTAAGTTTCCGGCGGATTGCCCGGCGCGTCACCCTCGACGCCCGGCGGGTAACGGCGACCATCAACGCCCAGATTCAGGAATCGATCAGCGGGATTATGGTCGCCAAAAGTTTTCGCCAGGAGCAGGCCATCTACAGCACCTTTGTGGACAACAATGAGCAGGGCTACCGGGCCGGGCTGCGGCGCGGCCTGACTCTGAATACCATCTTTCCCATTGTCGGCGCGTCTTCGGGGATTGGCATCGGGCTGTTGATTTACGCGGGCGGCCTGACCAGCCGCAGTGGGCTGGTCAGCCCCGGTGAGTGGTACTTGTTTATGCAGTCGGTCGGCTTTTTCTGGTTTCCGCTGCTGGGCATTGCCTCGTTCTGGAGCCAGTTTCAGGATGGCCTGTCTGCCGCCGAACGGGTGTTTGCCCTGATTGACGCCGAGCCGAAGGTGGTCCAGACCTCGCCGCCCATCCCCCTGCCCCTGGACGGCCAGGATTTGGCGGGCGAAGTGGAGTTCCGCCGCGTCCGCTTCAGCTACAACCCCACCGAAATTGTCCTGCCCGACTTTTCGCTGACCATCGCTCCCCAGGAAACGATTGCTCTGGTGGGCCATACCGGCGCGGGCAAGAGCAGCATCATCAAGCTGCTGACCCGCTTTTATGAATTTCAGGCCGGCCAAATTCTGCTGGATGGCCGGGATATTCGCCGGCTGGATTTGCGCCAGTACCGCCGGCACATCGGTCTGGTCACGCAGACCCCGTTTCTCTTTTCCACCAGCGTGGCCGAGAATATTCGCTACGGCCGGCCTGGGGCAAGTGATGACGAGGTGCGCCAGGCGGCTCTGGGTATCAGCGGCGGCGATTGGCTGGGCGATTTGCCTTACGGCCTGGCAACCGATGTGGGCGAACGGGGGGCGAATCTATCACTGGGGCAGCGGCAGTTGGTCGCCCTGGCTCGTGTCCTGCTAAAAATCCGGCCCTCTTTATCCTGGATGAAGCCACCGCCAGTGTGGACCCGTTTACCGAAGCCCAAATTCAAGAGGGGCTGGAAGTGGTGATGCGCGACCGCACCGCCATTGTCATCGCTCACCGTCTCTCCACCGTCAAAAGCGCCGACCGGATTATCGTGATGGACCACGGCCAGATTGTCGAAGCAGGCAATCACGCCGCGCTGATGGCGCAAGGCGGCCCTTACGCCGAGTTGTACAATACTTATTTCCGGCATCAGTCGTTAAATTATAAAATTCCTGGCCTTGAGGAAGAAATCTAATCCACCGACCAGGAAGTTGTGCCCTGTGTCGCTTTATGCGGCTGAATCTGCCAAAAAAGCACTGCAAAGGCCAGCAGGCAGGCCAGCGGAAACAGCAGCAGCGAAAGCTGGAACGAGCCGTACTCCGCCACCAATGACATCAGAAACGGCAGCAAAATGCCCCCGATGGGCATGGCCGTTTTGATGATCCCCAGGGCGGTCCCGGCCATGTCGGGAAATAACAGGCCGGCCAGGGTAATAATCAACGGCAGGATGGCCGAGAGGGCCAGCCCGGCCAGAAAAATTGCCGGGTAGAGCCAACCATCCAGCGGCAGAAAAAACAGCCCACTCATAAAAAGCCCGGACAGCCCCAATAAACCCAGCAGCGAGACTACCAACCGCTTTTTGTGGGTCAAAATGCCCACCAGCAGCCGCCCGACCGCCACCCCCACCAACAAAACAATCAACCCAATCTTGGAAGCGGTTTCGGCAAAACCGCGCAGTTCAACCAGAAAGGTGGTCAGAATATTGATCGAGCCAATCTCGACCCCGACCGCCAGGATGGTGGCGATTACCAGGGCCACCATCCGCCGGTCCCGGCTAACCAGGTTCAGCCGCTCGCCAAAGCTTTCGGTGCGCCCGGCCCGGTTTTGAGTTTTGGCCAGCCCAAAAAGACAGCCAGCAGCAGCAGCACCGCCCCGGCCTGAATCACCGACTGCCGCCAGTTCATTTGCAGGGCCAGCAGATAAGCGGCAATCATAATCGAGCCAAGGGTGACAAAGAAGTGATTGACGTTGATGTGCAAACTGGCCCGGTTGGGGTGAAGCTGCAGCAGCATGGCATCGGTCACGCCTTCATACACCCCCATCCCGGCCCCAAACAGCAGCATCAGCAGCAAATTGACCCAGAACAGCTCGCTCAGAAAAAAGGTAAAGAAGGAAACGGCCAGCATCAGGCTGCCAATCAGCAGAATTTTGGGCTTTTCATAGCTATCGGCCAGGGTGCCGGCGATAAAGACAGCCAGCATAAAACCGACATTCTGGACGGCAATCAGCAGGCCAATCTGGGCGGGGGTGAGGCCAATATTTTGCGCCGCCGCACCGATGACGGAGACGCCGACGCCCAGAAAAAACATGGACAGGTAAGATGACAGGGTAATCGCGTTGATGTTTTTGATCACGGGAACCTCGCGGAAGTAAGAGATTGCCGGTCATTGGGGTCAGGCTCAGCGGCGAAACTGCGGGGAGGCCAGGCTCAATGATCATTGGCCTTTGTATTCTACTAAAGAGGGATTATTGGCGCAAAGCCGCCTGGGAGACCTGGACTAAAGAGAGCGCAATTTTTGGCAAGAAGAAGTGGGCGCGGCCTGAGACCGCACCCATCTTGATTAAGCCAGGCTTATAAATCTGGAATTCCTTTGGTCCCCAACCCGGCCACATACGCCCGCAGCAGCCGCAGAAAACTTTCGTCGCGGTCAAGGACCAGGCCGAAGCCGCCGGCCAGTTCGAGGGTGGTGAAGCCGTGAGCAATGCTGCGCAGCCCCCGGATGGCGTGGATCGCGCTCTCCTGATCCAGGCCGTAGGGTTCAAGCACGGCCAGGAGCACTTCGATGATCGTCTGGCCGACCTGCTGCATTTCGGCATCGTCGGGGGCGGGCGCACGGACGCTGGCCGTGTACACCCCCGGATGCTCCAGCACATAGCGGCGGTAAGCCTGGCCAACGGCAATCAAGGCCGCCTCGCCTGCTTTGCCAATCGCCGCCCGGCTGATCCGCTCCAACAATTGCCGCTGGCCCAACAGCGCCATCTCGCGCCGCAGGCCGGTCAGACCGTCTACGTGATTGTACAGCGAGGGCAGGCGCACGCCGAGTTGGGCCGCTACCTGAGCCAGCGTCAGCGCTTCCAGTCCGGCCCGGTCGGCCAGTTCGGCAGCGGCGGCTACAACCTGCTGCCGGTCAATGCCCACACTACGCGCCATAAGGTTGCAGTTCTCCCAACTGCCGGGCGGTAACGGCAATCGCCTGGTCCATTTCCGCCAGCGGTTGTTCGAGGATTTCGCCGTGACCCACGGCCAGCCGCGACGGTTGCAAGACGCGAAGCCGGCACGCACTGGCCAGGGCCAGCGGTCGAGACCATGTTGCCAGCGCCGGGAAAGGAAACAGGAGGCGGATAGTGCCCGACACGGCCACCCCGGCGCGGGTTTGAAAGGCGTCGCCGGCGATGAGGCTGCCATCCCGCTGGTCGAACAGGGCGATCTGGCCTGGCGTATGGCCGGGGGTGGCGACCACCCGGAGCGAACCGACCCGGTCGCCGTCGTGAAGCAGCCGGCTGGGCCGGGTTTTGACGGTTTGATAACCCCCGCGCAGTTTTAGCTGCGGTTCGTCGGGGTCGAGGCTCATATCGCCGCTTAAAAAGCGGGCATCGCGGGCAGAAAGTCAGCACCTCGGCTTCGGGTAATTGTTGGTGCAGCGCGTCGAGCGACCCGATGTGATCGCCGTGAGCATGGGTCAGCACGATGCGCCGGATGGCAGCCCCTTCCTTACGCGCCGCCTCGATGATCGCCCCGGCGCTGCCCGGCAGCCCCGTATCAATCAGGGTCAGCCCATCGTCCTCGCGCACCAGATAGCAGTTCACCGGGAACAGGCGCGGCAGGCGGGTCAATTGAATTAAATAGGTTCCGTGAGTTGTGACTCGCATGATACTCTCCTTAAGGCGATGACTCGTGAGGCGATGAGGCGAAGCGGTTTGGCGCTTCATCGCCTCACTTTCACGTTTCATCAGATTCAATGATTAACTATGATAATTAGATTATAAACTAATACTATTAGTTTGTCAAGCCCCTTTTGAAACGAATTTTGCAAACTGGCTCCAATGCTCTGCGTTGGAGCCAAAGATAGGACGCTCAGCGTCCACAATGCTGCGCCAATTTTCCATCTCGGCCTAACTTTTGATAGGTGCGTTCCCGGCAAAATTGTGCTAAACTAAAGCAGTCAGAAAAAAATCCACCTTCGCTGCGATACCGAAAATACTCACAATTATTTACACCAATACCAAGGAGACAACCCCTGATGACCGATACCCCTGTCCCTCCGGCAGAACCGTCTGCTGCACCATCGCCGGCGGAACCATCTTTGTCTGATCTGCTGAGCAATGTGACTCATTCAGACCCGGCGACTCGCCTGGAAGCTGTCGAGCAGCTTGGCCGCTTAAAAAGCGCCGACAAATCGGCCTTGCGCGCCCTGGAAAAAGCTGCGGCCCAGGATGACGACCCCGGCGTGCGCGAAGCGGCTTTGCTGGCCCTGGCCGCGTCGGTTTATCGGACCTTGCAGCAGCAGGACAGCCGCCTGTCGCTGCCCCTCCGTCGCTCGATCCTGGCCGAAATTGAGCGCTGGAGCGCCGACGGCCTGCTGCCGGCTCATCTGACCCGCCTGCTGCAGCAGCGTTACAATTTTGACCCGTCAGGGCCGGCCCCCGCTGCCGCTCCGGCTCCGGTTCCCGCCGGACCACGCCCCACGCTGACCCAAGTGCTGCTGAGTGAAACCACCATCAAGGTGGCGCTGTACCTGGGCGCTTTCTTTGTGGTGGCCGCGGCCTTTATTCTGGCCGCCATTTTTGACGTGCTGCGGCTGCCCATCCTCGGCCTGGCGACGGTGGGTTTTTTTGGGCGCGGCCCTGGCCTTGAAACGGCGGCTGCCGACGGCCAGTTTTGTGCTGTTCACCGTCTTTTCCTTCTTGCTGCCCATTGACGCGGCTGTTTTGCTGGACATGGTTGACCCCGGCGAGACTCTAACCTGGATTTTCTGGATCGCCGTGGCCGGACTGCTGGCTTTGGTTTGGGCGGGCGGCACGTTCCTTTACAAGTCGCGTTTGTTCAGTTTGCTGGCTTTGGCTGCCGGAAGCATGGCCATGCTGCTGATCGGGCGCTGGCTGGACCGTTCGCCGCATCTGGACCTGTTATTGCTGGAACTGCCGCTCCTCGCTGCCCTGGGCGCGACTGTCGCATTGACCCGCTGGCAAGACCGGCGTTTCTCGCTGCCTTTGTTTATCCTGGCCCAGTTGCAGCAACTTGCCCTGTTGGGATTGTCGGGCATCCTGGTGCTGGTGGCATTGGTGGACCAGGATTTGCCCGACCCGGCCTGGTGGCTGGTGATCGCTTTCACCTGGCTGCTGGCGGTTGTTTTTTATGCCGTCAGCCAGCGCCTGACCGCTTTTGTGCTGTTCCCGCCGCTGGCGGTCGTCGCGCTCGCGCCGATCCCGTTATTTTTCAGCGGGGTCTTTTCGCCCACCTGGCAGGCGGTGATGATCGTCGCCTGGGTCTGGGGCACAATTATGGCTCTGGGTGGGGAGGGCTTGGGGCGCGTCCACCGGCCGAGCCTGTCTCTTTACAGCCTGTGGCTGGTGATCGGTTCGGCCGGGCTGTATTTGCTGGCGGCGGTGGGGGGACTGGCCGACCGGGTCGCTTTCGGCATCGCCTATCTGGCCGGTACGGCGGTAGTTTACCTGGCGCTGACTCTGATCCGGCCCCGGGCCTGGCTCTGGAGCGCCAGCCTGGTAGCAGCGACCGGAGCGTATCTGGCCGTATTTTTATTACCCAGCCTGGAGCCGTATGACTTCTACCCCGGCTTTATTCTGCTCTGGCCGGCGCTGGCCTGGCTGAGTCTGAGTTTGGCGCTGCGCCGCGTTCTTCAGGCCCATCTGCGCTGGCATTTGCCGCCGTTGATTTTGGGCGGTTTGCTCGGAGCGGCGGCCCTCTCGATTTTGCTTACGACCGGCTTCGAGGAACCGGGCCGGGCCGCCCTGGGCCTGTTGATCATGGCCGGCTTTGCCGCGCTGTTTAGCTTGATTGACTGCCGGCCCTTCGTGGCTTTTGGCGCGACCGCTGGTCTGGCCTTGGCGCTTGGCTTTGGTTTGATCTGGGGGGAACAAGACCAGTGGGTGCTGCCCCTGGTCGGGCTGGCGGCGCTCTATTATCTGAGCGGCCTGGCCGGAACCTGGCTGGGCCGCTTGGGAGGTTGGGCCATCATATTGCGCTGGAGCGGCTTAGGCCTGGGCACGCTGGCGGCGTTGAGCGCACCGATTCAGGGCGGGGCCGGCGGGGTGATCGGCGCGGCTGTGGTGGCGACCTTTTTTGCGGTGGAAGCGTTTCGGCTGCGCCAGGTCTGGCTGGGCCTGCCGGCCAACCTGCTCTACCTGGTAGCCTATTTCACCCTGCTGCTGGAACTGGATGTCTCGCAGCCCCAGTTCTACTCGATTGGGGCGGCGCTGCTGGGCTTTGTGATGCACTACTTCCTGACCCGCAGCGGCAGCAAGTGGGCCGCCTTCATAACCGGGCTGCTGTCGCAGTTTATTTTGCTGGGCACCAGCTACATCCAGATGTATTCGACGGAAGAGATTCTTTACTTTTTTGTCCTGTTTGCCCAGGCCATTGTGGTGCTGGTCTACGGCCTGGTGATCCGCTCGCGCAGCCTGGTGCTGGCCCCGCTTGTGTTTGTGGTGCTGGGCGTCATCACCGTCGCCCTGAGCGTGCTGGCCGGCATTCCGGCACTGATCCTGGTCGGCTGCACCGGCTTGCTGTTATTGCTGCTGGGCATCGCCGCCCTGGTGATGCGGGAGAAGATTCTGGTTGTGACCAGTCGGTTGGGGGAACGGTTCAGTGGGTGGCAGGCATGAGTATGTCATGGCGAGGCCGCCTTGTGCCCGGCAGACCGGCTCCGTTTGCCGGGCATTTTATTCCCCGCTGCGCCGCATCTTGCCCACTTTTGCCCGGCAAAAGGGCGCCATTTGCCCCGCATCTTGCTCCCTTTTGCCCGGCATGTTGGCCCCATTTGCCCCTTATTTTCCGGTCACATGCCTCGCATCTCGGACCCTGTCCAGGGGCATAATTTGGATTTTTGCCTGGCATAAGAAAAAGCAACTTCGTTTCCCACCCCCACCGCCTTTTCCTTCGCTCCAACTCAGTCCCCCCCTTAATTTTCCCCTCATTCCCTGTTCAGTCCATTTTATTTCGGGTATAATGGGGCTATATACAAACAAATGTTCCAATACTCCTTGCTAAAATTATTCTTTGGAATTATATTTATACTGCTCCGCCTATCGGCCTGATAATTTTGCGAGGAATGTAAAAATAATGTCTAAGTTTATAGCGTTTGGTTGGTATGGTGGTAAATTTAGTCACCTTGATTGGTTACTTCCTCTCTTGCCTAAAACAGAACACTTTTGCGAGCCATTTGCCGGGTCAGCCGCTACCCTCATTAACCGTGAGCCATCGCCCATAGAAACCTATAATGACGTAGATGGAGAAGTTGTCAATTTCTTTCGCGTGCTGCGAGACCAAAAAGAGGCGTTAATTGAAGCCATTGGGTTGACCCCCTTTGCTCGGGAAGAATTTGAAACCGCCATTTCAGAACCAGGCGAAGCATTATCTGATTTAGAGCGAGCCCGGCGTTTTTTTTATCAAGGCGCGGCAAGTCCGTACTGGACTCGCGCAGCGGGCAAGTTCGGGCCGATGGGCACATTGTCGCTTAACCAGCCGGGCGGGAATGGCCGGGGCTGTCTCAAGGTGGTTGGGCAGTGTTGAAGATCTCCCTGAGATTGCCCAAAGGCTGTTAAGAGTTCAGATAGAACATGATACCGCTATCAACGTGATTAAAAGATACGATAGTGAAGAAACACTTTTTTATTGTGATCCTCCCTATCCACACGACTCACGGGGCGATAATAATGCCTATAAATATGAAATGACCGACGACGAACATCGAGAACTGGCTAAGGTTTTACACAATACAAAAGGGAAAGTTGCCCTATCAAGTTATCAGTGTGATTTGATGGACGAACTTTATGGCGGTTGGCAAGCAATTGAAGGCCCCACAAAATTAGTTCATTCTGTTAAGCAGCCACGCACTGAGGTTCTTTGGGTAAATTATGAAATCTCTGATCTCGACAAATACAAGAGTGGAAGCAAGATAGCAGAATGGCAACCCCTTCAGAAATCCTTGATTTAGCTTATCAAAGGGCTATCGAAACTATTAAAACCCCGTTTGTCGAAGATACCTCTATTGCCGAGGGAATTGAGTATGTTTGTCGGAATTTGCAAAATCGAGCCGGGGTGAGATTGTTGATGGCATGCCTGCTGGCTAAAGTCCATCGGCCAGAAGTAGATGTCCGCAAGCCCTACACGGAAATTGGAGAGGATGATGCTTTTTCAGGCAGAACCTACGACGAATTATACCTAACTGCTTTTATAGGCAAACACAAATTGCCCTGTAACCCAACTACAGCCTTTTTAACCCCAGCTCTCAGGAATCGGAATGCTACTTTAACCCCAGGTCTCAACTTGGTTGGCCGTCCCCCAAACTATACCAAACCGTTTTGCAGTTACTCACCGACGTTCATGACGACAAGGTATCGGCTGAGGCTATGTTGGTCGAGGTTATACGTTGTTTGGTTGTGGTGAGAGACGAACAACGTTTGCGGATGCAAACCCTGTTGGCCCAACTGGAAACGGTAAAAGATGCAACGCCCCTCTCATCCGAGGCCATCATAACGCTCATTCAGCAACATTTAAGTAGCCCTAAATCAAGCCGCTTACCCGTTTTGATTATCGCCGCAGCTTACAAAGCCGCAGAAAATCGCCTGGGTGAACGGATTTTGGCCTTACAAAGCCACACGGCTGCCGATAAACAAACGGGTGCATTAGGTGATTTGGAAGTCACCCTAATGGATGATGCTGCTATAGTCACCAGTTATGAAATGAAAGCAAAACGAGTGACTCTGGATGATATAAACCACGCTCTCCAAAAAATAAGCGAAAGCAGCGCCCAGATTGATAATTATATTTTTATCACGACTGATGTGATTGCCCCCGAAGTCAAAGACTATGCCACGAGTCTGTATGATGAAATTGGAGGGGTCGAAATTGTAATTTTGGATTGCATTGGCTTTTTACGCCATTTCTTACATCTATTTCACCGTTTACGGTTAGAGTTTTTGGAGGCATATCAAGAACTTGTGCTGGCTGAACCCGAAAGTGCAGTCAGTCAGCCATTGAAAGAGGCATTTTTGGCTTTACGGCAGGCTGCTGAAAGCCGTGAGTAAATCAATGCGTGAGAATCCTCATCACGCCTCACGGATCACCCAATATTGAACAAATGTTTGATTTCGCCTATAATCCGGGCACTTGAACTTTGGATGATAGCTGGGGTTGTGCGGTGAAGGCGATTGAAGGGGATTTTCCATTTGAATATATCAGCGAAGTGGCTGAAATAGAAAGTTGGCGCAAAGAACTTTACCGGCCTATTTACCACATGCATAAATGGTGGGCCAGGCGTTTGGGGAGTGTCTTTAGAGCCGTAATTTTGGGGGCATTTTTTGAGGCAGGGTCCAACATTATGGACCTTTTATATGAGCCGGTTGATTTAAGCGGCGCGGTGGTCTTTGACCCGTTTATGGGCAGCGGCACAACCATTGGCGAAGCTCACAAGTTTGGCTGTACAGCCATCGGCCGAGATATTAATCCGGTGGCCTTTCGTTTAGTTAAAATTGCGCTTTCAAAAATCTCTCGTAAAAGGCTGCTCAGCCTATTTAATCTTTTACAAGAACAGACCTCAAAGGAGTTGGTAGAATTATATAAAAGTAGAGATAGCTACGGGCAAGCAAGTGAGGTTTTATATTATTTTGGGTAAAAACCTTACCCTGCCCCGCATGCAAAAATTCAGTTGATTTATTCCCCACTTATGTTTTTGCCAAACACGCCTACCCTCAAAAATATCCGCAAGTTCAGATCGTCTGCCCCGCTTGCAGCCACATTTTCTCTGACTCTTACGATAGTCAATCGGTTGAGTGTCCAAACTGTCATTTAGGGTTTAATCCTCATCTTGGTAATGCTAACCACACCAAGGTTACTTGCCGTTCTTGTGAAGAGTCATTTACCATTGCCCCGGTAGCCAGAACGCAGGGTTTCCCTCCAGAACATCGCCTCTACGCAAAACTAATTCTTTCCGAAAACGGACGAAAAGAATACCTGCCAATTACTCAGTATGACCTTGACTTATATAAAACAGCCCAAAATCGGCTTAACGAGTTAAAACCGGCATTGCCCCATGTTAAAATTGAGCCGGGATATAATACCCAACAAGTGCTGAATTATGGTTATCACTATTGGGACCAGATGTTCAATGACCGGCAATTGCTGGCTTTATCAATTCTGGCGACAGGGATAAAAAACTTACCAACCTGTCCTGAACGGGATGTTTTAATGTTGCTGTTTTCAGGCGTTTTAGAGTTCAATAATATGTTTGCATCCTATAAGGGTGAAGGAACCGGGGCGGTGCGGCATATGTTTTCGCATCATATTTTGAAGCCGGAAAGAATGCCCCTCGAAGCTAATGTATGGGGCACAGACAAAAGCTCAGGTTCTTTTCTCAACCTGTTTCAATCTCGCATACTGAGGGCCGTAAAATATAAAGAGGCTCCTTTTGAAGTTTCTTTGGATAAAACAGCCAAAACAAAGAGTGGCAAGAAAGTTTTTGGGCTTAGTTCTGCGATAGGGGCAGATATTAGCCCTGCTTATCCTATAAATGGACTGAGTGAAAAATCTGTCTATCTTTCTTGTGGTAATTCTGCCAGAACGGATATACCCGATAACAGTGTAGATGTAGTAATTACCGATCCGCCCTTTTTTGATAATGTTCATTACGCGGAATTGGCAGATTTTTTTTATGTTTGGCAGCAGCTATATTTTGATGAAAAAGATGCTTTTACAGACTCAACTACCCGCCATCCCGATGAAGTTCAAGATGCTGACGTTAACGCTTTTGCCCAAAAATTAGCTGCTGTGTTTGTCGAATGTTATCGGGTTCTCCGTGAGAGCGGGTTAATGATATTCAGTTACCATCACTCGCGAAATGAAGGCTGGTTGTCGGTAGCGGACGCTGTTTTTTCCAGCAACTTCTCATTTGTGCAAGCCCAACCGGTAAAAGCCGAAATGTCTGTAGCTACCCCTAAAAGTCAGGCCAGTAGCCCCATTGATTTGGATGTATTTTTGGTTTGCAGGAAGCGAGAGAATGATGGTAGAAGTTATTTAACGCGGGATAAAGCTTTCGAGGCGGCCTATTCAATCGCATCAGCAAAGATCAAACGTTTCAATGGATTGGGCCGAAAACTATCCCAAAACGATATCAAGGTGGTTTTTTATAGTCAATTACTGGTTGAACTCTCACCTGGGCGAAGTAAAACCCAGTTTTGTGCAGATTTTGAACATCTGGTGGAAAAGGCTAAAGGCGAGATAGATAGTTTATGGCAAAGACAAGCTGAAAACCAACCGGAGCAGGAGTCTCTTCATTACCAACTGGCCTTGTTTTAAGCGTACTCAGAGGTAATTGATGCCAACCCAAGTATTCGATATATTTCTCCAATGTTATGAGGCAATTCGCGGCGGTGAACTCATAAAACGCCTGAGCACTATGGATAAAGAGTTGCATTGAATGTGATAACCTGGTGGTTGGCTATAAATTTGATCTACGAAAAAATGAATTGACCGCAGATGTTGTCCCAAATCCGGCGGCTGGTACTAACCACCAATTTGTAGTTTATCGCCCCAAAGTGGAGCCTGGCCCAATAGTAACATTGCTAAAGCGGTGAAGCCATATTTATGAATAGTGTGTCCTTAACTCGGCCCATGACCCCGTTACGGATTCAAACCCGTAACGATCTAAAAGCTGATACGTGATGCGTGATGAGAGTAATTACGTATCACGCATCAGACCCAATCCACTATTTCGGCAGGCCGATACCGGGTTAACCCAAAACCAGCGGCGTCGCCGGCGGACCCTGCTGGAGCAAAGCCTGGAACAACCGGCCTAACTCCCTGGGAGCAAAAAGTTCCTGCGACTGTTCCATCTCGGCGGCCTGCCACCAGCGGAAGGCGGCAAAGGCGGCCTGCTCGGTGGCGGTGGGTAAATGGCGATGAGTCGGCTCGAAGCGGGCCACCCGGATCAGAAAATACCGTTCTTTCTGCAAAACCCCCCGGCCGTCCCAGGTGAATTGGTGTTCGCGCTGCCACACCTCTGGCCCGATGTCGTAATCGGTCAGGCCGGTCTCCTCAAAGATTTCCCGCTTCAAACTCATCAGCGGCGACTCGCCGGGGTCTATCCCGCCGCCGGGCATCAGCCAGAAGGCGTGTTTGGATTGGGGTTCGACAAATTTGATCATGAGCAGTTCGTCCTGAGGACTGACCAGCAAGGCCCGCACGGCGCGGCGTTCAATCACGAGTTACCTCCCCTAAAAACAGCTATCATGTCACTGCGAGCCGCAGGCGAAGCAGTCTCCTATCCGAGACAGAGGGATTGCTTCGGCCTATGGCCTCGCAATGACATCAAACTCCCAACAACGCTTTCGCGACCGTCACCGCCTGGCTGGCATCGGCGGCAAAACCGTCGGCCCCGGCCTGATCAGCAAACTCCTGGGTCAGCGGCGCGCCGCCAATGATGATCTTGATTTGGTCGCGCACGCCGGCTTCGGCCAGTTTCTGAATGGTCAGCGGAATGTTGACCATCGTGGTGGTCAGCAGGGCCGACATGCCGACAAGTTGCGCGCCCTCATGGACGGCCTGGATGAACTTTTCCGGCGGGGCGTTCACCCCCAAATCTACCACCTCAAAGCCAGCCCCTTGCAGCATCATGATGACCATATTTTTGCCGATGTCGTGGATGTCGCTCTGCACCGTGCCGACAGCGGCTTTGGCAATGGGTTTGACCTCACTTTTTACCAGCAGTGGCTTCAGGATGTCCAGTCCGGCTTGCATGGCGTTGGCGGCTACCAGCATTTCCGGCACAAAACAGGAGCCGCTTTCAAACTGCCGCCCGACCTCGCGCATGGCCGGGATCATCCCGTCGTACAGGACCACTTCGGGGGCCATCTGCGCGGCCAGCAGTTGCGGCACCACCGCTTGCACCATGCCCCGGTCTCCGTCAATGACGGCGTTGTACAGATCGTCCAGCAGCGTTTCGGTTTCGGTGGCTGCTGCTGTAGCTTCATGAACCACTGTGCTCGACTGTATTGCCTGAGTTGTCTCTGACCAGACGGCTGCTGCTTCATCCGGGCGATAAGTCCGCAGGTCAAGCTCGTACATGGCCAGCACATTAGCCAGGGGGGTGTCAGATTGGATGTGGTGCGAGCTGGCCATGATATAACCGCCCTGCCGGCCCAATACCTGGACCCGCTCGCGGACCTCGCGGCGCACGTCCTCGACGGTGCCACGCGGCAGGGTTTTGATGATGTCCAGCCCGCCGTGAAAGCTGAGCCGGTTGCCAAATTCGGCCTTGAGGCGGGGCGGTTCCATGCCCTTGGCGTCGGCCTGAACCGGGTTGAGCAAATCAATCCCCAACTCGATCAATTCGGGGACGAGCGGATAGATGGCCCCATCGCAGTGATACATCACCGCCAGGTTGCGTTTTTTGGCCGGTTCGATGAGCTGGGCGTGACGCGGGCGGATGTAGTCGCGCCACATCTCCTGCGAAATCATGAGTGAATTTTGGGTGGCCACATCGTCATAGAAATAGATCATATCCAGCCGGTCGCCCACCAAATCCAAAACGCGGCGGGTCAGCTCGACCGTGATTTCGGTCAGCCGGTCCATAATGTACAGCGGGATGGCCGGATGGATGACCAAATCCATCAAAAATTCCTGCAAGCCGCGAAGCTGCCAGGCGGTTTCAAAAATCGAGCCGATGCGAAACCGCAGATGATACTCCTGGTGGGCGTCCCACTGCCGGATGAGACCGGGCAGCGGGCTGAAATCCCACCAGTCCGGGTCGGGCCAGGGATACCGTTTGAGGTCGTCCACCGAGGCGGCGCTTTTGAGCGGCCAGCCGGCAAACTCCTCGTATGCCCCCGTAGGGTTTTTGACAATGCGGATATGATGGCCGAAGGGGCCGTACATATCGCCGCTGGGCAGCCGCTGCCGCCACATGCGGTTGGGCAGGGAGCGGCTGAGCGAACTCCACCAGTCCACCTGGGCCTGCGGGCGCAAAAACGAGGCGGGCGGGTTGAAAAACTGGTCGTAGGATAACAAGCGGCAGTCCACCTCAAAGTGGCGCAGAATCGCTTCCCAGGTGGGGTCAAAAAGGTCAGCGTCGGTCAACGGCTGGGGGGACAACCCCAGGTGTTGGACCAGCCGCTCCCAAATTTCCGGCGTAGCCAGAAAGTCAACCGGCGTCCGGTCGGGCTGCTGGTGGTTAAGGGCGGTTTTAACCCGCTCGCGGGGGGTGGGGGAGGGTGTCATGATGCTGTTCTCCTTAGGAATAAGTGTCAAGTGTCACGTACCAGGTGTCAGGGCTTTCCGATTCTCATTTTGCGACTCTGGTAAGGAAAGTTTTCCGCCACCAATTAGCACGAATTTCACAAATTTTGTTTTTTCTTCGTGTTAATTTGTGTTAATTCGTGGCGAAAAATCCTGGCTTTAACAAGGCGGCTCATTTGGGTCAGCCAAACATTTTAGCATACAGTTCATCCACCTGCGTCCGGCGGCCCAGGGCGGGGATAACCCCCAGCCGGGTGCAGGCAATCGCGCCGGCGCAGTTGGCGTATTGGACGGCTTCCAGCAGACTCCGCCCTTCGGCCAGGCGACGGCCAGCCCGGCGTTGAAAGCGTCGCCGGCCCCGGTGGTATCCACCACCTCAACTGCCACGCCGGGCACGGGGGTCGTCTGCTCGTCGGTGAGGATGAGCGCCCCTTTTTCGCCCATCGTCACAATTAAGTTGCCCACCCCGTGCCGGCGGAGTTGAGCGGCCAGCTCGGCGGTGGGGGTTGGATCGTTGGGGGCCAGGCCCATCAGGATACGTAGTTCGGTTTCGTTGGGCGTCAGGTAGTCTACCTGTTTGAGCACGGAATCGTCAAGTTTGGTCGCTGGAGCCGGATTGAGAAGGGTCCGCACGCCGTGCTTTTGGCCCAATGCCAGTCCACGCGCCGCCGCCGCTACCGGAATTTCCAGGACGGCCATAACCACACTGCTGCGGGCAATTTGTGCTTCGGCCCGGTCCACAAAGGCGGCATCCATCAGCTTGTTGGCCGACATATCCAAAATAATACCGTTTTCGCCGCTTTGGTTAAGAATGATAAAGCCGACGCCGGTCGCCATCCGGGTCGTTTTCCAGAGGTGGGTTGTGTCCACGCCCTCCCGGGCGTACAGGCCGGTGGCGATTTCGCCCAATTTGTCGTCGCCGATGATACCGACGAAATGCGCGTCGGCCCCCAGCCGGGCTGCACCGACTGCCTGATTCGACCCCTTGCCGCCCGGTCCCATATCAAAATCGGAACCGATGAGCGTTTCGCCAAAGACAGGCATGTGGCTGGTGCGAATGGTCAAGCCAACGGCAAAACTGCCGACAACCGTGACAACAGGTTTGGTCATAAGGCGGCAATCCTTTGGGATAAATTCAGGATAAGTATATCTATTTTGGGTAAGTGTGAAAATAATAAAACCCTATAGGTCGGCTCAGCCCGGCTCAGTTTTTTGACAACTTTTCAAAATTGGCTAGAATCGTTTGAAATCTAACGTTAGACCTCTAATGGTTAGGTTTGAACACTTCTTCCTCACCGGTCGGCCCGCCGCCTCCACGATGCTGCGCTCCAAACCACACCGGGCCATTGAAGTCTGCACCACTTGAACGTTTGAAAATAATCGAGAACGGTGGAGTTCTCTGTGCCTCTAGCGGATGATTTGCTGCCTGAAGAAATTGACGTGATGCAACGCGCGTCGGACTTGCCGGTTAATTTTTTGGCTATGGCTGTTTTGGCCAACATCTGGCGCGCGGCGCAGGTATTTCGGCTGCGCATGGAACGGACTGTGCTGCGCGAGTTTGAGCTGACCTGGGCCAGCTTCTCGACGCTGTTTATTCTGTGGATTTGGGGACCGATTGAAACCCGCGATATTGCCAAATCCCAAAGCGTCACGCGGGCTACGGTGACCAGTATTGTCAGCCTGCTGGAAGCGCGGGGCCTGTGCCTGCGGCGGCAAAGCACCGTTGACCGGCGGCTGGTCCTGGTTGAACTGACCCCGGCCGGCGAAACCCTGATCAAACATGTGTTTCCGCGCTTCAACCGGGGCGAAGCCGAAATTGCCTCAAGTTTGAGTCGGGAGGAACAGGAAACCCTGGCCCATCTGCTGCGCAAAGTAATCAGCGGCGCGAAAAAAGGGCTAGACGGAGCTTCGGCGGTGAGCCAGCCCGCCAACGAAAGGACAGGCGCATGGGAGAAGTAGTCATTGCCGGTATTCGTATATCCACCGGACACTATATCAACGGTGAACGGGTCGCCTCGGTCCAAACCTTTGAAGATATCAGCCCGATTGATCAAACCGTGCTGGGGCATATTTCTGCCGGAGGCGCGGCTGAGGTTGAGGCAGCGGTATCTGCCGCGCAGCAGGCATTTCCCGGCTGGGCGGCGCTTGGCCCGGCAGGGCGGGGAGTCTATCTGCGCCGGCTGGCCGATATTATTGAAAGCCGGGTGGAAGATTTGGCGATGGTCGAGACTACCGACAACGGTTCGCTGCTCGAAGCCAGCCGGCTGCGGGTGATGAAACGCGGGGCGCACAACATCCGCTACTTTGCCGAGTACGCCGAAAAATTGCAGGGCGACGAGTGGGATACGCCCCCGGCCAACGCCCATAACCGGGTGGTCTATCACCCGGCCGGCGTGACCGCCCTGATTACGCCCTGGAACGCGCCATTTATGCTTTCCACCTGGAAGGTTGGCCCGGCCCTGGCGGCGGGCAACACGGTGGTGTTGAAACCGCCGGAGTGGGCCCCGTTGACCTGCTCACTGCTGGCCGATTTTGCCGCCGCCGCCGGTCTGCCGCCGGGGGTGTTCAATGTGGTTCAGGGCATCGGCGAGGAGGCCGGAGCGGCCCTGGTAGCCATCCGGGGGTGCGGCGCATCTCCTTCACCGGCTCGGTGGAAACCGCCCGGAAGATCGGCGCGGCGGCGGCGCAGAATTTGACCCCGGTCAGTTTTGAGCTGGGCGGCAAGTCGCCCCTGATTGTCTTTGCCGACGCCGATTTGGACCTGGCCTGGCGCAATATGCTGGAGCAGTACGACAATGCCGGGCAAGTCTGCCTGGCCGGGACGCGCCTGCTGGTGGAAGAAACGGTGGCCGCTGACCTGCTGGAGCGAATGCAGGCCGGAGCCAGCCATCTCCGGCTCGGCGATCCGCGCGATCCGCAAACCCAGGTTGGCCCGCTGATTCACCCCCATCACCTGAAACGGGTGGATGGTTTTGTGCAGCGGGCCATCAACCAGGGAGCGCGGCTGGTCTACGGCGGTCAGGTGTCGCCCGAACTGGGCGGTTTGTATTATCAGCCGGCCCTTTTTGTTGACCTACCCGCCGGAGCGGAGATTTTGCAGCAAGAAGTATTTGGCCCGGTGCTGACCCTGCAAACCTTCAAGGACGAGGCCGAAGCGATTGCCCTGGCCAATGACACTCCCTATGGCCTGGCCGCCACCATTTTTACCCAAAACGAAGCGCGGGCGCAGCGTGTGGCCGAAGCGGTTGAAGCCGGCCTGGTCTGGGTGAACTGTTTTTACGTGCGTG
Organism: Anaerolineales bacterium; assembly: GCA_012032575.1. The sequence goes on along the minus strand of JAAUSP010000022.1, from coordinate 9,707 downwards.
ACCTGGCCCAGCCCTTTGGCGGGGCGAAACAGTCGGGGATTGGCCGGGAAGGCGGGCGCTGGAGTTTTGATTTTTACTGCGAGCTAAAAAATATTACTCACCGGCATGGCACGTTCGGTTGAAAACTAGGTTATGGTTGAGCTTCCATGTCATTTCGAGGCCAAAGGCCGAGAAATCTTCGGGGTGTAACAGGAAAAGTTACGGCTTGGAAAATTTGGCAAAAAAATTTTGTCGTTAATAAAAAGTGTCAAGGCAAATGAGCAAGAAAAAGGGTGTTTCTGAACAATCGCAAAGCGATCTTCCCATGGCGGCCTGGTTTCTTGGCCCCAAAGCGGAGCACAGCGATCTTTTGTTGGATTTACTGACTCATATCCTGCAAGACCACGTGCATTGGCGCAGAAATTACTTTCCCAATGATCCGGTGGTCATCAGCCGGGAACGCCGGCGCGAACACGGCATCTGGCAGGACCAGCTTAACGCCCACCTGGATACGATTCTCAACAACCTCAAGGCCGATTTTCCCTTTCATTCGCCCCGTTATATTGCCCATATGATCTCGGAGCAGACCATCCCCAGTATCCTGGGGTATTTTGCCGGGATGCTGTACAACCCCAACAACGTCACCGATGAGGCCGCGCCGGTTACGGTTCGGCTGGAATTGGAAGTGGGCCGCATGGTGGCCGAGATGCTGGGCTATAATCCCAAAAAAGCCTGGGCGCACCTCTGTTCGGGTGGTACGATTGCCAATTTGGAGGCGCTGTGGGTGGCCCGGATGGTCCAATTTGTGCCGTTCATTGTGCGCGACTACTGCCAGGCCCATGCCCTCAACTTCAGGGTCAAAACGGCCAATGGGCAGCAGGCGTTGCTGGGCGAGGTGAGCGACCGCGAGCTGATCGGCCTCCGCCCCAACGAGGCCGTTTTTATGATTCGCAAGCTGGCCCGCTATGAAGTGGAGGAACTGGGCCGGGAACAGGAAACCGTCCTCAACGCCATCAACAGCTTTGTCCGCGTCAGCGATTACAATGTCAAGCTGCGCGGCTTCGGGGCGGTCAGCCGCAAGGTAGGGCTGCGACCGGTCATTTTTTCCTCGGCGGCGGCGCATTACTGTCTGGCCAAAGCGGCCAATGTGCTGGGCTACGGCGAGGATTGTCTGCGGCTGGTCCCGGTGACATTTCGTTTCCGTTTGGATGCGGCGGCTCTGGCGTCCATGCTGGCCGAGCTGTCGCCGCAGGAATATATCGCCGCCGTGGTGGGTGTGGTCGGCACCACTGAGGAAGGCGCAGTGGACCCCATCCACGAGATCGCCCGCCTCCGGGATGAGTTGGCCCGGACCCGCAACCAATCCTTCTGGCTGCATGTTGACGCTGCCTGGGGTGGCTATCTGCGCAGCATCTTCTGCGGTCACGCCCTGCCGAGAAGCGAGACGCAAAACCTGGATGAAACCTGCGCCCGCTATGTCGAGGCGATTAATGCCCAGGAGCGGCTGTCCGGCGAATTTTTGCGCCCCAGTGCCTCAACCCCCCTGACCAAAATTGCCTGGGACAGCCCGGATGTTTACAAAGCCTTCATCGCCATGCCGGAGGCCGACTCGATGGCGATTGACCCCCACAAAATGGGCTACATTCCGTACCCGGCCGGGCTGGTCGCCTTCAAAAACGGGCTGGTCACCGAGTTGATGACCCAACGCGCCCAATACATCTCCGACGAGCGCGAGGGCGTCAAGGCCATTGACCAACTGGTGGAAATCAAAGCGGTCGGCCCGTATATCCTGGAAGGCTCCAAGCCGGGCGCGGCGGCAACGGCCTGCTGGCTGGCCCACACCACCATTCCACTCACCGTGCATGGCCATGGCAAAATTGTGCGGACGACCCTGCTCAACGCCAAAAAGCTGTTTTGTATTTGCAGCGCCATCGCAAAAACTTTGCCGCTTTTGAGGCCGCCTGCGGCTTTGCGGCCACGCCCAAAGAGAAATTCAAATACCCTTTCACCTTTATTCCCCTCTATAACCCCGATACCAACATTCTGTGCTTCATCGCCCGGCCGATGCGCTGGCACAAGGACCGGCTTGTCCCCGCCGAGACGCCGCTGCCCTGGATCAACCAGCTCAACCGGCAAATTCACGATGAGCTGGATATTCCCAAGGCCGGCCGGGGCACCCAAATGCCCTATGCCAAAGCTTATTTTGTCTCACAGACCACCTTTGAAAAGGAACAGTACGCCAGCGCCTCGATTGGATTTGTGCTCAACTATCTCAAGATTTCAGCCCAGGAATATGACGAACACGGCCTGCTGGTCCTGCGCTCGACGGTGATGAATCCGCTGTATTACACTGCTCAGCAGGAAGGCATTGATTACCTGGCCGATTTTGTCACCCATCTGCACCACGTGACTCGTTTTGTGATGGGGCAGATTTATGAGCAGATGGAGTAGTTTGGAAGAATGGAAGGTTGGAAGCCTGGAAGTTTACCAACCTCCTGACACCAACAAAAGCAGTAATAACCAATGGTAAGAAGCTAACTTTAGCCTGCTTTCGGAAAAGATGGTCTGATACAATCAAATCAGGATATAAGGATGACAAACCCTTCATTACCTCTCCGTGGCAAAACTTTGCCGGTTGATTTTACCTATGGCCTAATGCAAGCCCAGCTTGAACTATTTTGGCTTGATGCCGTAATAGGTATCCTGGGGGTAAGTTTTCGTGATTGGTTTTCTACAGTGACCGATGTGCCTTTATATGCCTATATTAAGAAAAGTGATGCCTCCTATAGTAGTAGTGACTTCAATATTTATCAAACTTTTCAACCAATTGACTATTGGTTTCTTGAACAGATGCGAAGAGGTCTTACTGAATATCATGGTCAGGCTGGTAGTAGCTCTAGTGCTCAACTGATTGGAGCAACTTGGTGGGCGAGCAAGCATGGTATTCTTAGCCAGGGGGAAGGGTTGTATAATTTACAATATCTAATAGGTTTTGATATTGTTCAATCCCTGCGTCAAGTCCTGCAAAACCCTAATACCAAACACCCAGATTACTATAATTTGAACCCCCTCGGAAGAAAGTACCTCACTCTGGTTGCTTTTCAAACATTTAGCAACCGTTTGCAAAGCGAAGCCGGTCTCATTTGTAAGGTGGTAGAGTACGATGCAGGTTTGTTTGTCACTTTTCCTGATTGCCCTTTTTGTGATAATAAATTGCCAACCTGTAATATCTTATTCGGTGTTGTTCAGGGATTGTTGCTTTGGCTCTTTGGTATTACGCTAAATGTCAACGCCATGGAGATTAAAGGCAGTATCTTTGACTCCGTTGTTGACGATAAGAAATTAGCACGAGTTTACCTTTCCAATAATGATAGTCACATTGTAAACATCAAATTTGTTGAATGATGTGGTGTTCCTAGAGAAGTTGAACATCACCACATCTTAAAGACCGAGGCTTAAGCCGTCGGTCTAAGAGAGCGAAACCCTAACGGGCTACATTTTTAGCTCGCAGAGCTTTGCTCTCTCAATGCGGTGGCTTCAGCTCCGCAACTCAGGCTTGTATTTCGACAATATTGAAGATTGAAAACGAATTCTCAAACACTCTAATCCTCCAATCCCAGATAAGAATTTACAAGGAATAAAGGTCCACATGACCCTACAAGGCTATGCCGCGCCCCTTTCGCCCGATGGTCGGGCCGGGATGATCCCGCCGCCGCCGTGGCACTACTCCGGCGACTTTTTGATTGTGGAGTACCGCACCAACCCCGATAATGTCATCGCCCTGCTGCCGCCCGAACTCGAACCGGCGGACGACCCCGGCGCGGTCTGCGCTATGTTCGCCGACTGGCAATCCTGCTCGGCCGATTTTCACGAACTGGTTGATCCGATCCAGGCCCAATACAAGGAGTTTATGCTCATCATCGGCGGCAAATACCAGGGGCAACCGGTCAGCCGCTGTGTTTACATCTGGGTGGACAAGGATTTTGCCATGTTTCGCGGCTGGGTGCAGGGGTTTCCCAAAAAACTCGGCTCGATCCACCTGACCCGGCTTTTTGCCGCAGGCAAAGGTGCGCCCAAACTGGAACCGGGGGCGCGTTTTGGGGCGACGTGCAGCGCCAATGACCGCCAAATCGCCCGCGCCGTGGTGACGCTGCGGAAAATCTCCACAAGCGGCCCCACCGTCAACGCCCCGCCGATGTACAACACCCGCCATTTCCCCGCCGCCGCCGGGCTGACTCCCGCCGTGTTTGAACTGGTCCGGGCCGGCGGTTATGATCGGGAGGTGACCGACATCTGGGAAGGCGAGGCTGAATTGCGCTTATTTGACGACACCCTGGAAGATTTGCCGGCCATCGCCCCCCGGGAAATCATCAAAGGATTCCGCTTTAGCTTTGGTTACAGCGTGGATAGGGTGACGGTAGTCGCTCAGCACAAACAGGAGGCGCACCCATGAAACATGCCCGCATTTTTCACCACAACCAGCCGGTTTGGGGCATCGTCGAAGGCAGCCAAATCAAACTGGAAAACGGCGATGTGGTAGGTGTTGACGAAGCCCATTACCTGCCGCCGGTCACGCCCTCCAAGATTATCGCCACCCACCTGACCTATCGCAGCCGTTGCGTGGAATACAAGATGGCTCGCCTGCCCGACTATCCCGCTTATTTTTTGCAGCCGCCCTCGGCGCTGTCGTCTCATAAAGCGCCGGTCGCTCGACCACGGGGCTGCCGCTTTTTGAATTATGAGGGTGAGATTGTGGTGGTCATTGGCCGGCGCTGCCAGAATGTCACGGTTGATGAGGCTCTGGATTACGTGCAGGGCTACTCCATCGCCAACGATTGGGGCATTCACGATTTCCGTCACGCCGACCGGGGGGCGATGCTGCGGGTCAAAGGGCAGGATGGTTTTTGCCCCATCGGCCCGTTTCTGGTGGACGCCGCCGATGTGGACCCCAACGATTTGACCCTGCGCACTTACGTCAATGGGCAGGTCGTCCAGGAAGGCCACACCGGCAGCGATTTGATGTTTTCCTTTGCTTATCAGATCGCCGACCTGTCCCGCCTGATAACCCTGGAGCCGGGCGACATCCTGCTCACCGGCACGCCGGCCAACTCGCGCCCGGTGGAAATTGGTGATGTGGTGGCGGTAGAGGTCAGCGGGATTGGCCGTTTGGAAAACACGGTGGTGGAGCTTGAGCGCGAGCTTGCCCCGGTCGGGATTCAGCCCGCCGTCACCGCCGCCACGCTGCACGTCGCCCTGGCGATGCCGGAAGACGAAGCCGAGCGGCGGGTGGGGGAATATCAGTAAACATAACTACTCTCCCTTCATGTCATTTCGAGGCTGAAAGCCGAGAAATCTTTGAGACCGTCGTCTGCAAACTACGGATTAGGGGATTTCTCGCTCCTGGCGTCGCTCGAAATGACATGGCTGAACAGTTACGAATTTTGTAGGGCAAGCTTTAGTTTGTCCTACATATTTTCCTGGGAGCAATCATTATGGCTGGTAAATTATGTATGAACCTCCACCACGCCTCACTGCTGGTGGCGGATGTGGATGAGGCGTTTAGCCGGTATGAAAAGTTATTGGGCATGCATGGCGAAAAGATGGACGGCTACGCCCTGATGCGCTGCATGCACGAGGATTTCTGCCTGATTTTGAAACCGGCGGGCGACCAAAAGCCGTTCCTCGATTACGTAGCCTATGAGCTTGAACCGGGCTTGACTCTGGCCGAGGCCGCCGCGAGCTTGAGGCGCGGGGCGAAAAACCCCAAGAAATTGCTGTGCCGCTGCGCGAGTCCGGCCTGCTGCTGCACGACCCCGACGGCAATCGGGTGGTGCTGGTGGAACGCCGCCGGCCCAAAGACCCCCGCTCGCCGGTGATGATTCCCTCCGACCGGGTTCCCGGGTTTCATCCCCGCCGGCTGGGGCACGTCAATTACCTGACGGCGGATGTCAAGCGCCAATACCGCTGGTACACCGAAATCCTGGGTTTTAAACTGACCGATTGGATTGGCGAGGCCGGGCTGTGGCTGCACATTGACCCGCGCCATCACGTGCTGGCCTTTCTGGAAAAAGGCTACAACCACATCCATCACCTCGCCTTTGAATTGGTAGATTTTGGCGAGATGCGGGCCGGGTTGGATCATATTGCCCGCTATGGCCGCCACGTCACCTGGGGGCCGGTGCGTCACGGCATGGCTCAAAACCTGGCCAGCTATTGGCGCATGTGGGAAGAGGAGCATTTCATCGAGTTTTACTGTGATATGCAGGTCCTGGATGTGGACCACGAGCCGTTTGTCCACCCCGATGACCCCTACGCCTCCAACACCTGGGGCATTCTGCCGCCGCGCACCTATTTCATGTTCACCCCAGAAGCCATCCAGATGGAGCGCGATCAGGTGTATGCGTATTTGATGCCGTAAATGACGGGTGACCGGCGACCGGTGACCGGGTATCTGTTCATCCGTCTTCGGTTTCCCGTCTCCGGTCTATTTTCACAGGAGGTGATTATCGAACTGTTCGATTTTAATAAATCAAACCAAATCAGGCTCAAAGCGGGTCTGCGACCTGCGTCAGTCGGGGCGCAGACCCCCTCAGAGCAATCAACTGCGTATCAGCCATGTCATTTCGAGCGACGTTAGGAGCGAGAAATCTGCTAATCCGTGGTTTGCAGAAACAACGGTCTCAAAGATTTCTCGGCTTTCAGCCTCGAAATGACATGAGGGCTGAGCGGTAATAATTTGACGATATTGACTGTTCACGGATTATCCACCATTACCTTATAAAGGAGTTATCCAAATATGACCAATACCGCCAAAAAACCAGTCGCGCCCTATATGGCTGTGGGTTTATCCACGGTTGTCTATGGCGTGGCTGAACGCAAACACATCAAGCGCAATCTCGAAACCATCGAGGATAATATTCACGCCGCCGTTTCCATCGTCAATATTAATATGCCGGTCAAACTGATTTCCCTGGCCGAAGGGGCGATGACCGGCTTCACCGACGAAGCCTTTGATTTGCAGCACACCCTGGCGGCGCGGGACCTGTTTATTGACATTCCCGGCGAAGAAACCGAACACCTGGGCCGGCTGGCCAAACTCTACAACACTTATATCATTGCCCAATGCAAAGCCCGCTGGCCCGAAGTCATGGCCGACCGCTACTTCAACACGCTTTTTGTGATTGCCCCCAGCGGTGAGGTGGTTCACAAGGCGGCCAAGAACCACCTCTGGTGCCGCGAGCGTTCCTGCACCCCGCACGATGTGTACGATCGCTGGGTGGAGGTTTTTGGCGACGGGTTGGAAGCCTTTTATCCGGTGCTCAAAACCGACGACATCGGCAATATCGGCACCATCTGTTGCAGCGACGGCGAATATCCCGAAGCGGTGCGCGCCCTGGCCCTGAACGGGGCAGAGGTGGTCTACCGCCCCAGCGAAGCCATGCCCATGACCGGCAACTCTTACCCCGGCGGCGGCGGCTGGATGACCCAGAACCGGGGCCATGCCCAGTTTAACAGCATGTACATGCTCTGTCCCAATGTCGGGCCGGTCTACCTTCATCCCCGTATGAAGCACCCGATAGATATTGCCGGCGGCAATTCCCACATTGTTGATTTTTACGGCAACATCATTTCCTACTCGGCTTCGGGCTACAATACGATGGTTGCGGCCATCATTGACATCGAGTCCCTGCGGCAGTTCAGAATGATGAACCTTAACAGCAACTGGCTCAAGGATTTGCGCACTGAAATTTTCCGCAAAATGTATGACAAACCGATCCATCCCAAGAATCTGTGGCTGGAGCAGGACCCGCTCAGCCACGCCGAAGTGGATGAAGTCTACCGCAACAACATCCGCCGGCTGGTCGAACGGGGCGCTTTTACCGAACCGGCTCACACTTTTCAGGGGGCGCATTTCCAATCCGGGGCCAGTTCGCCGGAGGAAGAGCAGTGGGACAATATCAAAACCCTGTGGGAGGGCTGGGAGGTGTAAAAAATGAGTTTTGACCTGGACGGGTATATAATCGGGTGGTTGGATTAAATTTATACCTGTTTATGGAGAATCAACATGACCCCCAAAGAGTTTCGCCAATTTGGCTACCAAATCATTGATTGGATTGCGGCTTATCGTGAACGTATACCCGACCTGCCGGTTATGTCCCGGCTTAAACCCGGCGAACTGCGCGCCCAGTTGCCGGTCTCGCCGCCCGATCAAGCCGAACCGTTTGAAGCCATTCTGGCCGATCTGAACCAAATTATCACGCCCGGCCTGTCAAACTGGCAGCACCCCCGTTTCTTTGGCTACTTTCCGGCCAATGTCACCCTGGCCTCGGCCCTGGGCGACTTTCTCAGCACCGGCATGGGCCAGCTTGGGTTAAACTGGCAGTCCAGCCCGGCCCTGACCGAACTGGAAGAGCTGATGACCGACTGGATGCGCCAGATGGTCGGCCTGTCTGAAAAGTGGCAGGGTGTCATCCAGGATACCGCCTCCACTTCCACCCTGGTGGCCCTGCTGTGCGCCCGCGAGCAGGCCAGCGACTACAGCTTGTCGCGCGGCGGCTTGCAGGCCGAGGAACGCCCCCTGATTGTCTACACCTCGGTCCACAGCCATAGCTCGGTCGAAAAGGCGGCCCTGCTGGCCGGCTTTGGCCGGGCCAATCTGCGCTTGATCGGTACCGATGAGAGCCATGCCATGCGCTCCGACCTGCTGGCCGAGGCAGTGCAGGCAGACCTGACCGCAGGCGCACGGCCTTGCGCCGTCGTCGCCACCACCGGCACCACCGCCACCACCGCCCTCGATCCCATCGAGGCTGTTGCCGCCATTTGCCGCGAATATGGCTTGTGGCTGCACGTGGATGCGGCTATGGCCGGCTCGGCTATGATTCTGCCGGAATGTCGCTGGATGTGGCAGGGTATCGAAGGGGCCGACTCGCTGGGGCTGAACCCGCACAAGTGGCTGGGGGTGGCGTTCGACTCGTCGCTCTTTTACGTGTGCGACCCGCAGCATCTAGTGCGGGTCATGTCCACCAATCCCAGCTATCTGCAAACGGCCGCCGACGGTCAGGTGAAAAATTACCGCGATTGGGGTATTCCGCTGGGCCGGCGGTTTCGGGCGCTCAAGCTGTGGTTTTTGATCCGGTTGGAAGGGATCGAGGGGCTGCAAGCGCGGCTGCGCCGTGACATTGCCAATGCCCAATGGCTGGCCGAACAGGTGGATGCCGCGCCCGGCTGGGTTCGCCTGGCCCCTGCGCCGCTGCAAACCGTTTGCGTGCGCCATGAGCCAGAAGGACTGACCGGCGAAGCGTTGGACGCGCACACCCTCAAGTGGGTCGGCCAGATCAATGCGTCCGGCGCAGCCCTGCTCACCCCGGCGGTGTTGAATGGGCGCTGGATGGTCCGCATCTCTATCGGCGCAGAACCGACCGAACGGCAGGATGTCGAAGCATTATGGGGGATAATGCAAGAAGTAGTCTCGGCTTAAAGCCTATCCGAAAACCCAGCCGCAGCGGCTCCCACGCCGCTGTTGGCCGGACGTGGGAGCCTGCTCCGCTTCAAAAATTGCATCTACCTTTACTAAGGAGTGTTCACGAGCCTGAGCACGCCACCGATGATGAAAAGGTAGCAGGGGTCGCACGCCCTTCGGCGCACCCGAAGGGGTGAGGTAGCAGGGTCGCATGATCGTTCCCTGTCTACCGTCTACCGTCTACCGTCTACGTATTTTCTTAGGAGTG
>JAAUSP010000552.1 GCA_012032575.1 Anaerolineales bacterium | reverse complement strand
TTCGGCCACCCAGATGCCGGCAAAGCCCATCGCCTCGGCGGTTTGGGTCAAACCAGGCATTTGGGTCAAATCACCCGTCAAGAAGCGTGGTATTCAAATTTTCATCTTTTTCTTCAATTAAAAAAGTTCATTAAGGGGGGCAGGCAAAACCAGGCAAAACTTCTCCGCCATCCAAAGTCTGTTCAACCGAAAGCATCCGAATTTGGCTGGGAGAGTGATATTCAACCACAGTTTGGGTATCTGGATAAACCACCCAGACCAGGCGACAACCTGCCGCCAACCAGTCGGTTACTTTGGATTGGATGTCCAGCGCCGCGTCGGAGGGAGAAACCACTTCCACCACCAGGTCAGGGGCGATGGCCCAGAACCCTTCCGGTTCCCCTTCGGGAGGAATGCGTGCTTTGGCTACAAAGGCAGCATCAGCAGCACGCACCGTATCAGGTTTTTCGCGGAGTTTAAAGCCGGTTTCGGCTGCATAAACAATACCCAAATCATGGTGGCGGGTGTGTTGCTCAATCATCGCCCCCAGGCGCATTGCAATTCGACCATGACGAGGGGCAGCAGGACTCATCTGTTTTAATTCTCCTTGAATTAGTTCATAACGCTGGCCTCGGTGAGGCAGACTCAGCAGCTCCTCGGCGGTCGTCAGAGCAGCCGCTGTTGCTACATCTGGCCTGGGCGCAGTTAATGTCGCTTCCATACGCTTCCCTTCATCTGAAACTTTCCTGATGTGTCAACTATTATCAGTAGCAGTATATCCAAAATTGAGGAGCCAGCATCCTCAGATGCGGCTCCGTTCGGCATCTGACGCGAAGCGTGCCTCACTCCTCAAAAATTGGATCTACTGATACTCAGTATATCCAATTTTTGAAGCGGAGCAGGCTCCCACGCCTACGTAGCGGCGGTGTGGGAGCCGCCACTGCTGATCAAATTTTGGATATACTGAGTATATATTTAGTTGCAGGCCAGGTCAAGCGATGATTGACACGTGGGGGAGATTGTCTTTATGGGGTACTTTAAGCGGTGATCTGGATCAGAATGATCGAGATATTGTCTTTGCCCCCGGCGTCGTTGGCCGCCTCGACCAGAGCTTCGGCGGCACTGGCGGGGGTGACATCTGGCGTTTGCAGGGCGGTCAGAAATTGTTCCTGGCTCAACATTTTCCAGAGACCGTCACTGCACAGCAGCAGCCAGTCACCCGGAGTTACCCTCACGTCTCTAAAGGCCGGCTCCAGCGGCGACTCGTGACCGATCGCTTTGATCAAGATGTGACCCAAGGGGTGTTGTTCCGCCTGTTCCTCGGTAATGACGCCGTTGGCCACCAATTGAGCGACCCAGGAGTCGTCGGTGGTCAAGCGGGTGAGGGTGTTTTGATGGATCAGATAGGCGCGGGCATCGCCGGCATGCGCGATGTAGACGGTCGGCGGGCGGATTAAGGCCACCACAATGGCTGCACCCATCGGACGGTCCTGCTGGGCTGCCTCGGCTGCATGTCTGACTGTTTCATTGGCTGCTTCCAGGGCCGCGATTATCACCTCTTTGATGGCCCCTGTCGAGAGAGTGGGCAAGCGCGACGTGATAAACTGGCCGGTCGTGGTGGCGGCCAATTCGCTGGCCAGTTCACCGGCATCCTGTCCGCCCATCCCATCGGCGACAATGTAGACCCGGGTTGGCTCATCTGTCCAAATAAAATCCTGATTATGCTTGGAAATGCGCCCCGCATCGGTTTTATGTGCGGCAATGCTGGTCATAGTTTGTCCTTAACGTTTAGGCTCAGTTCAGCGAAGAAGGGGTGGGCCAGCTTGAAACGACCCGGTTTGACCCAGTATAACATTGATCGCCCGCCTTGACAATGGTCTTAAAGTCGTATTTACGGGGAGTCACGATTATTCGTTATGGGTTTCAGGTGTGGAGATTGGAGATTGGAGATTCAGTTAAGAATCTCCAATACCACAAGGGTACAATGTCTCTAATCTCTACACTTAACGTCCGCCATCAACTTTCAACACCTGGCCGGTCACGTAGTTGGACAATGGTGAACAGAGGAACAGAATGGGGCCGGCTGCTTCTGCGGGGGAGCCGGGGCGGCCCAGGGCAATCATCTGTTGGCGTGCTTCCAGGCCGGCCTGCGGAATCCCCAGGTCTATCTTTTCGCCAGATATTTCGATGGCCTCCCCCCTGGCTTTGTCGCCGGTCAGGCGGGTTTCGATCCAGCCAAAGGAGACCGCATTGGCCTGAATATTAAAGCGCCCCCATTCGCGGGCGGTCACCCGAGTCAGGCCGACCACCCCGGCTTTGGCCGCTGCGTAATTGGCCTGGCCGACATTGCCATAGAAGGCTGAGATCGAGCTAATATTGACAATCTTGCGGGCATGGGCCTGGCCCGCTGCGGTAATTTCAGCCTTGGCCTGTTCGCGCATAACCGTCGCTGCCGCCCGCGCCATGCGAAATGGGGCAGTCAGATGAACACTGATGATCGTATCCCACTGTTTGTCGCTCATGGTGTGGAGCATGCTGTCCCAGGTAAAGCCGGCATTGTTGACCAGAATATCCAATCCGCCAAAGGCCTCCACCGCCGTTTGGACAATCGCCGCCGGAAAATCTGGATCGGTCACATCGCCGCAAAACGTAACCGCCTCGCCCCCGGCCGCTCGAATAGCCTCGGCGGTTTCAGAAGCCGGCGTTTCGTCCCGGTCGCTGACAATCAGCCGCGCTCCGTGTTCGGCCAGCAGCCGGGCCGCAGCCGCGCCAATTCCCCGCCCGCTGCCGGTGACAATGGCTATTTTGCCTTCAATTAAATTCATAAGCCCTCCTTTTGGGAAAAATACTCAACAAAAAAGCCATCCCTGGAGGATGGCTTTTAATAAAAATGAAAATTTCAACCGAATAAAAATTTATAAGTTACTGACAAGATTACTGAAAACATTACCAATAACGGGACCCAATAACAGCAAAATCGCAATGACGACGATAGCGACCAATACTAAAATTAACGCATATTCGACCAGGCCCTGCCCCTGTTCACGTGGCAGAAAAAGCATCGTTGCCTCCTTTCTTTCCCAATTTTAAAACAGAAAACTTTTGATTATTGTACCGCAGTTTGGTTTGAATCTGGTTTGAAATGTTAAAAAAGAGCCTGGAATGAGCTGATATTGGTTCGTTTTCGGATTACCGGACTATCGTTTGCGAATTTTAACTTCTATCTTGAGTTTACCCAACTGGAGAATATCCCCATCGTTGAGTACTTCGGGCAGGTAAGGGTCGAGCCGTTTGCCATTGACAAAAGTACCGTTGATACTGCCCATATCTTCAATCACCACCATGCCGCCCTGTTTGAGAATACGGGCGTGGCGGCGGGATACGCCGTGGGAAGCGTCGCTGTCGTCGCTCAGGTCTACCTCAGGAAATACACTCGACGCCGCATCCACCCGGCCCAGATGGGTGATAACATTGAGCGGCATCTCAACCTCGCGCTGTCTCGCCCCAATCTTCAACCGGATGGCTAGAGACTCTCCGCCACGTTGGAGCGAGCCAGCCAGACTCAAGCCATTGGCCGTGCGGTTTTCCTCCTCGCGCATTTCAACCGTATCCAGGGGATCAGTCTCCCGGCCGGTATTTTCCAGCAGATAATAGCCGCACTCGCTGCAAAAAATGGTATTATCTACATGGACAGTCTGACAAAACTGACATTTAATCATGACCAATCGCCTTGCTGAAAGCTAAGAAAAATTATTAATGAGCAAATATCTTTCTTACCTATAATATTACACCAAGTATCTCAATATTAACAAGTCTCAATTTGAATCCAACTTGAACTTTGTGAGAAAATCGTTAGAAAATAGGACTATTTTAGCACACTTTCAATGATACCCAGGTAGCCGCGCGCCGCCGCGTACAACTGCTCCAGCTCGATGTGCTCGTCAATCACGTGGGCATGCCCCTCGGACGACGGGCCAAAGCCGACGGTGGGGACGCCGGCCAGCCCGGCGCTGTAGGCCGCATTGGTACAGAAGCGATACGCCCCCAGGCTGGGGTTCAACCCGGCAGCTTGCAGACCGGCCAGCGCCCCCTGCACAAAGGATGATCGCTGGCAAATTTCCAGGCCGGGAAGAATTTGGTGTGGCGCAGGGTCGCCCCGGTGTAGGTGACATGCTCACCCTCGGCAATGGTGATATTGACCCCGGCCAGGTCCGGGAGCTGTTGGATGGAGCCAAGCACAGTTTCGACCGCTTCGCCGGCCAGCAAACGGCGATCATACGTGACCCGGCAGCGGCTGGGGATAACCGAATAACCGGGATACGGGTCGGAGATGATGTCGGTCAGAGCCAGGATAGCCGGGCCGAGGAGCGGGTCGGTGGGCAGGGACAGCTCTTTGAGCGCCTGCACCGCCGGCAGCATCAGATGAACCGCGTTCACCCCCAACTGCGGCGATGAAGAGTGCGCGGGCCGGCCAATGGTTTCCAGATGAATTTCGGCCCGACCCCGCCCGCCGTGATTCAGGTTCAGTTCGGTGGATTCGCCGATCACCACGAAGTCAGGCTTGACCTCCTCCATGACCGTTTTCAGAGCGATACCCTCCAGCACTTCCTCCATCACCGTCACGCTGATGGCGACCCGTCCGGCCAGGCGGCTGCGGTCGGCGGCCAGCGTGGCGTAAATCATCGCCGCCAGCGCCCCTTTCATATCCGATGTGCCGCGGCCATACATCCGGCTGCCCTCGATGACCGCGCCAAACGGCTCGTGCTGCCACGGTACCCCCGGCGCAACGCCGACCGTGTCGCCGTGCGTGTCGAGTAATAAGGTTGGGCCATGCTGCGCCCCTTCGATGACCCCAATCAGGCTGCCGTCAGTATTGACCCAAACGCGGTCGAAACCCAGCCGGTTCATTTCATCGGCCAGCAGTTCGATCAGCGGTTTTTCCTCGCCGGGCGGCGTATGCAGGCGGACCATTGCTTGCAGCAGGGTGGTTAACGCCTCAAAATTGATAGACATAATCAGCCTCCAAATTGAAATCTTAAAATCCTTAGGAGTTATGCAGTTGAAACGTTTTGTCTAAAAACTAACCACAGATTTCACGGATTGCACAGAAAGATGAAAAGCATTTTGTGAAATCTGTCTGTGGTTAAAAATTTTCAAACTGCGTAACTCATAATCCTATTTAGGGTGTGACTACGCTGACCGCGCAGCGAAACCCGACCTGACCATCGAAATAGTGGTGTGGTTTACCGCTCGACCG
>JAAUSP010000551.1 GCA_012032575.1 Anaerolineales bacterium | reverse complement strand
GTTCGGGCTTGTTTGCAAACTCGCTCGATTTTATGATCCAAGTCGTTCAATGAGCGTTTTCCAGGGCGTGTAGTTACCGTAATTTCTGATGCGTTCGTTGGAAGGAAACTCAAAATCAGCGGTATCAAGCCGGTCGGCATCAATGAGACAACTGAGCAGATAGCGTACCAGCAAACCACGTTTGAAATTTATTGTGTCAGGCGATTCAAGCTCCAATTTTAAGCTATTCAGTTTCTCGATAAACTGGGTTTCTATGTCATTAGACAATAGTTTACCAAATTTTTTTGCAACGTTTGCCAAATTTGCCCAGGCTTCATCAGCATGAGAACCTTCTTCCTGTTTTTCAATGCGCCGTTGAAAGTTGTTTTCTCCATTTGGCTTAAGCGAATCAATCAGCCCGGAGTGATGCGAGGCAATACATAATGCCATTGCCATCGCCGTTGCTGTGGCCTTATCCCCACGTTCGCTCAACTTTTGATATATGATTTGTGCGCCCGCCGTGGAATGGTCAATCTTCCCTTTGTTTGCCTTGACATCCACCCAATCCGGCGAATTTTGCAGGATAAGCCCCGTCCCGGAAAGAATGTAATTCTGAAACTCCTGACTTGCTTTGCCAACGTCGTGCAACAAACCAAGAATTTCCCCGATCTCTTTCAACCCGATTTTACCGGCAAATTGACCGGCATATTTTGAAACCGCAACAAGATGGTCTTCAAGCGATTGAATTTTTTTATCTCTGTCGCGCACATGCGCAACCATCGTTGCTTTCCCATCGCCATCACCTCGTATAACTCCGCCAACCGGCGGGCTTCCCGTTTAAGCGCCTGGTGCAATCCCTCCGGCCCCAGCACTTCACAACTCGCGCCCCAGCCCCGAATCCAGGGCAGCATCTCGCGCCATTCGGCAATGGGGGCTTGCCACGTTACCCGGCCCTGCTCATCCGGCTCGCTTATCGTCTGCTGCGGGTGCCAGACGCTTTCCCCCACCCGGCGAATGGCTTCGCGCCCGCTAAAACGGAGTTTGACCGTCACCGGCTCTTTGTCGCTGGCCCAGATACCCCAGGCGTATTTAAACAGCGTTTCCTGCTCAAATTTGGGGTCAATCTTAAACGGTTCGGTGCTGAGGCTGGCCTTTTCCATCCGCTCCAATTGAAAGGGGGTCGGGTCGCCATCCCAGACATTGGTCTTGGCAATCACATAAACGCTGTCACTCCAGGGCGAAGGTTCAATCAGGTAAGGGCTAATGGTGTGGTTCATCGGCTTCTCGCCTTTTAAGCCCTGGTAGCTGATATGGACTTTAAGCTGCTCGGTCCAGCCGCGCAGCAAGACCTCTAAAATGGCCTCACGCTTTTTGGCTTCGGGATGCTCCGGCACACCGGCGGCGGCCTTAACCAGTTGTTCGGTCATCGGTTTATAAAGGGCCAGGGCCAGTTTTTCCAGCGCGTTTTGCACATAACGCTTGGCCAGGCGGGTGCTGCGGCTCAAGCGGCGGGTAGCCAGATACAATACCAGAGCCTCACCCTGGCTTACCCGGATATGAGACAGCAGCTTTTCCCGGTTGATTTTATAACGGCCCCGTTCGGTCGCTTCGATAGGATAGCCGGCATCTTCCAGCTTCTTGCGGCGCTTAAAGATAGCATCGCGGCCCACCTCAAAGCGATCCGCCAATTCCTGGTCGGTAAACCCATCGCCGGGTTGGGTGTAAAGGCGAATAAACTCTTCGTCGTCAATCAGTCTGCTCATTGTTATATACCTCCATTCAGACGTATCTTCTCAATAATTCGGGGTAGGGGCACGGCCTTGCGCCTGCCCCACGGGGCGACCGCAAGGGTTCGCCCCTACATATTGAGAAGATACATTCAGACCCCCTAAAGACCCCCTGCGCGAAGACCTTGAGGGTCTATCTTGGCAACATCATATCACACCATGTTGCCGAATAACGTGAATCAAGCTCAAACTCGTTGCCAAATCTGAGACCTGACAGGTACGCTGCGCGAAGACCTGTCAGGTCTATTTCATTCACCACCACTTCTTAAAGATGCCCAGATACCCCTCGTCATCTTCAATCAGCAGTTCTTCACTCTCCCTGTCGGCAACTGACAACAGCCGGGCCACAGCCTCCGGGTGTAAATCCAGTTCTTTGGCTATATCGTTGGCCCGTACTTCCCCATCATGCTCCCGGATGGTTTGGACCACTTCTTCCAGACGTTCTGAGTTGACTTTGCGTCCCATCGTAGACACCTCCAAATTAAGATGTCTACAGCGTAACGCTTCAATGCTGCTGTTACGGCAACATTTCAAAAACTCATGGCCGGATAATGCGCAGGTTTCAGCCGGGCGGGGGTCTGTGGCGCTGCCTCCCACACCGCCGCTACGCAGGCGTGGGAGCCTGCTCCGCTTCAAAAATTGGATGTACTGAGTATATCATGATTAGTTTTCAAATTGCTCAACAATTATTCAGCAAATGCCTCAATGGAGTTTCTTTTAAGGTAATGCGCCTGCTTCAGCGGGCTTCCACCTGGGGTAGCCGGGCATTTCAACGCCCGGCGGCTGGTAACAAAAAAGACCTCCGCGGCCACGTTGCCCCGAAGGTCTGTCTTATCTCAACAAAAATCCGCTATTCGTAACTACTCAGCCCTTATGTCATCCTTCGACAGGCTCAGGACAGGTTTCGAGGCCGTAGGCCGACGCGAAGCGTCCCTATTACGCTGCATAGGCATTAGAGATTTCTCCCTTCGGTCGAAATGACATGCCTGAGTAGTTACCCTATTCAGTTGTAGGGGCCAACAAACTGGTTTAATGCTTAAGACACAATCTGGCTTTTCCAGGCGGCGGCGTTACCGTTGGGTGTGCCGACGCTGCTGTACAGGCCCAGGGTGAACAGGGTTGAGGCCAGGCTGAAAAGCTGTGCGCCGGGCGAAACCTCGGTCTCGGAAGCATAATCCAGGCTCACCGGGCGCAGGCCGGCTTCGGCCGCTGCCGTTTCCCAGCCCGCCTGGTCACCGTTCAGTTGGCCATAGGCAACCAGAGTCTCCAGGTAAATGGCCCGGTCGGATCCGATCAGGTTTTTGGTCAGGTAAGCGCTCCACCGTCCTGGTTCGTCGGCGATATTACGCAGCAGTTGCCGGGTGGCCGGGCCGCACACCTTAACACATTTCTGGGCTACGGTCATGGCCTGGCGAAAATCACCTTGTTGGTGGGTTTGGCGGTCGTAG
The DNA here is from genome assembly GCA_012032575.1 of Anaerolineales bacterium. The sequence goes on along the minus strand of JAAUSP010000551.1, from coordinate 2,024 downwards.
GTATTGCCTTTGGGCCGGGCATAGCCGCGCTTATCAAAAACAATATCGCCAAAAGAGCCAGAGGCTTTCATACTAAATAAAGGGCCGGTTACTTTGGCCATATTTGATTGTCCTTTCTCTACTTAATAATGTTAAATCCATCAAGTCAGCCGATCAGCTTATGACATTCACTATACTTCAATTTTGTCAAATTTGCACCCCCAATTTTTTAGGGTTTTTTACCCCCCAAAATTGGGCTTGACACGGCTGTATCATCCGGGCAAGAGCAAGGTATAACTAAGGCAAAAAGAGTCGGTTTTTGCTGGCTTACGGATGCGGCAACCATGCGATAAGGATGCGATAAGGATGCGATACAAACTTTTAGCCATAGGCTCGGTCTGGTTGGGGGTTAGCGTGAGTGGCCGATTTCTAATACAATTCTAACACTTCGCTAATACGATTCTAACAGTGGATTAATAGAATTTATCTTCGTAAGCTGTAGTTAATCCTGCAATAACGTTAAAACGTAAAACGTAAAACGTAAAACATTACGTCGTGCGCTTTACGTTTTTTGTCGCCACAACACTGTATCCAAAATTTATTCTAACAACATGGAGGTTTCAACGTATGTCAGATCTGAAACTGCGCCCTTTGGGCGACCGGGTGTGGGTGGAGCCGATTGAACGGGAAGAGATGACCGCTTCCGGCATCGTCCTGCCTGAAACGGCCAAAGAGAAGCCGATGGAAGGCCGGATTTTGGCCGTCGGGCCGGGCAATCGCAATGAAAAGGGCGAGCGCGCCCCGCTGGATGTCAAAGTGGGCGATAAGGTGCTCTTTGCCAAGTACGCCGGCACCGAAATCAAACACAATGGCTCCAAATACCTGATCATGCGCGAAAGCGATTTGCTGGCAGTGATTGACTGAGAGAGTGTACTCAAGTATCAACCATAATTATGAACAGGTCGCAGGGTAGCAGAGTCGCAAGGTCGCAGGGTAGCAAAGTAGCAGGTAGCAAAGTAGCAAGGTAGCAGGCAGTTACATTCCCCGTCTACCGCCTACTGCCTACTGCCTACTGCCTACTGCCTACTGCCTACTGCCTACTGCCTACTGACTACTGCTTACTCTCTACCGTCTACTATTTTAAGGAGATAATACCTATGCCAAAACAACTGCTCTTTCAAGATGAAGCACGCCGGCAGCTTAAGACCGGCATTGACACCCTGGCCCAGGCGGTTGCCACCACGCTGGGACCCAAAGGCCGCAACGTGGCCCTGGATAAAAAGTGGGGCGCACCGACCGTAACCCACGACGGCGTCACCGTGGCCAAAGAGATTGAACTGAAAGACCCCTATGCCAACATGGGGGCGCAGCTCCTCAAAGAAGCCGCCACCAAAACCAACGACATTGCCGGCGACGGCACCACCACCGCCACCGTGCTGGCCCATATTATGGTCAACGAAGGCTTGAAGAATGTGGCTGCCGGGGCCAACCCCATGCTCATCAAGCGGGGGATTGAGAAGGCGACCAACGCCGTCACCCAGGCCATCCGCAGTGTAGCCATCACCATTGATACCAAAGAAGAAATTGCCAGCGTCGCTTCCATCTCGGCCCAAAACCGCGAGATTGGCGATTTGATTGCCGAAGTGATGGACAAGGTCGGCAAGGACGGCGTCATCACCGTTGAAGAAAGCAAGGCCCTGGCCTTTGAAACCGAGTATGTCGAAGGCATGCAGTTTGACCGGGGCTACATCTCGCCCTATTTCATCACCAATCAAGATTCGATGCAGGCCGTTTTGGATGAGCCGTATGTGCTCATCCACGATAAGAAAATCTCCGCCGCCGCCGATTTGATCCCGGTGCTGGAGAAGCTGGTCCAGAGCGGCAAGCGCAACCTGCTGATTATTGCCGAAGATGTGGACGGCGAAGCCCTGGCGACCCTGGTTTGAACAAGCTGCGCGGCACCTTTAACGTGCTGGCGGTCAAAGCCCCCGGCTTTGGCGACCGGCGCAAGGCATCGCTGGGCCGACATCGCCATTTTTGGACCG
>JAAUSP010000550.1 GCA_012032575.1 Anaerolineales bacterium | reverse complement strand
TTCGGTGGCAGGCGCGGCCGCTGCGGGAGCTTCGGCTGCCGGCGCTGCCGGTTGAGCACCGCAGCCCGCCGCGGCTATACCTGCGGCCGTCAAAGCGCTCAGGCGCAAAAATTCGCGCCGGCTGATAAATTTTTTATTCATTTCAAGTCCTCCTTAAGATACAACTCTATCATAGACGTCTCAATCAACACGACTTTGTGTCTCAGGTTTAGTGGAATTTGACCTCTTATGAAATTTGATTTTTAAAGCCGGTAATTTATTGTAGCGGCGGGGCTTGCCCCCGCCTGGGGCGACCGCAAGGGTCGCCGCTACGATTACCGAATTGGTCGTTAAAGTTCATCTGTAGGCTGTTTTTCTTCCACTAGAGAGACTTTCACTTTCCGTAAACCGATAAGAAATGTACCCGGTGCTGATAAGAGCCAGTTCGGCTTGCTAGACCTCCGAGATCATACCACGCCTCAGGTGGGGTCCAGGTCGGGGTTTTTCCGCAATTTGGAGCTTGGCACCTCCTAAATTTGGCACATTCTAGTTATGGCGATAAAGGTCCCACTTTAAGTAGCTGCTGATTGCTTCCTCGAGCACGTCGGCATAATAGCCGCGTACCATCGCCACGTGATGCTCAAAGCCCTGCTTGCAGGCATACTTCATCATCTGCTGCAGGTTATTAATCCGGCAGACCGCCGAGCCGCCCTGAATGGTATTGGGGTCGTCGGTAAACACGCCTTCACCCACATAGGAGCGAATGCGGCCGTTCCGGTCGTCGGTTGACATACGGAAGAAGGTCATCTCGCCGGCGGCTACCTGGGCCTTGATGGCTCCAAAGCTGTTTTCCGGGCCAACCGAAGCCCCGATGATGTCCAGGTTTGAAATTTCGGGGGTTTTGCCGATGAAGCTCTTGGGGAAGTTGCTGCAATGGGTGTTGATGCACATATCCCGGTCGTCGCCAAAGTTGTTGTTCCAATCCAGGAACCCCGGCGAGTTGCCCGAAGCCAGGGCCAGGGCATACATAGATACCGCGCCGGTCACATCAACTTCACAGGCGCTGGGCATCAACTTTTCGCCCATCATGCTCATGGTCAGACAGGTGGCGCAGCCATAGTTGAGCTGCAGCGAGGTCCAGCACTGGATGGCGCTGGCGTCACATTCATTCTGAGCCATCCAGCTTTCCACGGCCACCGACCAGCTTGCCTGTTTCAGAATTGCCTGTTCGCGGATGTAATCGGGGATGTCGCCGTAAGCTCTGATTTCGGCAATTTTGTCCTGCACCGATTGCGGTTTCGAGGCCACCAAAGCATTGGCCGCCCCCATTATTTCTGACAGGTCAGCCGTGACCACGGTGATACCCGTGGCTTGGAGCAATTTTTCACTGTAGCGGCAGGTGTGGAAAGGCGTTGGCCTGGCCCCGATAGCCCCCACGCGCAGGTGGGTTAGCCCTTTGACCACCCGGCACACGCGAGCAAAGCGGTCGAGGTCCTGGCTAAATTCTTCGCTTTCAATTCGGCAGGTGTGATAGGTGGTATCGGTAAAGGGGATGCCAAATTGATACAGGTTGTTACAAACCGAGAATTTGCCGCAAAATGAGTCGCGCCGTTCTTTGGCCAGTAGTTTCATGGGGTCTTCGTCGTCGCATGCCTGGATCAAGACCGGCACATTCAGTTTGGCCATATCCAGGGTGTAAACCACGCCCATCTCATCGCCAAAATTGGGCAGGACGACCACAATGCCGTCAATCTCATCCCGCTGCTGTTTGAACAGTTCGGCGCACACTTTGGCATCGGCGTAAGTTTCGATGGCTCCGTTGGGCGTGGCATCCTCAGGGGGGATAACGTAGTTGTAGCCAAGTTTGTCGAGCTTGGCCAGCAAATCCTTACGCCCTTGCACGGCCAACTCCGGGTTGAAAAAGCCTCGGGTACCCACAATCAGGCCAAAGGTGGTTTTCTTATCCATTACTTTCATAGTTGTAGTCCTTTCATCATTGAATAGTGATTAGATATTTGCTTTTGAGAGTGAAATTTACACCGGGAATTGGAACTTAAATCTCGTAACTGCTCACCCGCTCAAGGCCAAGATTGATCTTGCCCGCTTAGCCTCAGCCTTAGCCTTTGATATTACTACCGCTGAGTAGGTGCAATTTCAATTCCCAACAGGTGCGGGATCAAATTCTTTACTTTATCTGCCGCGCCCACGTACAGCCACAGTACAAATTGATCGGCGGAGGATGATCTGCCGGTGTCGCCGCCGATAGTTTGGCCGTTACATTCCAGTTCGCCAAAGCCGCCCAGCCCGCCATCGTCGTTGTAGATATGCACCGAATGGCCACGCTGACCGGGCCAGGGGGCCCGTTCTTCAACATAGGGGGCAGCCGGATTGTTAAAAAAGTTGCGCACAATCAGATAAGCCCGCTTCTCGTCAAGCTGGTTGAAGTACCCCAGCCGTCCGAAAACGTGGGCGGCTTTATAGCCGACTTTATACTGGCGATCGCCGGTAATTCTCAGGCTGACATGGTTGGCGTGGATGGATTGAAATTCGGGGGTGATGGGTTCGTAATAGTCGCTGTATTCGACTCGCGGGGGAAGCGGGAATGAGCAGCCGACCACCGGGGTTGAGTTGGAGCAGCGTCCACGATTCGCTCGTGATGTCGTCGTGTTTGCTTTCGGATAAGGTGATGAGATGTTCATAACCGGCAAAAATCAGGCCGTCAACCAGGACTTCGTAATTGCTCAGGCTGCGCAGGGGATCAGCCGCCGGGCTGATCCGGCGTTCGAGCTGAAGCTCTTTTTCGCCGGAAGCCAGGTTGTAGGTCGGCAGAGTTAGCCGCTGGGTCATCCGGCACTGCTGTGGACTGGTCTGGTCAAGGGTGTAATTCCCCGGATCCATTGCTTCGGGTACGCGGATCGTGCCCCAAAAATCAGTTCGATCACCCACCAGATATTGAATTTCGGGGGCAATCCAGACCCTTTCCCCGCCAATGTTCCAATCAGCGGAGTTCAAAAACTGTTGGTAGGAGTCGGGCTGAGCGAAAGCCGGGTTCAGCCAGAAGAGGCTCTCGCTGTCTGGGGATAAAAAAGGTCCCAGGACGCGTGCGCCGCGTTGGGGGATAATGAGGTTGACCTCGTTTTGCAAGGCGAGGGTGATGTAAGACTGATTATTTTTTTCCAGAGAGGTAATGACTTGCTGAAAAGAGACTCGTGAATTCATCTTGGGCCCTTTCCCAAATGAGTGGCTGCCATTGCCGGTTCCCTACTTCAGGAACTATTTTAACTTTTGGTGGTCATACCTCACACCGAGATATGATATTACACCCTGTTTTTTTGTCAATTCTTAAAAAGTGATACGTGATGCGTGACTTTTTACCCATCACGCATCACCTGATAAATGGTATCCTTGCGACCGAAACAAAAATCATTGCCAATCTAATCAGGTATAAAAACCGCTTTCAAAACCTGGCCTTCCAGGGCCATAGTGGCTCCGCGCTTGAATTCGGCCAGGGGGAAGCGATGGGTAATCAGTTTGTCCAGCGGAATTCGGCCGGAGGCCAGCAGTTTGAGCGCCTGGCGGTGATGCCGGGGGGCAAAAATCGTCGTCCCGATCAGGTGCAGCGCATTGTAATGGACAATATTCATATCCACGCCGGGCTTACTGTTTTCTTTGGGCAGGCCGCCAAACAGCAGGATGCGGCCCCCCTTGCGGGCCATTTCGACCGCCTGAACCTGGGCGATGGGGGCGGGAGTAGCGGTGACGATGACATCAGCACCTTTGCCGCTGGTGAGCCGGCGAACTTCCTGCACCGGATCAACCTGAGAAGCGTTGATCAAGGCGTCGGGTTCAAAGGCTTCGGCCAGGGCCAGCCGTGGTTCGGCTACATCTATAACAAAGATTTTGTCAGCCCCTTTGGCCCGAGCCAGGCTGGTGTGAATGCAGCCTATCGGCCCGGTCCCGATGATAACCACCGTATCACCCAGACCGACCTGCCCTTTTTCCTGAGCATTGATACAAGAGGAAATCGGTTCGGCAATAGCGGCGGCGGCTGAATCAAGGCCGTCAGGAGCGGATTCGATATTGCCCAATCTGACCGAAGCTGCGGGAATGACCATTTTTTCGGCAAAGCCACCCGGCCAGGCCTGGGCGATTTCGCGGTAATCTTCGCACAGTTCATAACGCCCATCCAGGCAAAAATCACACATCCCACAGTAAGCCATCGGGCCGACGGCGATCCGCTCGCCTTTTTGCCATTTGCCCTGATAATGGGGGCCGACTTCGCTGATGACGCCGCAAATTTCGTGGCCGAGAATCCAGGGGAAGGTAACTTTCCGATGCCCACCGCGCAGCGTTCTCAGGTCCGAGCCGCACAAACCGCAAGCCTGAACATCCAGCAGAATCCCCCCCTCCGATACCACCGGTGCAGGGACCTCTTCCACCTCAAACTGCATCGGCGCCCGGATGACCGCTGCTTTCATCGTATCTGCCATCAATTGCTCCTTCTTAAAAGCGGAGATTGGAGATTAGAGATTAAATTCAATTTCTAAGTCATGTCATTTCGAGCGACGATAGGAGCGAGAAATCCCTCAGAACTGCACTTGCAAGACGAGGTATTAGAGATTTCTCCCTCCGCTCCGGTCGAAATGACATAGGTAGGTTAATCCTGCAACTCCCAACAACCTATAGCGCATCCTGCATCTGGCGCAGTTTGTAGACCAGCTTCGAGGTATCGGGGGCAAAGTTTTCCTCGGTCAGCATCTCGTCGCGGCGAATATCTTTGAGGACCTTGCCGCCCGGGGTCAGGCCCATCGGAATGCCCCGTTTGGCCTTCGCTTCTTCATAAGTATAGACTCGGCTGAAGTGATCGAAGCCACCGATTTCGCCCACCACTTCCCCCGCTTTCAAATCGCGCTTGGCGATGGCAACGACTTCGGAGACCATCTGTTTGGGGGCCAGGGTGGTTTCCTTATAAATGACCGCCTCTGCCGCCGAAATCGGGGTTTCGATGCTGCACAGGTGGTAGGGCCGGTAGAGCAGGTAGTAAGGGCCGTTGCCCATCGAGTAAAACTTCATATCTTCGATAATGCGCGGCTCGTCGGTGGCGATGATGGCAAAGACGCCGGGGGCAACCTTGCCAATCGAATAATCCACGCAGCCCCGGCGTTTGAGAATGCCGCCGTCGGCCTCCGGGATCAAGACCTTGTTCAGATCGGGCACATCTACCTTGGCCCCGTGCATGCCGGGTACGTCGGGTACCAGGCCGGTGGC
>JAAUSP010000549.1 GCA_012032575.1 Anaerolineales bacterium | reverse complement strand
CAATTCTGCCGGCCCAAAAGGCTGCCAGTCCGCCCCGGCTGCGGCCGGATAAAGCCACAATCTGTCCAGACTGCGGCCACCAGCTCCCCCTGCTGCCCCAGGTAAAGCCGGGTGATAAATTTTTGCAGCGAATTTTTGGCCGCGCCCGGTAGGGCCGGCAGACTCGTCCAGCCCGATTTTGCCTCACCACGAACAAAAATCCCTTGATCAGTTGCGGCAAAAAGACGGCTGGAGACAGGGTCATACACCAAATCCAGCACCGTCAGGCCGGTCAGTCCATCCGGCTGCCAGGGGCCGGCCGGCTGGGCCGCGCTCCAGACGCCGCCTGCTTCAAAACCGGCATAAAAACGCTACGCCGGCTCTGACAGTGACGTAAGCATACTCGTCCGGCCCATCGGCGACAGCCTGCCAATCATCCCCGTCTGCCCGCCAGAAGAGACCGTCGCCAGTAGCCGCCAACTCCCCTTGAGCCAGCGGCAGCACATCTGCAAAAACCAGGTCGGGGCGCGAACCGGATTGATTTTTCAGACTGGCGGTGGCAGTTCCCGCGGCCTTTTCACCGCGCCAAAGCTGGCCGGGACCGTTGCCGGTTAGCCAGAAATCGTTGGCGGGGCCGGGGCGCAGGCGGTTGATGTCACTCCAACCGCTGGGGCTGGCTTGCGAAGTCCAGGTTAAGCCGGACAACTCCGGGCCAGGGGGAACCAGCCGCACATTCCGAAACTGGAAATTCTCCCAGCGCCAAAAGCCGTATTGGCGGGCCGGGTTGCGCTGGCCGCTGATGAGGCTCAGGGTATTGCGGCCGGGCCGGAGCAGGTTGTCCGGTACACTGAAGCGTTGCGTAACCCAGGTGCTGGTGGGGTCGGGCCGGGTGCGGGGGCGCAGCCGGGCCACTTCCACCCCATTGATGCTGAGGCGGTTGGCCGGCTGGTCAATCTGCATGGTTTCCAGCAGCAGGTCGTAGGGCTGCCGGGCTTGCTCAGGCCGGAGGAAGAATTCTCCCTGCCAGTCGGGGCTGAAATTTTGGCCGCCGCGGTGCAGGTGGACCCAATGCGGATGCAGCGTGCCCCGGTCGCCCAGGCGAATGGACACATCGGCGGCCAGAACAGAAATGGATGATGAGGGTGAGGTTATGGGAAGGGAACTGCCGTCACACCGTTCACTGCGTTGCAGACAGGTTTCCACCAACGCTTTATAGGCCGGGCTGATTTGAGCGGGGCCGTGCCACAGGTTGTAGCCATAGTTGTCGCCGTCGCCGTTTAACTCCCACAGGGCCAGCCGTTCCAGCCAGGGATACTGCTCGCCGGCCCAGGCCAGCGCCTCCTGAATGTAGCGGCTTTGCTCAGCCGGACTGACCACCTGCCAGGCGTCCCGCGGATCAGGTGCGCTGGTACGCCAGCCCATCTCGGTGATCCAGACCGACTTGGCGGCGTCGCCGTTCTGGGCCATGAGGCCGCGGTGCAATTCCAGCCGACGAAAGTTGAGTTGATTTTCAGCCGGGGCGTCCTCGGGTGGGCGGCCAAACCCATAGGGATGGGCGGCCAGAATATCGAAGTATGCCCCTCCGCCGGCGGCGTAAACCTGTTCCAGATAGGTCAAATCGTTGATGGCTTGTTTGTCGTTATCCAGGGTAAAGGCCAGGCCGGCCAGCAGTACCGGCAGGTGGGGACTGGCCAACTTAACCGCCGGATGGGCCGCTTTGAGCAGTTCGACATACGCCGCCGGATCGGGCGGCTGGCCGGCCCATTCCAGGCTGAGATTCGGCTCATTCCAGAGGATGACCCCGGCCAACTGCTGGCCGTACCGTTCGGCGACCCGGCGGGCAAAGTTGGCATAGGCGTCGAGCCGCCAGGGAACTTGTCCCGCTTCTGCCTCATTTCTGGCCCACTCCGGCGGGCGGTCCAGCCGAGCAACCACTTCCAGGCCGTAAAAGCGAGCGGCGCGCAAGGCAGCGTCGGGAACTTCCCAGTAGAGATAGTTTGGCTCCGGCTCAATATCGGCCCAACTAAATACCACTACCACAAAACCACCCCCGGCAGCCCGGGCTGCCTCCAGGTGAAGGGCATCACCCCGGCCAATGTGGAAACCCAGTAAGGGTTCTGCCGGAGGATTAGCGGCAGCCGGCGAGCCCGTACTCATAACGGTAAGGAGCAGCCAAAGCAGCCAGAGAGTGAACAGTGAGCTTTTGTTGTTACAATTTGTCCAGGTCATAGAGGAAAAATATCACTTTGTTCTTATTTTGTCAATATATTGTCCGTATTTGTGGGGTTTTAGAATCAGTGTCTGGAGCAGGGCTTTATTTTTCGAGGGCGTTGACAGATTACTCTCCTGGGGCTACAATTGCCTGTTATCTTTACCGGGGGTGAACCGTGGCTTCTGAGTTGAAAGATTTTCCGGAGACGCCGCTAGAAAATGAAGGAAATTCCGTCGGGCCGGCCTCCCGCCCGGCGCGGCGGCTGCGCCTTCTGGGCGAGTACCTCGGCGGGCGGCCCCTACCAGCGATGAGTTTGGGGCAAACATTTGCGGCGCTGCGTTATCGCAACTTTCGCTTATGGTTTATCGGCCAACTCGTCTCGCTGGTGGGCACGTGGATGCAGACCACCGCCCAGGGCTACCTGGTATTCGAGTTGACTCACTCACCGGCTTACCTGGGCTATGTCGGTTTTGCGGCCGGTCTGCCCTCGTGGTTGTTTATGCTTTACGGCGGCGTTATCGCCGACCGGCTGCCGCGCCGCAAACTGCTGATTGTGGCCCAATCCGGCATGATGGTCCTGGCCTTTGCCCTGGCCGTGCTGACTTTTTTGAAGATGATCCAGCCCTGGCACATTATTGTGTTGGCGCTGGGGCTGGGTGTGGCCAACGCCTTCGACGCTCCGGCCCGCCAGTCCTTTGTGGTCGAGATGGTGGACCGCGAGGATTTGCCCAATGCCATCGCCCTCAACTCCAGCATGTTCAACCTGGCTACCGTGGTCGGCCCGGCCGTTGGCGGCCTGACTTACGCCCTGGTGGGGCCGGCCTGGTGTTTTACTCTGAACGGCCTCTCGTTTATTGCCGTGATCGCGGCTTTGCTGCTGATGCGCCTGAAGCCTGTGGCTGCCGTAGCTCACCAGACCCGCGCATTGGACGACCTGAAAGAGGGCATCCAGTACGTTTTTAACACCCCGATGCTGCGCACTCTGATCAGTGTGGCCTCGGTGATCAGCTTGTTTGGCCTGGCCTATATGACCCTGCTGCCGGCCTGGGCGGTGACGGTGCTGAACGGCGACGCTACCACTAACGGCTGGCTGCAATCGGCGCGGGGCGTGGGGGCGCTGAGCGGAGCCTTGCTCATTGCCAGCCTGGGCCGCTTTCAATTCAAAGGCCGCCTGCTCACCCTCAGCACCTTTATTTTCCCGCTGACGCTGTTTCTGTTTGCCGAGGCTCGCTGGCTGCCTTTCTCGCTGCTGGCCATGGCCGGGACCGGCTGGGGGGTGATTGTGCTGTTCAACATGACCAATGTGCTGGTCCAAACCCTGGCCCCCGACCGGCTGCGCGGGCGGATTATCAGCCTCTACACCTTTAGCTTTTTTGGCCTGGCCCCCATCGGCGCACTGCTGACCGGCTGGGCCGCCGAGCTAACCGGCGAACCGGCGACGATTGTTTTGAGCGCGGTTATCTCGCTGGGCTTTGCCGGCTGGTTGTGGTTGCGCGTGCCGCAGTTGCGTCAATTAGAGTGAAAAAGAAGGAAGGTTGGAAGGTTGGAAGAATGGAAGGCTGGAAAAGTTTCCAGCCTTCCAACCCATCATTCTTCCATTTATCCCCGCTCTTGTGTTATCAGCCCGGCAACGACTTTGCCCGACAGCATGACCATAGGCACGCCGCCGCCGGGGTGGGTGGTCCCGCCGACAAAGTAGAGACCGGTTACAGCCGGGGCGCGATTGTGCGGGCGGCGAAACGCGGTGAAAGGGTTGTTGGACGACGCGCCGTAGAGCGCGCCGCGCCAGGCTCCGCCTCGAGCCGGGCCAGGTCGAGCGGGGTTAGCATCTGTTCGGTTTGGAGACAGCCACGCACGTCCAGTCCAAAATCGGCCAGCCGGGCCAGGACGTGATTGCGGTAGGATGCCGCCTGCGTGGCCCAATCAAAGCGGCTGTCCAGGGCGGGGGCGTTGACCAGCACAAACCAGTTTTCGCTGCCGGCGGGGGCATGGGCGGGATCGGATTTTGAGGTAATAGCGACATAAATTGTCGGGTCGGCGGGGGGGACGCTGCGCTGGAAAATATCGTCAAACTCGCGGCGGTAGTCGCTGGAAAAGAAGATGTTATGGTGAGCCAGTTGAGGGTTTGTGCCCGCTACGCCCAGCAGCAAAATGAAACCGGAGCAGGACGGTTCAACGCGGGTCAGCCGGGCCAGCCGCTGCGGCGTAGCCAGGCTGGGCGGCAGCAGCTTGTGATAAACGGTCGCCACATCCACATTGGCCACCACGGTATCGGCGGTTTGCAGGCTGCCATCGGCTAACACCACCCCCTGAATTCTGTTTCCCTCCACGACAATCTGACTCACCGGGCAGCCGGTGCAAATTTCGACCCCCAACTCTTCAGCCAGTCGAGCCAGCGCCTCCGCAATAGCATAAATACCACCCTGCGGATACCAGACCCCGCCGGTCAGCTCGACATGGGCGATGACATTGAGCGTCGCCGGGGCTTGATAGGGGCTGCCGCCGACATAGGTGGCAAAACGGCCCAAAAGCTGGCGCAGATGCGGCGAGTGGACAAAACTGCGGATAGCGGCGTCCATCGTCCGCCCCCCATCCACCCGCAGGGTGTCTTGCCAGGGCACCCGCAGGAGGCTGCGCCAGGAAGGCGGCTGATCGTAAATGAAGACCGGGCCGGTGATGCGGTGCAGTCGGGCCGCGTAGGCCAGGTAAGCCAGGTAGCCTTCCACATCGCGTTCGTCCAACGCAGCGATTTGCGCGGCCATGCGCGAAAGGTCGCGGGTGGCGTCGAGGATGGTTCCGTCGGGGTAAAAGTAGCGGGTCAGCGGCTCAACCGGGCGGAGGGTCAGATAATCTTCCAGGCGGCGGCCGGCGGCAGCAAACAACTCCTCCAGCACGGGCCGCATCGTAATCACCGAGGGGCCGGTATCCCAACGATAGCCATCCTGCCGGATTTGGCCCATCTTGCCGCCGACAGCGTTATTTTGTTCCAGCTACCAGCACTTTTCGACCATCGCTGCCAGTCGAACAGCCGCGCTAAGTCCGCCAATGCCTGCGCCGATGATGATAACTAGGTTAGT
>JAAUSP010000548.1 GCA_012032575.1 Anaerolineales bacterium | reverse complement strand
TTCGGTATACTTTTGGCGAAAGGTCAGAATGCTCTCGCCGTGGATGGCGCTGATAAAAAAAGACATAGCCAGCAGATGGACCAGCCAGGCCGGGGTGTTCAAATCCAGCAAACTAAGCAAATTACCCGAAGCCAGAATAAAGGGGATGGCCAGATGCGGCCAGCGGACCCCGCCCGCGCTGACCAGGATAAACGGCGCACTGAAAACCGCAATCATCAGGCTGTGCAGCGGGGCCGGCGCGGCCAGGCCGGGACCAGCGTGAGCACAACCAACCCGAGGGCAGCGGCAATCCCACCCCTGGCCAGCAGCGGCCAGGGGGCCGGCCAGGCTGCGGGAAAATCCACCAGCGTCCAGACCAGGCAAAAGGCGCTCAAAACTTCCAGTCCTTCCAGCCACAGGCGAGCGTCGCCGGGTTGGGCCACACTCAGGTAAACAATCAGGCTGAGCGAGCGGCTGATGACCACCACAAACAGCGGCAGCAAGCGCCAACTGCGGCGTTCCCCCGAAAAACTGCCCAGCCCCAACAGCAGCGCAGCCAGGGCAAAAAAATTAGCGGCAAGAAGGTAAATCTGCATGACGGTATCAAAGATGGTAAGGTGCAAAAATAAAATTCAAGACTCTGGGGACATCAACAACGTGATGCGTGATGCGTGATGCGTATCCTCACGCATCACGCATTGGGTTCAAACCCCACGAAATCCTGAAGAACTAAATTTATCGCCGAGACCGGCACGGCTGGAAATCGGCTCAACAGCACCCATTCCCACGCTGCTGCGGTCTCATTGATTAGTATAACAAATCAAAGAGGGGGAAACAATGGGCTTTTGGGGGGGTACGGTGAGGGAATGTTTTAATATGGCTAAAACCCCCAAAAATTGGGGATGCGCGAAAGTGGGGAATGTGTTAAGATAAACGGGCGATGGTTGATACTCATAGTGTTTGTTTGAGCCTCCTTATCTTTATGAAAACGGCTCACCTTGGTCAGAGGTGAGCCGTTTTTCTTTTGGTTGGATGGCAGGCAATTTATTTCCTGCGATAGCCAATAAAAGCCTGGCTATGACAGCAGCTAAAGTTTTAAGGTGAATAACACCCTATGCTGCCTTTTCAGTGGGGCGATCCTCTCTATCTCCGGTTTCGCCAAAATCTATTGCTTCCACCTTTATCCCCTGTCCGGCTCGCAAACTCTCCCTGGCCTGAAGTCGCAAAGTTTTTTATAAATATCTTGGCGTTCCTGGTGCCTTTGCGTGAGAATTTCTTAAAAGTGCCTGTGCAATATTCTTTATACCACCCCGTGCCAGACAAATTCTCAGGGATTCTTCGGCCTTCGGCCTCAGAATGACATTGGCTTCGCCACGGTAATATTTATAACACTTACTATAAAAATTGCTTCTAAGTTTGTCCTGTGCTAGACTCCGGGGGAAAAATGGAAAAATGGAAGAATGGAGGAATGGAGGACCGGAGGGGTGGAAAATCGCCAAACTTCCAACCTTCCAACCTTCCAACCCTCCTATTCCTTACAGGAGGATTATCAGTGGAAATCCGCAAAATTGTACTCATACATCCCGGCCGCGAAGGCCGGATTTTTGGTAAAGCGACGGCTGTGCCTTACACCCTCATGCGCCTGGCTTCCCTCGTGCCCGAGCAAATCGAGGTGGAGGTGTGGGATGAAAACTGGGAATACCTGGATAACAAAATCCGCACGCTGGGCCAGCATGATCTGGTCGGCATTACCTCCAAGACTCTGGCTATCGAAACCGCCGAGCGTTACGCCCGCATCGCCCACGAGTCGGGCGTGCAAACGGTCGTGGTCGGCGGGGCGCACGCCACCCTCATGCCCGAAGATGTGGCCCGCTGGGCCGACGTGGTGGTGACCGGCGAAGCCTATTACACCTGGCCCCAGATCATCAAAGATTTTCAAAACGACACCCTCAAACCCCATTACAACGACACCGAGTGGGCCGATTTGACCGGCGTGGCCCCGCTGACCGACCGGGTGATTGCCCAGATGGATGAAAAACGGCGCTACTGGACTCCGCTTATGGAAATCACCCGTGGCTGTCCGCGCAACTGCTCCTTCTGCACGGCTATCCGGGTCAGCGGCCAGAAGATGCGCTTCCGCCCGGTCGAAGAGGTGGTCGAGGAGATCGAACGCCGCCGGATTGACCGCTTCTTCCTGACTGACGACAACTTCGGCCTGGCCTTTGCCATTGACCCCGACTACACCGAAAAGCTGTTCCTGGCCCTGGCCAAGCTGCCCCTGCGCGGCTGGACCACCCAGGCCGAAATGATGGTGGCCAAATACCCGGAACTGCTCAAGCTGGCTAAACGGGCCCACCTGGATAAATTCTTCATCGGCTTTGAGTCGGTCAACCCGGAAAACCGGCGCGAATTGGGCGGTAAAAGCAAGGGCATGATGAAGCAGTATCAGGAAGCCATTGACGCCATCCACCAGCACGGGCTGGGGGTGGTCGGCCTGTTTGTGTTCGGCTTTGATGCCGACACACCCAAAGTGATGTGGGACACCTGGGAGTTTGCCAAAAATTCCGGCCTGGACAGCATGAGCGCTACCATCCTGACCCCTTACCCCGGCACACCTTTCCGCGATCAGTTGGTCGAGGAAAACCGGCTCATCCCCGGCAAAAGCTGGCGGCATTACGATACCGCCCACGTCACCTTCTATCCCCGGCAAATGACCGTCGAGGAGTTCGAGCGCGAATATGATCGCGTCTGCCGAACCATTTATCACCCCTTCCGCATTGCCCAGCGCGGTCTGCGCGCGCTCAGCCGCCACCCGGTTTCACGCATGCCGGCCAAAATCTTCGGCAGCTTCAGCACCGATTACGGCTACCGCCGCACCTTCGCCTGGCGGCACGCCTTTTCTTCATAATAATAACCCCGTTGCCACCTTTGATTGATTTTCACCACAGCGGCGCAGAATTTTTTATTATTTTCTCTGCGTCTCTGTGGTAAAATTTGGGGCTGCTGATATAGGTAGCAACTTGAGATACTTATTTCCCTGGGAGAGACGTATGAGCAGTGAGCCGGTAAAATCCAGCGCCTGGGGCGCGAGCCGGGGCACAGGCCAAACACCGATTGCCGTTGAACTCGACCGGCGGGTTGTTGTCACCGGGCTGGGGTTGTTGGGGGTGTTTCTTTTGTTTCTGGGCGCGGTCCAGTTTTCCTCGCCCAATCTGTCCAGCACCGACGGCTACTTTCACATCAAGTTTGCCGAGGTCATGCGCGATCAGGGGCTGCGGCCGCCGTTTCCCTGGCTGCCCCTGACCATTCTCAACCCCCAGGATTACGCCGATCATCACTTTCTATTCCACGTGCTGCTCATCCCCTTTACCTATGGCGATCTGCGGCTGGGGGCCAAGTGGGCGGGGGTTATCTTTCCGGCCCTGGCCTTTTTGACCGGCTGGATTTTTCTGCGGGGGCAGCGAGTGAGTTATGCCGCGCTGTGGGCGGTCGGTTTTCTGGCTGTGTCCGAGGCGTTTTTGTACCGGCTAAGCATGCCGCGCGTGCAGGCGGTGTCGCTGCTGCTGATGATCCTGATCCTGCACGTGGTTTTAACCGGGCGGGAGCGTTGGCTGTTTCCGCTGACCTTTACCTACGTCTGGCTGTACGATGGTTTTCCCTTTATCGTTCTGATCGTGGGCTGTTACACCCTCAGCCATTGGGTGCTGGCCGGCCGGTTGCGGCTGGGACCGCTGGTTTACGTGGGGCTGGGGGTGGTATTGGGTCTGCTGATCAACCCCTACTTTCCGCAGTACATCATTTTTATCTACCATCACATGCTGCCCAAACTCACCGAAAGTAGCAGCGCCAGCGTGGGCAGCGAGTGGTACCCCTACGAAACCTGGAGCCTGGTCGAGAACTCGGCGGGGTCGCTGGTGGTTATGGCGGCAGGGGTGATTGCCCTGGGATTGAGCCAGCGCCGGATGAGCGTCCAGACCGGCACGCTACTGCTGGTGGCGCTGCTGTTTGGCTCGCTGCTCTTAAAATCGCGGCGCTTCATCGAGTATTATCCTGCCTTTGTTCTGCTGTTCTGTGCTTCGGCTTGGAGCGCGGTGCTGGAAGAGTGGCGCCGGCCAAACCCTGGCTGGCTAAAGCCGTCCCGCTGCTGTTGGGGCTGCTGCTGCTGCCGGCGCTGCTCTTCAATTATAATGAAACCCGCGAGAACATTCAGGACAGCAATCCCTACCAGCGCTACGCCGATGCCTCGGCCTGGTTAATTGCCAACACGCCCCCCCGGCAGTTTTGCTCTACCAGACCGATTGGGACGATTTTAGCCAGTTATATTTTTTATAACACCCACAATACCTACACCCTCGGCCTCGACCCGACCTATATGGAATCGTATCGGCGGGAGATGTACGAATTGTGGCGCGATATTGGCCGGGGCCGGATCAGTCTGCCCAGCCAGCCCATTGCCAACGTTTTTGGCTGTGAGTATGTCCTGACCGACCTCGACCACGAAAGCTTTCTCGATGAGGCGGCCCTGGACCCCGGCCTGGAAGAAGTTTACCGGGATGGCTACGCCGTGATTTTTCGGGTGCGCGACTCGGTGGCGGTGGGCCGCCGCTAACCGTACACCTGAGGTTTGGCCGGCCTTCATGGTTTGTTTATGGACTTAGACCAAAATCCGTGCTATAGTCAGGGTATAAACCAGTGCCGGAGATGGCTGGATGGCCTTTCGACCTCATTAATACCCAAAAATCATGGAGGTAACATGGTTGAGTGTGAATGTTTGCCCCGGTGTCTTTTCTTCAATGACAAAATGACTGAGATGCCGGTAACGGCAGAGCGGCTGAAAAAAAAGTATTGCCTGACCGATAACAGCAGGTGTGCCCGCTTTATGGTTTTTAAGGCCCTTGGCCGGGAGAAAGTACCGATTGACCTCTTCCCCCAAAATCTTGATCGTGCCCACCAGCTCATTGCCGCCGGATAGATCAGCAGCAGCCTTTCAGTACATCCTTTAGTTTAGAAAACAGCCTGGCTATTGACCGGGCTGTTTTTTTTATGATATACTTTGTTTGACGCATATTTGGAAACAAAGATCGGCCTTTCTATCGTGCGTCATGACCTCCCGGCTCCGGCTCCAAATCCAACCCGGAATGACCTGAGTGCTAATACCAACTGTTAGCTTAGGACCAATACTATTCAATTAAGGAGGAGTGAGCATCCTCAGATGCGAACGGGGCCGCTCCGCATCTGAGGATGCTCCGCTCCTCAAAGACAAACAAGCGCTATTTGAAAAGTATTGAGCTTAGG
>JAAUSP010000547.1 GCA_012032575.1 Anaerolineales bacterium | reverse complement strand
TGATTTCCGGCCCGTTTGTGGAATCGGCTGGCTTTTGGCTGGTAAGGAACTAAAACTGACAACTCTCACGTCTATAAAGCGTGAGAGTTTTTTATTTTAGTCCAAAGGATGGAGGTTTTGATGAAAACCCGTTCAACGTGCAATCCAATTTCTTACCTGGCCCTGATTTTTTTGCTTTTTACCATGCTGACCGCCTGCGGAGCCGCTCGCGCCCCGGAGCAGACAGCCGAGTTTGTGGCTGCACCTCCAATGGCGGCAGAAGTTGCACCCGTTGAGGCCCGCGATTCGGCTTCGGGGGAGGCCAGTGCGGATTATTCGGGCCGAATTGAGCCGATTGAGCAGATTTTGTATGCCGCCGCCCAGCCGCAGGAAGCGCGGGTGATTATTTACACCGGCAATATTTCGCTGGTGGTCCAGGATACCCGCGAAGCGATGACCGCTATTACCAGTTTGGCCCAGGAGCAGAATGGCTATGTTTCGGCCTCAAATATTTATCAGGCCGGCGATGTGCCGCGTGGCAGTATTACCATCCGGGTACCGGCGGAGAGCTATCTGGATACGCTGGATAAGCTGCGGGCGCTGGCGGTGCGGGTGGAAGGGGAAAATTCCGGCACTGAGGATGTGAGTGAAGAGTTTACCGACTTGCAGGCGCGTAAAGCCAACCTGGAAGTGACCGAAAAAGCTTTGCAGCAACTGCTGGAAGAACGGCAGCGGGTCGGCAGCACCAGCGACATCCTGGAGGTTTACCGCGAACTGACCGGCGTGCGGGGCCAGATTGAGGAAATCGAAGGCCGGCTGCGCTATCTGGCCAACCAGGCTGCCCTGTCAACCATCACCATTGATCTCATCCCTGATGTTTTATCGCAGCCGGTCAGTGTGGCCGGGTGGGAGCCGCAGGGGGTGGCTAAAGAGGCGGTACAGGCGTTGGTGTTAGCCTTGCAAGGGTTGATTAATGTGACCATCTGGCTGGTGGTTTTTATCCTGCCGCTCTTGATCCTTTTCCTTATTCCGGTGGTGCTGGTCATCTGGATCATTCGGGTCTGGTGGAAGCGTTACAAGGCCCGTCGAAAGAGTGTAACTCCGGCGTCGCCGCCAAGCGCCGCGCCGGCCGGAACGGAGTAAAATTAAAATCAGGGGCGGGGTAACTCCCGCCCCTGATTGTTTTTAGTCAACCGGTTTTTTGGGCCGGTTCATTAGATGACGCCGGGGGATGGGTCAGGTCGTGGTACTCGCCCAGGACAGATAGAATTTGTTTGGTGGTATCGTCGCGCTGTTTATCCCGTTTGCGCTGCTGGTAAGTATCCCACCGGCGAAAAATCTCGGCCTGAACGGAGCTGGGATTGAGGACTCGATTAAATGTAAAAGTTTTGCCAACCCCGGCTGTTTCAATAACAACATCGCCCAGGTTAAGCAATTTATAAAAAAAGTTAGGAATGACGTAAGTAATATTTTGAATGCTGTCAAAGCTGCCTTCGCGGAGTTGTTCCCCCTTGAGGCGAAACGAACTGCTCTCCACATCAATAATTTTGGTATTGGTCACAATATAAACATCACGCCGCCAGTCGTCGTATTCCCACACATACCAGAACAGGCTGGCCAGTACGGCCAGCAACAAGATCAACTCAATAATCCAGTTTCCACCCTGCAAAAAATCCAGGTAGGGCAAGTTAGTCAGGGTTGTCAGCAGTAGATAAAGGCTAAAAATCAGGGCCAAAATAGGAAAAAAAATATGCTGTAGCAAAACATAATAATGCTTCCGCCACATGATGCCCTCTTCACCCTTGATTTTAGTAACTTCGCGGATGCCCGGCCAGAAATAGTTGGTTCGGATGTTGGGCAGGGTGATAGTGGGTAAAGAAATACCCGTAGAAGCAGGCACGACTTTGGGGGCGGGTGCGCCGGCCTGGGGCTGAGCTAAAACATTCTTTTTCAGGCGATCGTTGATTTGACGGCGCACGGCGGCGGTATCGGCGGCAGCGGCCCGCTCTTTGGCCTGGAGTTGTTCAGTCAGAATAATCCGGCTCAACTCCTGAGCAGAGGGAACGTTATCTACCGTAATAGTTCCGGCAGCGGCTGTTTTTATCTCAATATCGTCCACATCAAAGAACAGGTCAAGCCAGCCATGCGAGATGACGGTTACATTTTGAACCTGGGTTAAAGGAACTTCAAACCGTTCCTCGCCAAAAAAGAGAACCCGTTCCAGGTGGATAACCCGTTTGGTGGTCACAATCAGGTCATCATTACGCCAATCCAGATAGTTGTACAGGATTACCACCGCTGCCAGCACTACAAAGGGGACAATAATGAACAGGGCCAGCGGGTCGGTAAAGGTTGAAATCAGCGAAATACCCATCAGTTCAGTCCCAATGAGGAACAGCACCGGAATAATGAGGATGGCAATGGGCCAGGTGAGGGTAGCCATAAAGGCCAGAAAATGCCGCTTGACTGCCCGGACAATCACTTCATCGGCCTGTAGATTTAATCCAGGAAAAGCAGCTTCAGCCTGGTTATCATAACGACGCTCGATATTTTCAAAATATTCACCAATGCCAGGCTCCTGGCTGATGAGCCAATTCCAATCATCCAGCTCGTAGACTGCCAAAACCGCATCGCTGACAACTTCAACGGTAGCTGCTCGGGGGGAGCTGCGCAGAATGGCCCGCATGCCAAAAATATCGCCGGGATGCAGATAATTGAGCAGGCGGTTATTGTTGGTATCAACGGCCTTGAGTTCTCCGCTAACTACCACAAAAAATCTCTTATCCTCATCCCCCTGCTTGATCACCGGGCTGCCCTGCCAGGCAAATTGAATATCGGCCTGCTGGGCAAATTCCGGAACCAGTTCAGGCGAAAATTTTGACTTGACAAAAGCCTCATGATTTTGGAGCAGCGGGATTAATTTCTGAATCGCCTCGGCTACTTTTAGGTCCATCATCCAACCCCTTTTGACATAACAACCATTCTCTTTGATTTTACCACAATATATTAAATTTTAGGAATGGGGGGGATGGTTTCGGAAGGGGAAGCGTCAGGAGATTGGAGATTGGAGATTAGAGATTCTTCAATCTCCAATCTCTAATCTCCTGGGATGGCATAAACAGCCACATTGTTGACTGTATCGTGATAGACCAGGGGCAAATACGCAGTCATCTGTTCCATTGAGGAAGCGGCAGGTAGGTTGTGATAAACAACTATGTATTTGATGTGCTTCTGCCGCAGGCGTTCAAGCCCGGCATCGGTGGGTAACTTGAGCAAATCGTCGCGCAGTTGGCCGTGATCCGAGGGAAAAAAGCCGGAGTAGCCGTTGAGCATGGCCCCTTGAAAATAGCGATTAGCCAGCATCCAGCGGGTGGTCGGTTCAAAATCTTCCACCTTACTGCCGGGGGCAAACGGCAGCATGACGATGTTCAAGGGTGTTGTTGGCTGTTGGTTCAGCCAGACTTGCCAGGGCAATGGTTCTGCTTGGGTGGGGACATCCTGCAAAGGCAGAGGCCAGGCCAGCAGGTCGAAGAGAGCCAGCGCCGTAAATACCACCAGCAACCCTTTTTGAGGCGGCGGAATCCAGCGCAACAAATTATCCAGGCCAAAACCGGCCAGGAGGGACAAATGAAGCTGGACCAGCACGGCAAATCGAAAGGGGCTGCGCAGTTGGGCAAAGCCGGGCACAAAATCTCGCACCCATTGATAGGGCTGAACTCCGCCCAGATTCAAACGCAGCCCCAGCGATAACAGCAGGGCCAGCGCTACCGCCAGAAGCAGATACAGTTTGACTCGCCCGGCTGGCCGGCCAAAAAGGCCCAGTCCGGCCAGCATCAGCAGTCCCAGGCCGGGAAATAAGCGCTGGCCCTGGCCCGATTTCAAAGCTAAAATCTGGCCATACAGCAAATGATAATCCAGAAAGTTGCGGTAATATTCCAGTTTGGCCGAGTTAGACTCGATGGTTTGGGCGCTGCGGGTGAAATGATATTCGGCCAGGCGCTGCTGCTGTTCCCACAGAAATGGGCCGGTCAGAGCCAGGGCCAGCACAGCAACGGCCACAAGTTGCCCCAGTGATTTCAGATTCGCGTGCTCGCGCCGGAGTTGAAGAACAAAGGCCAGGGGCAGAAAGAGCAAGCTGAACAGGCCGTAGTAGCCGCAGGTGAGAAAGGTGATGGGTGTGCCTAACGCCAAACAAAGGCCAGTTTGCCAGAGGTGAGGCGATGAGGCGACGCGAAGCGGGCGATGAGGCGATGACAGGGTGAGAAAACGGCTGAGAAAAAGCAAGGTCCACAAGAAGCCAAAAACAGCAATGAGCTGGAGGACGCCCATTTCCTGGGCTACAAACGGGAGGGTTTGCATGATCAGCCCGGCCAGCAGGCTGGGTAAAAATGACACCCGCCAATACCGCAGCAGCCAAAAGGCAAACCAGCCGTTGAGGGTCAAAAATAAGATGACCAAAAAATTGTACCCCAAAGCCGGCGAGCGGAAGGCCAGCCAGAGCGGGGCAGCCAGCAGGGCGCTCAACGGCTGGGGTTCCGAAAAAGCGAACGTGCCCTTAGCCGGGGCAAAAATGGGCGCATCCCAGTAGTGGGAGTAGCCCTGTATCTGCTGGTCAATGTTCCATTGCAACGTCCACAGGTTGAAAAAGGGGACAGTGGCGGCTTCTTCGCTGCCGCGCGGGATATGACTAAAGAAGCGCAAGGGCAGTGGATAGGTCAGGATCAAGGCCCAGAGGATGAAGAAAAGAAAGAGAAAGACAGATGAAAAAGTAAGCGTGTGGGGGATTTTTATGGCTTTGAGCAAGGGTCGCCCTGGTTAACAGCCTTTGATTTCAACAACCGGCGTGATGTTCATAATTCCATTTCCTCTCCCTCGATAAACAACTTATTCCCCTACTTTACCCCAATAGCCACTCTGATGGTTGTCAAACTCGGAGTAGTTTTGTTTGATACGAATGTGCCATTCTTCAAGGGCTACTGGCACCTCTAAATCCTTGGTTACAACAATTGGTATTGCTGCAATTGACTTATGCCCAACGGTTTTAGAAATTCTTCTAAAAGTATCTCGCCGGGGTAAATTGGGGCTAATCTCTCTTCCATACTGTTCTCCCTAACCTGGCCGAGCCAGAGCCAAAGAGGTTGGTTTATCTGCCACGAATTACACGAATTAACACGAAAAAATTGAGGAAATGGTCATTTAGGTCCAATACTATTCAAATAAGACTGTAGCATCGGGCCTTGTGCCCGCCCACAAGGGGCTAAACTACGTTATTTGAAAAGTATTGCATTTAGGTCCACTGGCTACGGGGCATTTCGGCG
>JAAUSP010000546.1 GCA_012032575.1 Anaerolineales bacterium | reverse complement strand
CCGTTCGCGCATACTAATCAGGCCCAGATGCTGCTTTTCGGCCAGCGCTTTTTCCTGGTCAAACCCGATGCCGTCATCCTGCACCATTACCTTGACCCGCCCATCCTGAAACGTAAAATGATCTCGACCTTGCGGGCCTGGGCGTGCTTGCGGACATTATACAACGCTTCCTGCAAAATACGGAAGAGGGCAATCCGCGCCGGTGGGTTGAAGCGGATGGGATTGCCCTGAATCCGCAAACGGCAGCCAATGCCGGTATCTTCTTCATACTGGATCATGTAGGAACGCAGCGAGGGAAAGAGACCCATTTCGTCGAGGCTGGCCGGCCACAAATCGTAGATGGCTTTGTAAATTTCGGCAATGGCCTGCTTCAGCGACACCTGGATGTTGCGCAAATCCCCCTGCTCTGAGGCATCTTCCGGCAGGCGCTGCAAGGTTCCTTCGGTTTCGTACATGGCTCCATAGATAAGCTGCACCACGCTGTCGTGGATGTCGGCGGCGATGCGCCGGCGCTCTTCCTCTTGCAGGTCAACGGTGCGGGCCAGCAAACGCTGC
The DNA here is from genome assembly GCA_012032575.1 of Anaerolineales bacterium. The sequence goes on along the minus strand of JAAUSP010000546.1, from coordinate 4,764 downwards.
AACTGGTCGGCCTTGCGCTGGATTTCGGCGTGGGCCTGGGCCAGTTCCTCGTAGAGCCGGGCATTTTCCACGGCAATGGCAATCTGGCTGGCCAGGGTAGACAGAATGGACTCATCACGTTCAGTCAGCCCATTGACCGCCAAACTCTGCACGTCCAGCACGCCGATGACCTTATCCTTTATCTTCAAAGGCACACCCAGTTCCGCCCGCGTGGCTTCCACCGTTCTCAGATAACGCGGCGAGGCCAGCACATCGGGGACCAGGAAAGATTGACCGTGATAAGCCACCCAGCCGCAAATCCCCCCTTCCACCCCATCCGTCACCGGCACCCGAAACCCCAGGTGTTTTTCCCGTTCCAGACCGGTGGTTTCGCGCACCACCAATTCGTTGGTCGCTTCATCAACCAGCAGAACCCCCACCGAGCTGTAGTTGAAGGTCCGGCTGACCTCTGACACAAGGTGAGGCAGCAGCTCCGACAGGCTTTGCAGTTGGGTAATCTGCTGCGCGGTTTGATAGATCAGGGTCAGTTCAAGCTCGCGCTGGCGGGTGGATTGAACAGCCGGGGTAGTGACTGTCACACGATCCTCCTCAGTTGGGAACTATCTAACGCACCAATCTTGCGTCAGCCGCTCCGCGTTGGATGAGTTCGGCCACCTCGGCCCGGCTAAACCAGGGAATATCGCCGGGATGGTATATTTGATGGCCGCCGCCGCCACGCCCCACAACAGCGCCTGGGCCAATTTGTCCGACCCGGCAGGCAGGGTGAGGTATTGATACAGAAACCCGGCGGCAAACGCATCGCCGCCGCCCAGCCGGCCCACTTCTTCGGCGGGAAAAGCCGGCTGGAAGATTGGTGTTCCGCCCGGCTCACAACCGAACCCGCCTTCTTTCCCCAGAGTCAGCGCAATCGTAGCCTGCGGGTAACGTTCCCGCAGCAGCGCCAAGGCTTGTTCCGGTGGGGCAGACGGGGACAGGTCAAACAATAAACGGACATCATTGATTGGGGCCAGCAAAATATGGGCCGCTGCCATAAACGGCGAGCAGCCGGCCAGCGCCGCCGCCGGTGTCCATAGTTGGGTCCGGTAGTTGAGGTCAAAGCTGAACTGCCAACCCGCTTCCTGGGCCAGATTCAGGGCACGTTGAGCGGCGACGGCCAGGGTCGGGCTGAGGGCCGGAGTGATGCCACTGAGGTGTAATAAGCGGGCCTTGCCGGGCAGAAACAGGTCAACCGGCAGCTCCGAGGCGCGCATCTGGCTCATGGCCGAATTTTTGCGGTCATAATAAACCCGGCCATGCCGGGGCGGTTTGCCCTCTTCCACAAAATAGAGGCCGACCCGGTCGGCGTCGGTCCAAATGACCCGCGAGGTATCCACGCCCTGCGCCGCAATGGCCTGCTCGATGAAGCGCCCCAGCGGGTTATCGGTGAGCCGGGAAAGCCACAGCACTTTCAGGCCCAGCCGAGTCAGGGCAATCGCGAGGTTCGACTCACTGCCACCGGCTTCCAACTCGCAGACGGGCGTCTGCTCCAGCCGTTTGAGATTGGGTGGCGTGAACTTGAGCATCGTCTCGCCCAGGGTAACAACATCGTAAGGAGTCATGAAACTATCCTTTTTGTTGAAAGGCTAAGGCTGAGGCTAAGGCTAAGCACATCTTCCTCAGCCTCAGCCTTAGCCTCAGCCTCTAATTTAACGATGCCCGCCATGTGCGCGGCTGAATATTGCCCGGCGGCGCGGGCGAAGCATGATGGATGACCATCCGCCAGCGCCCTTCGACCCGCTCGAAGACGTTGGTTGCAATCATCTGGCTGATCTGGATTGCGCCATCATCCTGCTGCTGGGAAACGTTTTCATAACAGACTACCCAGGCCATGTCCCCGCGCCAGTGAACCAGAGGTTCGCTTATCTGCACTGGCAGCCGGCCCTGATAACGAAAGATTTTGGCCCAGCTTTCGCCAATGGCCGGCCAGCCGCGCAGCCGGTCCCAGCCCGGATGGACACATTCGGTGGCCGGGCTGTGATACCACAATTCGGACATGGCCGTAAAATTGGCCTCGGCCAGGGCCATATAAAAGCGGGCATTCGCCATCAGAATTTCTTTTTGAATTGTCTCGTCGGTCATGGTCACACTATCTTGGGATCGGATTTGAATCATGGTATTATCTTAGCACGAACCGCGCAACACGGTCAAAAGGGAGGCGCGGGTGTGAAGGACGGCTAGTCCCTGGGGACGACGCCAACAATCAAATTTGGAGGAACTCAGGGGAACTCATAGGAACTCAACCACAAATTCCCATGAGTTCCGTTGAGTTCCCACGAGTTCTTTCAGGAGGCTGCCATGAGCATTGACTTTGGGCTGGTTTTACCAGCCGGCCCCCCCAAAAAATACTCCCCAGCAATGGCTGGACGAGTTGGAGATTATCCTGCCCTCACTGACCGGCCATTTCAAAAGCCTGTGGATGACCGACCATTTCATGCGCGGCGAGACGCCGGTCTACGAAGCCTGGACGGTTTTGAGCTACGCCGCCGCCCGCTGGCCGCAGTTCGACCTGGGGCCGATTGTGCTGGGGCAGAGTTATCGCAACCCGGCTATGCTGGCCAAAATGGGCGCGACGCTGCAACATCTCAGCCGGGGCCGGTTGATGATGGCCATCGGGGCCGGCTGGAAAGAGGATGAATATCTGGCCTACGGTTATTCTTTCCCCCGGCCCAAAATCCGGCTGGAACAGTTAGAGGAAAGCCTCATCATCCTCAAACGTATGTGGACCGAACCGGGACCGATTTCATTTCAAGGAAAATATTATCACATCAGCGAAGCCCACTGCGAGCCGATGCCCCAGCCCGTACCCACCCTCATTGTCGGCGGCGGGGGGCCGACCACCATCGGCCTGGCGGCTCGTTACGCCGACTGGTGGAATCTGCCCGACGCCAACTTTGAGAAGCTGCAAAGCCGGCTGCCCATTGTGCGGGACCAGTGCGCTCGCGTCGGACGTGACCCGGCCACCTTACGCCTCACCTGGTTTGGCCGGCTGGCCGTCGCCCGCAGCGAAGCCGCCGCCCTGGCCCCCAGCAACGGCAAGTGGACCCAAGAAAAAGCCCTTGTCGGCACCCCGGAGCAAGTCGTGGCTGAAATGCAGCGTTTTATCGAAGCCGGGGTGGATTATTTTATGATGGAAATCCTGGGTTTAACCGACCCGGAAACCAAAGCGCTGGTTCTGGAAGAAGTGCTGCCTGAAGTCAGAGGCTAAGCTTTAAATCATATCTATTCCGTTTGACTTTTTTCTCAAAATGTTATAACATTATAATATTCCTACATAAAACTGCTGAAATGAACGCCATTATTCGCGACAGTAAATTACCTTTTACCACCAACTCTACGAAATCCTGCGCCAAAACCTTATGCGGGGCGAGTGGCAGCCCGATGACATCCTGCCCTCTGAAATAGAATTGATGGAACAGTACAGCGTCAGCCGGATCACGGTGCGCCAGGCGCTGGATGAATTGGTCAATGAGGGGCTGATTTACCGGCAGCGCGGGCGCGGCACCTTTGTGGCTCACCCTACGGTTGAGCAGGGGTTGACCCGGATCATCAGCTTCACCGAGGATATGCGCCAGCGTGGGTTTACGCCCGGCACGGAAGTTTTGTTCGCCGGGCTGGAGCCGGCTACGCCGGAGGTGGCCGCCCAGTTGCAGCTTGAACCCGGCGTTGAGTTGGTTCGCCTGGAACGACTGCGCCTAGCCGACAACGAACCAATGAGCATCGAGGAGTTCGCACCTGGTGCATCGCGCCTGCCCCGGCATTTTGCAGCACGATTACGCCGCCCAGCCCCTCCGCGAAACCCTGGAGCAAACCTACAATCTCCGATTGGTGCGGGCCAAACAAACCATTCGCGCCATCGCCGCCCCCCGCAAAGTGGCCGACAAGCTGGCTATCCCGGCCAACACCCCCCTCCTCTACATCGAACGGATTTCTTATTCCCAGCAAAATACCCCGATTGAGTTTTTACGGCTGTACCATCGGGGGGATCGGTATGTTTTGTACAATGAGTTGAGGGATTGATGCGTGATGCGTGATATGTGACTTTTCACGCATCACGCATCACGTTTAATACTCACCATTCTTGACCAAAGGAGGTCTTTATGAAAAAACTCAAAGTTTCCGCCGGTATCTGGTTTTTGGGCGCTACCAGCGACCGTTTTGTCAAGCAGGGCTACCGGCCCGACAAAACTATCGAGGAGCGCTTCAAGCTGGCCGCCTCGATTGAAGGCGTGGGCGGGTTGGAGATGCACTACCCCTCGGAAGTCACCGAAGCCAACTACACGGATTTGAAAAAATTGGCCGACGACCTGGGCCTGAAAATTGTGCAGTTCTGCCCTCACCTGTGGATTGACCCGCGCTGGAAATTCGGCCAGTTCAGCAACCCCGACCCCAAACTGCGCCGCGAAGCGATTGACCTGGCCAAGCGCACCACCGACCTGGCCCAGTACATGGAAGCCGAAGTCATGGTTTACTGGCCGGCCCAGGATGGCTACGATTACCCCTTCCAGATTGACCACCGCCAGCGGCTCGACGATTTGGTGGCCGGGCTGGCCGAATGGGCCGACCACAACCCCGCCCAGAAAGTGGTACTGGAACAGCAATTTCCCGGAGGTAAGAGTGTGTTATAATACGGTTAGGTTTTCGTAAAGGGTAGCTCTCGGACAACAAACAATAAGGCAAAGGGGCATTCTTATGAAGGCACGCCAATATTTATCAGCAGACGGGTTG
>JAAUSP010000545.1 GCA_012032575.1 Anaerolineales bacterium | reverse complement strand
GGCATCCCCCCTGGCCGACGAACCGGCCATTTTGGCCGCCGCGATTCAACTGGTCCAGTCGGTGGTAGACGTGCCCATCTCCATTGACTCTTCAATTGTCGAGGCGCTGGAGCAGGGGCTGGCTGCGGTGCAGGGCAAGCCGCTGCTCAACTCGATCACCGGGGAGGATGAACGGCTGGAACGGCTGCTGCCGCTGGTCAAAAAATATGGCTGCGCCTTTATCGGCATCAGCAACGACGAGACCGGCATCAGCGAAGACCCGGATGTGCGTTTTGTTGTGGCCAAAAAGATTGTCGAGCGGGCCATGGATCATGGCATCCCCAAATCCGACGTGCTGATTGACCCGCTGGTGATGCCGATTGGGGCCATGGCCAGCGCGGGCCGCTCGGTTTTTCGCCTGCTCAATCGCTGCCGCGATGAATTGGGAGTGAACACCTGCTGCGGCGCGTCAAATGTCTCCTTTGGCCTGCCAGTCGTCCGGCGCTGAACGGCGTATTTCTGGCGATGGCGATTTCCAACGGGCTGACCAGCGCCATCACCAACCCCATCGAGCACGAAATCAAGCAGGGCATCCAGGCCGCCGATGTGTTCATGGGCCACGACCAGAACTGTCTCACCTGGATTCAGGCCACCCGCCAGCCCGCCGCTCCCGGTGACCCGGCTGCCGCCTCCGCCGATGCCCGCCGCGAACGCCGCGAGCGGAGGCCAAGAAGGGAATAAAAAAGGAACTGAAGGAACTTGGGGGAACTGAGGGAACTTGGTTAAATTCCCTCAGTTTCTTTGTTCCCTCAGTTCCTTTCTTTGACATTATGGAAAAACAACAAGATCAAACTCAACCAAAAACGAAGGGGTGATGTCGGACATCGCCTATGCTTCGGGTATTATTTTGGCGATTTCCTACCCGGTGCTGGCTCTCTCGACCGGGGCGCGGGCGATTTTTCAACTGTTCTTCCGCTCGGATGTGATCTATTATCTGCCGCCGGCCCTGAGCGCAGTGGCGGCTAGCTGTTATCTGGGGGCTACCCTCGGTTTTGCGGTTCGCCGCAAATGGGCCTGGTGGCTGTCGGTGGGACTGCTAGGGTTTGAGACCTTTCTCACCTTTATCGTCGGCACGCTTAGTTTCACTCACCCGGACCTGATCGGCCGGACGGTCTGGCGTCACTTCGGCGCGGATTATGGCTATTTTCCCCTATTCCAGCCCATCCTGGGCCTGGTCTGGTTGTTCAGCCCGCCGGTGCTGCGCGGGTACGGGATCATCAGGCAGGAGGAGAAAGAGTGAAAAATGCCAAAATCCAAGCACAACCGTAAAAACAAACGTACAAACAAAGGTGGGGCGCGGCCCAAAAATCGTCTCCCTGAAGGTCTTCAACTTCGGGCTTTCACAATCAAAGACGAGATTGATTATAGCTATCAGCCGGGTATCCCCGATGAATTGGCAGAGGCGACTATTATGCTCCGCGAGGGCCGGGTTAAGGAGGCTAAAACGGCCTTTGAACGGATCATCGAGCGTGAACCTCGCGCCAGAGAAGCTTACCTGAACCTGGCTGTAGCCCACATTCGCCTGGGTGATGAAACCACCGCCGAAACCCTTATGCGGCAAACCCTGGATAAATTTCCCAATTACGCGATGGCCCGGATCAATTTAGCCAGAACCTACCTGCACCGCCGCCAGCTTAAAGAAGCCAAAGAAATGCTGCTGCCGCTGGATGAGACTAAACAATTCACTTCGGTTGAATTTCAAAACTACGCCGCTACCTGGAGCGACATTTTGAAGGCCGAAGGCAACTCCGACGCCGCCGAATCGTGGAAGCGGATGCTGTACGATGTGATGTTGAAAAATCCGGGTATGTTCAGATAAGGGTTAAGCTGTACGACAAATGTGTGACCGCCTTGATCGAAACCTGGGAACAGGTCAAGCGGCTGACCCCGGCCGATAAAGAAAGGCCCTATTACCAGCAGTGGCGACATTTGCTGGAACAACTGGCCTTTTGATAGAACCAAGAAAATAACCGCCTTCCAACGGCGTTTGACACCCCCTCGGAAGTGAGTAAACTTCTTTGTACAAGATTGGGTCAATGATAAAAAGGCAAGCCGATGGTCACAACCTTTAGCCGGGTGGAAGTAGCGGAGCGGCTCACCTCAGCCGATTTTTTTCGCTACGCGCCGGAGGATGAAAAAGCAGAACTCATTGACGGAGTAATCATCGTGGCCCCACCTCCCCTGGATGCGCATGAACGATTGCAACTGTTTTTATTGCGTTTGTTAGGCGATTTTGTCGAACTGTTTGATTTGGGCGAAGTGCGAGGCTCGCGTACCGCCGTTGTTTTGGCCGACGATCAAACCTACCAGCCGGATATTTTGTTCATCGCTCGTGAGCGGCTCAATATCATTGAGGAAAGAGGTATTTTTGGCCCGCCGGACCTGGTTGTTGAAATTTTATCGGCTTCCACCGCCGCCCATGACCGGGGGGCAAAATTCCACACGTATGACCGGGGCCGGCGTCCGCGAAGTATGACTCATTGATCCCTATGGCCCGGCGGGGACGGAATTTTATCAACGCCAGGGTGCTCGTCTTCAACCGGTGATGCCCGATGAAAATAATTTTATTCATTCCCTCGCTCTACCCGGTTTAAGCTCAACACTCTCTGGCTCTGGCCCGCCGAGAAATTTATCCCCATCCGCAATGCCCTTCAAGAAATAGGCCGCGAATAGACCTTCACGGCCCCCAGGTAATCCGCTCATTCCGCCAATCGCGGTCCTCTTTGCCCCACGGACTCGGATTGGTATTGATTATGGACAGATTGACCACCTCCTGAGGCGTCCCCCCTGAAATCGGTACAACCCAAATACCCCAATGCTCGGCTCGATCCGACACAAAGGCGACCCAGGCTCCATCCGGGGAAACGGTGGGCAGGCCGTCCTGCGAATCCGGGCCGTTGGATAAATTAATCAGGTTGGTTCCATCCAGATTGATGGCGTGGGCCTCCCAGTTCTGGGTCAGGCTGGCGGCGGTGAAAAAGAGCTGGTTGCCGTGAGCGTCGCTGGGGCGGGCATCACTGCCGGCGATAAGGCGCTGCGGGTCGGGGTCGCTCGCCGGTTCGCGTGGCGTCGCCCCTGCGCTGACCAGATAAATCCCCTCCTGCCCTTGCAAATTGTTGACATAGGCAATCCGGTAGTCGCTGGTCCAAACCGGATAGTCGCCGGGAACCAGCTTGCTTTTGCCGCCCGTATCCCGGCAGCCCTCTGAATTTTCTTCCAATGGCCGGCGAATCGAGCAGGGGATAAACAGGTACGGCAAGTATTGCTGGGTCAATGGGTCGGTCAACAGTCTGGAGTTGGCATAAACATAGCGGTCGCCTTCGGGACTCCAGAAAGGATAGCGATCTTCCGGGGCATCGCTGACCAGCCCCAGCCAGGTATTGCTGGCGTCGAGCCGGCCCAGATTTTCACCGTTGGGGCTGTTCTCGTTGTTCACCAGCAGCTCACCCGTAGCCGAGAAGTTGGGCTGGCGTGCTCGGCGCAACACCAAAAACGGCTCGCCTTTGGGCAATTCGACCATCCAGATGTCGTATTGGCCCAGGCCGTCGTCAATTGGAAAGGCGATGCGACCGGCGAGCGGCGGAGGCGCAGCCGGTGTGGGCGGAACTGTCGGCAAGGGCGGGGGGGTAGCGGTGGGAGGGCTGGCCGCAGTTGCGGAGGGAACAACCTGGTCGCTGGCGCTGGCGATCTCAGCCGCCGGTGAAGGGGTAGCGATCGGTGAGTTTTGGCTTTGTGTTGGCGTGGCTGAAGGCGGAGGCGTTGCGCTGGGTGTTGGAGATGGCGTTGGGGTGGGGGTGGCCAGGCCCAGCGGCGTCACCGAGACCAGCGCCACCACGTGCGGTGTGGGGGTCAGGGTGGCAAAGCGAGCAACGCGAACGGTGGGGCTTGAGGTGGGGGTGGCATCTTCGGCCACAAGATCGCCTAAACGACAGGCCAGCGAAACACCGGCCAAGAACAAAGTAACAACAAAAAATATCCTCTTTTTTTGACTCAACTTTCCTGACTCGATCTAGGTTTTGCGCTTTTTATTATACGCGCCCGGTTCCATTTCCTTGACGGCATTTCCAAAATCAATATTCGTCTTGCGTCTTACGTCTTGCGTAAGATAAAGTAAACGGAAGACGCAACACGCAAGACGTTACGGCCTAAAACGCCAACCTCAACTCTTCAGCCCGGCGCTGGTAGCCTGCCGGCGGTGGCAGTTGGGCCGGCAAATAATAGCCAACCAATTTTTCCAGGTAGACCTGCACTGGCGTGTAAGCCAGGCCCAGTTCAGCCAGGCTGCGCCCGTTATCCAGTTCCGACATCCACAAGCCGCTGAAGGGTGAGCAGCCGGGTAATAACTGGCGCGACTCCAGCGTGGCCCGGCTAACTGTGACCGTCTTGAGCGGATAGCCTGCCAGACCGGCCAACAGGTCTAAAAATTCTTCCAGCGCCAGCGTTTCATTCTGCGAAATGTGGTAGGCTTGCCCGGCCCACGGCCCCGGCTTGAGCACTTTCATAATCGCCGCAACGACATCCTCGCCGTAAATGTGGCGCAGCGGCAGGCGCGGGCCATCCGGCAGCACCAGGGGACCGCCATCCCGCAGCCGCAAAAGGTAATTGTAAAGGCGGTGCATCGGGTCCCGCTCACTGTGGACCATCGGCAGGCGCAGCGAGACCACCGGAAAGTGCTGTTCGGTCCAGGCAGCAGCCAGAATATCTTCAGCGGCTCGCTTGTCAACCCCATAAAGCCAGTTTTGATAATCAAAGGCGTTGTCAACCGGCGGCGCGGCCATCGGTTCGCCCCGGTCATAATCTTCCTCTTTGAACGGGCGCGACAACCCCTGCCGCACCAGGTAAACCTGGCCCGTACCGATAAAAACGTAGCTTTCCACCCGTCCGGCCAGAATCTCCACCACCGCCTGCGCATCCGGCCCGTTATAGAGGGTCATATCCACCACCGCATCGAAGGAGCGCCCGGCCAAAGCCTGTTTCAACTGCGCCGGAACGCTCCGGTCGCCGCGCAGACGAGTCACCTCGCCCGGCAGTTCGTCAGGGGTTTGACCACGATTGAACACCGTTACCCGGTGGCCGGCTGCCAGCAGGTGGAGCGTCAACAAATGGCCCAGGTTGCGTGTCCCACCGATAATCAAAATATCCATTGTCATTCCTTTAACCTCGAATCATGACTATTCAGACGTGTCATTTCGACCACAGGGAAAAATCCCCGATGTCTGTGTATCGCTCCGGAGATTTCTCGGCCTATGGCCTCGAAACCTGTCCTGAGCCTGTCGAAGGATGACATGGG
>JAAUSP010000544.1 GCA_012032575.1 Anaerolineales bacterium | reverse complement strand
CGTCAGCAACTGCGTCCTCCCGGAGCGCGATCTGGACCTGCTGGAGCTGCCCGATCCGCGCGCGCTGCGCCCGGACCTCAGCCCCTTCTTCTCGCTCTTGATCCAAAAAATGACCGCGCGGGATAAGCAAGACCGCTACGCCAGCTACGGCGAGTTGCTGGACGACATCGAGGCGCTGGAACAGGGCCGTCTGCGTGATGTGGTGCGCAACAATCCGGTCTCAAACGGCCATCCCACAGTTAGTGGCCCCAACTCCCCCCGCGCATCGAAGTTGTGAGCGGCACGCTGCGAATCGGTTTGATTGGCTGCGGTGAAATAGCCATAGAGAATGCCAAAGCCATCCAGTCCGCCCCCAACGCTGCTATGACGATGGTCATGGATGTCAACCCGGCGGTGGCCGAAGATATGGCCCGGCGCTACCAGCTTCCCTTTACCACCAGCGCCGACGAACTGCTCAGCCGGCCCGATATTGACGCCGTACTGGTTTCTGTACCTCACTTTTTGCACGCTCCGTTAACTCTCCAGGCGGCGCGTTACGGCAAACACGTTATGGTCGAAAAACCAATGGCCACCACCCTGGCCGATGCCGAAGCCATGCTGACCGCCTGCCGTGAGGCGGGAGTCAAATTGTCGGTGGTGTACTGCCAGCGTTACTTACCCTATGTGCAAAAAGCCCGCGCCATAATTCAGCAGGGCGCGTTGGGCCGGCTGTTGGGCCTGACCCTGATCCATTACCTGGATAAGCCGGTCAGTTATTGGACGGGTGGCCGCACCGGTCGGGTTGCCACCGACTGGCGCTTCTCCAAAGAAAAAGGCGGCGGCGGTATTCTGGTCTTCAATCTGGTCCATTATCTGGATTTGATCCAATACATCACCGGCCTGGAGGCGACCCGTGCCTATAGCGAATACGGTATCTTTAACTCCCCCTCAACGGTTGAAACTGAGGATACGATTTCGGTCAGCCTGCGTTATCGCCAGCCCAATGAGGCCGGGGCGGACCAACTCATCGGCAATGTGACCGCTGCTTCGTGTGTGCGCGGCGCAGTGATGGCCCACCAGCAGTTGCGGATTTGGGGGACCGAAGGTCAGTTGATTGTCGGCGAACCCTTCCAATTTTATTCGCTGCACCGGGTTGACCATTACAACCCCGGTGAGTGGCACACCTTGGTGGATTGGGAGTGGGGTATCGAGCGGCGTGAGTATGTGCAGCATTTTGCCCAGGCGGTGCTGTGCGGCGAAGAGCCGCCGGTCAGCCCGGCCGATAGCTGCTCGGTCCAGGCCATTATCGAAGCCATCTATGCTTCTCAGGAATCCGGTCATCCTATTGAAATTGAGGCAATACGCTATGCAATCTGAAAATGTATTCAATCCCAATGAAACCGCTGGTCTGTCTGCCGATTATGATGAGCTTCAGACCGCTGCTGTAGCTTTGCTTCGGGCCGTCAAGCTGATTCAAATTGAACTGGGCGAGACGGTACTGGTCAGCGGCAATGGTCCGGTAGGGCAGGCAGTGGCTCAATTAGCCCGCATCGCCGGAGCAGGTCGGGTAATTGGCCTGACTGACGATGGTTCTGTGCAAACGGATGATACACAGGTTGTCTGGATGACCGATTTAGGTAAAGTTGCTGAACACCTGCCACAGGGTCAGGCCGACCTGCTGATCGAAACCAGCGGTAATCCGGCCCAACTGGAAAAGCTGCTGGCCTGTGTGCGGGGCGGTGGACGCATCCTGTTAGTGGGTTCTATTGCTGGCTCAGCCAATTTTGATTTTTATCCGCATCTGCATCGTCGGTCACTCACCCTGAAAAGTGTCACCCTTCAAGCTGCCCTGGCGGAAACCGGGGACGATAGATTGAAGGACGAGCGTGAGTCCAACTTTGTCAGCCATTTGCTGCGCAGTGGACAGTTAAATATGCCCGATCACCTTATCACTAACCCGATGGCCGGGGAACCACTTCTGCCGGTTTCTTCTGCCTCCTAGCACTTTGACCCAGTGGCGCAATGACAACTCGACGGTTTAAATTACTCTACCTCTCCAGCAACGAATGGGGCAACCTCGGACGGCGCAAAATTCGACTGGCCTACGAGTTTGCCCGCCAGGATAGTATCGCTTCTGTTTTGTATGTTAACCCAACTGTAGATACCAGCCTGCTCGATTTGGTTAAAGGCCGCTTCCAGCCCAGTCATCTCGGCTCTGACCGACAAGCGCACACCAATGCTGTGTTGGGCCGCTCAAACCAGGTGGAAGAGCGATTGTGGGTTTACACTGGCTCCACCAAAACCATCCCGCTGACCCGCAGCGAGCGGCTGCGTCGCTCTCCCTTGCTTAATCGGTTAAACCACCATCTCTACACAGCCGGTTTGCGCCGACAATTGCAGCGCTTGCCCGGTGAGCAGATAGTGCTCTGGATGAGCCACCCTCTGCAAGTTTCAGCCCTCACCGACTTTCCTGAGCGTTGCCTGAGTTGTTATGACTGGACCGATGATTGGCTGCAATATGCTAACCTGCCTGTAGCTGATCGGGCTGAGATGGAGCAGGCCAGCCAGCAAATCTTGAGTCAAACCGATGTCGTTTTTGCTGTATCGAAATCGCTCTACGAGCGAGCTAGTGCGATCAACCCACATACCTACCACACCCCCAATGCCACTGATTTAGAGAAAATGGCTCAGTCCATGGTGGCTGACCTCCCGGAAGCTGAGGAGTTGCAGGCTATCCCCAAACCGCGCCTCGGCTATATTGGACAGATTGGGGAAAATATTGATTATGATATGGTGCGAGATATTGCCGAGACGCACATCAATTGGTCACTGGTTTTTGTGGGACCAATTTGGGCCAATAAAGAAGCCGAGGTCGCTGGCTTATCTAAACTGCCCAATGTGCGTTTTTTGGGGGGACGGCCTCACGGTCAACTACCCGGATTTCTGCGGGGGTTCGACGTTTGTCTGATGCCCCACCTGCGCAATCCGTTGACCATTAGTATGGACCCAACCAAACTGTATGATTATCTGGCTTCGGGCAAGCCGATTGTCAGCACGACTATTGCCGGCGTCGAGCGCTTTCTCGACAGCCTCTACCTGGGTGATACCTCAGCCGAATTTGTAGCCGGGGTTGAAGCGGCCCTGCGCGAAAATGGAACCAAAACCCAATTGCGGCTTGAACAGGCCCGGCAAAATAGCTGGCCGGAGCGTGCCCGCCAGATCTGGTCAATTATTGAACAGGAATCATAACAGCGATGAGCTTTTACCGGCAGCTACGTCAAAACCTCCATCCTCTGCAAGATAATACTACCGTTGACCTTTATACCTCGACAGCTTGGCCGGCCAATGGCCGGGCAACACAGCCCCTACCGCCCGCCGCAGCACCCCGTCCGTCCATTTCTTTGATTGCCACCGTTAGAAACGAACGGGTCTCTATCAGCGCGTGGTTGAACTCGCTGCTGGCCCAAACCCGCCCCCCCGATGAGGTGGTAATTGTTGATGGAGGCTCTACTGATGGCACTTTTGAACTACTCCAGGCTTTTGCGGAGCAGAGTCCTGTTCCTGTAAAAGTTTGGCAGGTTCCCGGCGCAAATATCGCCCAAGGACGTAACCTGGCTATCGAGGCTGCAGCCGGCCCGCTGATTGCCTGTACCGATGCCGGCTGCCTGGTTCCCCCCGACTGGCTGGCGACTATCACCGGTCCCTTTGCGGCCGACCCCACCCTTGAAGTGGTCGCTGGCTATTACGAGGCTATTCAGCATAATGACCTACAACGTCTGGTTGCGGCTTATCTGGTGGCCCCGCCGCACCTGGTTGACCCACAAAGCTTTTTGCCTTCAGCCCGTTCGTTGGCCTTTGGCAAGGATGCCTGGCGTAAAACCGGTGGTTTTCCCGAATGGCTCACCCTGACCGCTGAAGATACGCTTTTTGATGTAGCTCTGAAAAAATGTACCCGCCGTTGGGCCTTTGTGCCAGAGGCCGTGGTGCGCTGGCAGCTTAAGTCCACTGTGCCGCAGCTTTTTCGTCAGGTACGCGCTTACGGTCGGGGCGATGGTGAAGCCGGTCTGTTTCCCGAAATGTATTGGAACCATCTACAACTTTGGCTGGGGATAAGTGTTGCTGGCCTGGTTGGATTGATTTGTCTGATACTGGCTGTGATTAATCGAAGTTGGTATTGGTTTGTGGCGGGGTTATTGCCGGCTTTTTGGCTGGCCCGGCGGTTTTGGCGTATTACTCTGCGTCCAAGCCTACGCCTTGATTCAGGTGAAACCTGGCCTCAAGGTTTCTGGCAGAAAACACGAACTTTTTTCTTGTCAATGTTGGTGATAAACGCTATTACCTCAGGGTTGACCATTGGATTTATCGAGGGTGTCCAACGGCGTAAAGCTATCTCCATCAAAAAGGCTAGGGGGTAAACTCATGCGGATTGGTATTGATGTGCGCTATTTGTCACATGGTTTGGTGGGTGGAGTTCATACCTATGTTAAGCACTTTGTTCCCGCCTTAATCGAACTGGCCACCGACCACCAGCTTTACCTCTACGCCGACACTAAGCGCCCGTTTGAATTAACCAACCTGCCCGGCCATGTCGTGGTACGTTATCTGCCCTACCGCACCGGCCTGTCGAGTGTTTACCACGATTTTTTATGCGCCGCCAGATGGCCCACGACGGCCTCGATATAGCCCACTTTCCGGCTAATTACGGCTTTGGCCCGGCCTCAGCCCGCACCGTCATTACCCTGCACGATGCCATCAATATTTTGCCTCTGCGCGAAATCATTCGCGGGTTGGCGAGCAGCAACTCTCAAACGCCCCGGATGGTTACAATGATGATCTATTTGCACTACTGCACCCGAATGGCCCTGCGAGGGGCGCAGCTTTTGCTGACCGTTTCGATGCACGCGCGCAATGAAATTGCCCGCTTTAGCCAGTTTGACCCACAGCGGATTGTGCCGGTACCGCATGGTCGGTCGCCCGATCTCTACCGAGTGGAAGACCCGGCTCGGCTGGCCGAGCTGCGCCAGCGGCATCAACTGGCTCGGCCGTTTGTTTTGGCCGACGCCCTCAAAAATCCGATTGTGCTAGTCAAAGCCTGGCGATTATTACCGGCGGAACTGCGCGAGCGCTACGAAATTGTTTTTTTCTCCCGTCGGCCCGACCCGCTGCCTATTGTTCATGAAGCGGTGGCTGATGGTCACGCCCGATTGTTGGTGCGCCCTTGCCGCGAAGATTTGATTGCGATGTATAGCATGGCCGAGGCGTTTATCTTTCCTTCGTGGTTTGAAGGCTTTGGTATCCCCCTGCTGGAAGCCATGATTTGTGGTGCTGCCGATTGTTGCCTCAGGATCGGGGTTCTATCCTGAAG
>JAAUSP010000543.1 GCA_012032575.1 Anaerolineales bacterium | reverse complement strand
ATACTCAAAGATGGTCAAGGCAAGAGATGAAACGTTCAACTCAAGCTGCCATCGTCACCAAAGGCTGGATCAGAATTTCAGCGGGAATACCCAGTTTATCGTGCAGGTTGCGAATCATCGGCAGGGTTAGGGGTTCCTGGCGGTTCAAGATATTGGCTACCTGTTCTTCAGTACCAAGAATAGGTTCGAGATCGGATAGCTCTAATTGATGAGCTTCCATCACATGCAGAATGGCCTCAACCGGATCGGGGGGATAAATTGGATAGTGTTCGGCCTCATAAGCTTCGACTAAAATGGTTAATAGTTCCAAACGGTCTTCTTCAGGGGTATTTGGGGCTGCATCAAAAAGCCGGTCAATCTCCTGCAACGCCGACTGGTATTCTGCTTCAGTCCTGATTGGTTTTGTGTCCATACCTGTTTTCCTTACTAAATCTTCGTAACATCAATACGATCATACTCCTGATGAGTCCCGATGAAACGAAGATAGATAATCCCTTTGTTATAACGAATTTTAACGACCAAGCGGTAATTCTTGGTGATGTCAAATACAACCCGGTTATCGGCAATAATGCTGGCAGTTGGATAATCTTTTTTGACCTGATCGGGTGTCTTCCAGTCGGCCTTTTTTGCTCGATAATACCACGCTCTCAACTGGCCTTCAATATCCTGATGAGATTCCCAATATTCTCTCAAGGTCTTTACGGCGATAATGCGCACCAGTTTTACTCCGATAGTAACATTTTACGGACTACTTAGCTTGGAGCAAATTACAATAAACAAAATTATTGGAAGGTAAAAAACATGACAGAACCTCCCTTCGATCTCGCCCGCGCCCGGCAGGATACGCCGGGGTGTGACAAAGTGCTGCATCTCAACAACGCCGGCGCGGCGCTGATGCCCCGGCAGGTGGTGGAGGCGACCACTGATTACCTGCGCCTTGAGGCTGAGCGAGGCGATTGATGCGCTTCTTTAACCTTTACCAATACCTGGCCCCGCTCATTCTCCTGCCCCTCAGCTACTTCCTCTGGCTGCGCCAATTCGAGGGTAATCATGCCCTGGTCTGGTTGATGCTGTCAATCCCGATTTCTTTTGCTTACATTATCCCGGCGTTGGGCACAAATTGGCTGGGGCTGTGGGAGTTCAATACCCGGCTGCGGCTGGGCAGATTTCGACCTCACCACGGCTTTGTTTTTGGCTCGGCCACCAGCCTGATGGCCCTGTTGTGTCTGGGAGGGCCGCCTGCCAGCTTTACCCTGCTTGAGTTTATCCGGGCCGGCTTTGTGTTGGGTTCGGTGCTGGCTTTCTGGAACTGGCTGTACGATTTGGCGGCCATCAAAGCTGGGTTTATCATTGTTTACAATCGGCCCTACGCCGAAAATCGAGGGCCGGAAGCCAGCGCCACCGACTACGCCCCGGTCCTGTTTGGTGTGTTTGGCCTCTGCTACGGCCTGGCGATTCGGCTAAACCAATACTATTTGCTGGAGTTGAACCGGTGGGATACTTATTGGCTTTTGTGGATCGGCGGCACCCTGGCCGGATTGATCTTCCCGGTGCTGGCGTTTATCCTCTATTCCTTTCTACGCTATGGTGAAAGCGGCCTCACTGCTTACTCCAACGCACCCGCTGAGGCTCTCAAAGTGCGTCCCCCCTTTTGGCCGGTTGCTACCCACAGTGATCAGTCATCAGTCATCAGTCACCAGTCTATAACTGATTGTTGATAACTGACCACTGGGCACAGATCGCTTTGCGTAATTACTATTGTCGAAGGAGGAAACAATGAAAAACAATACGGCCCTGACCCTGTTGAAAGTAGCGCTCTGGATCACCTGTGTTTTCCACATTTTGGTGGGTCTCAGCCTCAACCTGGACCTGGGGTTGAAGGAGTGGGTGGGAGCGGGGTTATACAACGCTCAGGTGGATTGGAGCCAGCCCCAGTTTGTCTACATTTTGAAACCGCTGGGAGCCTTTATGTTTGTGTTGGGGATTATGGCCGCCATTGCCGCCCGCGATCCTCTGCGCAACAAATTGCTGGTTTACGGTTTTGCCCTGTTGTGGCTCATCCGCAGTTCACAGCGGCTCATCTTTTGGCAGGAAATTCAAAACGCCTTCACCATTCCGGCCAGTTCGATGTTGTCCGGCCTGATTTTTGTCTTTTTGTCGGGGGTGCTGTTGGTGGTGCTGCTCTACTTTGCCGACCGGCCCCGCCAACCTCAAAGTAGAACGGCCAGAGCGTGAGCAACCAGCTTTTTTTGATCCTTTTCCTGGGCATCCCGGTTGTTTTTGTGGCGCTCGACCTGTTGGACCGTCATATGACCCGTCATGACCGCCATGATGGCGCGTCGCCCAGAGCCGAAACGCTGCTTTTTCTGCTGGCGGTGCTGGCCATTTATGCCGGTCTGCAATTTGGCGGCCTGGCCCTCGTTCCCTCCGCCGAGACGTTGCTGGTGGACCTGCGCCGGCAGTTCAGCCAGTGGCTCGGCTGGCCGATTGATCCGCAATCCATCGGCGGTGGCTGGCTGGTTATCATCAGCATCCTTACCTTTTATCTGTCCGGTTTGTGGGATTATGCGCTCCACCGCTGGTTCAGTCACAGCCGTCCCTTCTGGTGGTCGCACGAATATCACCATTTGCCCAACCAGGTTTTTGTAGCAATGCCTGGTCTGGCGGTGCGACCGTTTGTCGTCATCACCTCTTTCCCGGCCACCTTTGCCACCGTCGTGTCGGCCTATGGGCTGCTGCTGCTCTTTGGCCTGCCCCTGTGGGATTTGACCCCGCTCAAAATTTTGCTGCTGGCCCACACCTTTCTGCTGGTTGCCAGCCATTCTTCTTTCCTGCGCCGTTTCTGGTGGGTCCATCACGCCATGAAATGGCTGGCCCTGACCACTCCCCAAGAGCACCTGCTCCACCACACCGTAGACCTGAATGGCAACTATGGCAATTTCACCATTCTGTGGGATCGCGTTTTCGGCACATACCTGGACCCCACCCTGGCTGAAAATCAGAACCACCCCCTTGGCCTGGGTTACGATCAGGATTTTCTGGGAACCATCACCCTGGGCCAACTCAAAATGCCAGAGTGGATGCGGGAACGGTTTCAGGTGGCACGATACTGTAATATTGAGGCTGAGGCTAAGGCTGAGGCTGAGCTAACTTAGCCTTAGCCTCAGCCTCAGCCTTAGCCTTCCCTTCGGAGGCTAGCGTGTGAGACTTACCATCATCCACCCCTGTATCGGCCGGCGACCGGGCCAGCCGTACATCGGCACCTGGCAGATGGAGCCGCTGCCGGCGGCAGTCATTGCCGGATTGACCCCCAAAACGGTCGAGGTTAAATTTTACGACGACCGCATGGAAGCTATCCCTTACGACGAACCAACCGACCTGGTCGCCCTCAGCGTCGAAACTTACACGGCCAAGCGCTGCTATCAAATTGCCAGCGAGTATCGGCGGCGCGGTGTGCCAGTGATTATGGGCGGCTTTCACGCCACCCTCTGTCCGGAAGAAGTGGCCGATTACGCCGAAGCGGTGGTCATCGGCGAGGCCGAGGGCCTGTGGCCGGAAGTGATTGATGATTTTCGGCACGGTAAACTGGCTAAAATTTACCACCAGCCGGAACGCCCCTCGCTCACCGGCCTCAAACCGGACCGGACCATCTTTCGCGGCAAGCGTTACCTGTCCATCGGCCTGGTCGAGGCCGGGCGCGGCTGTCACTTTAAATGTGACTTCTGCGCCGTGCAGACCGTCTTCGACCAAACTCAAAACCGCCGCCCGGTTGACGACATCATCACCGAGTTGGAGTCCATGCGCCGGGAAAACAAGAAATTCTTTTTCTTTGTAGACGACAACATCACCTCCAATATGCGCCAGGCCAAAGAGTTTTTCCGGGCGCTCATCCCGCTCAAACTGCGCTGGGTCAGTCAGGCCAGCATCAACGCCGCCCACGACGAGGAATTTCTCGACCTGCTGGTGCGGAGCGGCTGTGAAGGGCTGCTCATCGGCTTTGAAAGCCTCAACCCCGAAAATTTGCGGGCCATGGACAAAGGCTTCAACACCATGAAGGGCGGTTACGAACAGGCGCTGGCTAACCTGCGCCGCTTTGGTCTCAAGCTCTACGCCACCTTCATCTTCGGCTACGACCTCGATACCCCGGCCTCTTTTGCCGAAACGGTTGAATTTGCCAGGGAGCATCGTTTTTTTATCGGCGCATTTAACCATTTGACCCCTTCCCCGGCACCCCGCTGTACCAACGCCTCGAAGCCGAAAAGCGCCTGCTCTACCACTCCTGGTGGCTCGACGATGCTTACAGCTACAACAAAATCCCCTTCCAACCCGCCCGAATGACCCCGACGGAACTCCAGGCCGGCTGTCTGGCCGCCCGCAAAGCGTTTTACTCCGTCCCCAGTATTCTCCGGCGCGGCCTCGACCCGCTCAACCGCCCCGACTTTTTTATGCTGCGCCACTTTTTCCTCATCAACGCCATGATCCGGGCCGAAGTCAGCCAGCGGGATCATTATCCGTTGGGTGATGCCGGTTGGCGGGGAGAGTTTGTGAAATCACAGTGATTGCGGCAGCAGATTCCCGGTTGAAGAAATGGGTGAAATCGGATAGAATAGGGGGAGAGGATTCCGTCCTGTATCATCGGGTGGAGGCGGTGGCGCGATGTCGTGAGACGGGGCTTTGAACTACAAATGGTTAGGCGTCTATACAAGATGTTCCGAGATAGCGAGGCTTGCAATGAAGGTCATCTATAAAATCACCTACCCGAACGGAAAGATATATGTAGGTCAAGATGTAACCGACAGTATTAACTACTTTGGAAGTGCTTCAAGCGAACTCATCGCCAGAGACTTTACCAGGGAACAACGCCGTGAATTCAGCGTAAGAAAGGAAATTCTCTGGGAGTCGGAATCAGCGACAAACAAGGAATTAAACGAGAAGGAAGTTGAATACATATTGGCCCTCGATGCTAATAACCCGGCTATTGGGTACAACCAGCGACCAAAGTTCAAGGGTGAGAGTGACCAGTCGCTTATAAAAGCCGCACAATCTGAACTGTGAGATATTTTTCGTAAAGAACAAAAATGGAAGAATCATTGTCAAAGTTTTGGAGTTTCAACAGGTTTCGAGATGCTTCCTTAATTAAAATGGAAGATGTAGTGTGGCAAGGGCCATTTTCTTGGCTTGGATTTAACCAAATAAACCAGCAATTCCCGGAACTTGCATATCTGAACAGAAATCAGGACTTGTCCGGGCAAAGCGGGGTGGGTTTTCCATCATAACAGGTCAAAATCAGGTCAGGGTTGCGGTCAAAAATCAGCTTGTTTTTGCCCGTCAAGCAGGGGGCAACTGCCG
>JAAUSP010000542.1 GCA_012032575.1 Anaerolineales bacterium | reverse complement strand
CTCTCCCACTTCATCTATGGCCCGATCATACCCCAGCAGGGTAATCTGAGCGCCAAAAGATTGGTTCAACGGAATTTGAGGCGCGGCTTCGGCCAGAGTCACTCCTGGTGGCGGGCCGCCCACCTTGAACGGGCCGATAACGACGGCGCTCGCCTCCACCGGCTGGCCGACCTCGATCAACTTCAACGATTGAGGCTGCTCATTGACGCTTTGATACTGGCTGACGTGTAAAAAGTAAACACCGGGCGGCGCATCGGCCCGAACCGGGACAGCAAAGGAGTCACCGACCACTTCATTCAACGCCCACAGGATAGGACTGTAAAAGCCGGACGGGTAGCGATCCACACTGCCATAGGGCTGCTGCTTGGCATCGAGCAGGACGGCAGAGGTATGCAAATCGGGCAAAACGGGGGCCAGACTTTGCCAGTAAAGGGTCAACGGCAGGCCGCCGCCCGGTTCGACCCGGCGGGTGGGCAGGACGTAGCCTAATAAGTTTACCTGGTTGGCAAAATTGGCCTCCACCGGAGTGTAGCCCGCCGGCAAAGGAGACAACTCAAACTGGCGGCTTCATTGGCTACGGTAAGCAAAGGTTCGGTTTCGTAACTGTCTTTGCTGGTGCTCAGGCGCAGGCGGTAAGGGCCGCTGGGCCAATCGGCCCCGACGATAAAGATCACGGTGGCGTCGCTGGTGCTTTCGGGCAGCCGGGGCACCGAATCCGGCCCAATCAGCGTCCAGGTGGGTTGGGGGTGGGCGATTGGAAACCGGACAACGAGGATTGAGCGTCGGCGTAGCTCCACGAGAGGGGCAGGGTTTGGCGCTGGCGGGCCGGGGCGTTATCCACCCACAGGCGGTACTCGATGTCGCCGGCCAGCCGGGCCGCATTGGCGATAGAGGGGCGGCTGCCCAGGGGTATCTGGATGAATTGGAACGGGGGTTCGGCCAGCGGCGTATCTTCGGCTTCGCGCAGCAGGTTGAGCTGCAAATCGTACACATTGGCCGGCACGCCGGCCAGGGGCAAGGGCAGGGTATCGCGGATTATGTCGCCTTTATCCCAGACGCGGGTGGGATAGCGCCCGTTCAGGGGGTGACTGAGCCAGGTAAAATGGGGCCGGCCGGCTTCGTCTACCAACTGGACCTGCACCCGATAATTTTCATCTACCACTTTGAGCGCCTGCCAGTAGAGGGTCAGATTGATGATAGATTGTTCGCCATCGGGCACAAAAATCGTAGCCCCAATAAACGAATCGCCTCGCCAAAATCGTGTTTGAGTGGCTGCGGCATCGAGGCGGAGTCAAAGGTGGTGGTTCGCACCGGCAGGGGGGCCGGATAGGTCACAGTCATATACCCAAGCTGCCAGAGCGACCAGAGCAGCAAAAGCAGGGCGGGCAGGGAAATGAGGATAGTGGATGGTGGATAGTGGATGGTGGATAGTGGATGGTGGATAGTGAAGGTGTCACTTTTATCCTGTTGACTATCCTCAATCTTCCATCCTCTATCTTCTATCTTCCGAGACAGCGCGGCCCAGCCGAACACCAACAGCATCGGGATGGCCTGGGCAGCGGGGAACAGAATGTGGCGGCCCTGGCCGGTCTCCAGGATATTGCGGGTGAGAAAAAAGCGCAGGATGGGGAAAGGCAATAACAGGGCCAGAATCAGAATCAACAGGCCGAGGGATAGGCGCAGTTCAGGCGTCGCCGTTTGCCACAGCCGCCACAAACCGAACATGGCTGCAACGCACAACAGCCCCATCAGCAGGTAAGCCCAGGGAAACAACGGGTCGTGCTCCAACACCGGCACACCCCAGAAGGTCTGAAAAAGGTAAGATAGCCAGCCGCCAAACGTACCGGCTTCGATAGCACCGGGCCGTTCCTGCCCCGTAAATTCCCCGCCGCCAAAGACGGCAAAGATGCGGCGCATGCTCACATCGGGGCCGGAGGCCAACAGCGGTTTGAGCAGGCCAAAATCAGGCCGTCGTCTTTGATGGTATTAAAATAATAACCAATCCAGCCAAACCACCAGCTTGCCCCAAGCGCAGTGAATAGCCAGGTCAAACCGACCCGTCCCAGGGCGTGCCGCCACGACCAGCGCGCCTGTCTGACCTGCCGCAGCGCCAACGGGATAATGACCAGCGGCAGCAGACCGGTGCTGTACTTGGTCACAATCGAAAGGCCCAGGGCCAACCCCATCAGCGCATAAACCCACCAGCGATCTTCGCCGCGCACTACCCGCAATAATAACCAAATAAACACAGCCGAAAGCAGTACAAACAGGCTGTCATCGCCCAGCATAGCCGAGGTGAAGAGGTAGCGGGGGGTGAAGGCGAGGAGAGCGGTAGCGGCTAATGCCAGCAGGGGAGCAGGTGAGCGGAGGGGCAGGGGTGAAGAAAAATCTCCCCTGCCCCCCTGCTCCCCTACTCCCCTGTTCATTTCAAGGACTGTCAGATAAGTGAACCCCAACGCCCCCGCCGAAAAAATAATGGAGACAAAACGGCCCAAATGCCAGGCCAGGATGCCGTCTTGCCAGGGCCAGAGGGCGTCTTCGGTGTAGATAAGCAGGCGGGGATAGAAGATTTCGCCCACCAGCCGCCGCCGGGGGGAGTCGCCCACATCCTTGAGATGAGGTTGCGTGGTGTCGAGCGGGCTGATCAGCCAGCCGACCAGCAGGTGATACAGCGGCGGCCAATCGGCCCGGTACCAGGCCTGCTGGCGTTCGGCGTAATCCTGGGGTAGGCGTCCGGTTTGAGCAATAAAACTGAGGTAGCGATAATGGGCCAGCTCGTCTTCGCCCTGGGTGATGGGCACAATCAGGCTGTAAAGCGTGGCCAGAGTTAAGAAAACGGCCAGGATAATCCACCAGCTCCCAGGCCCCCTGAAGTCGCTGGTTGAAACCTCAGCAGAAGCGGAAGCCGGAGTTGTAGACACCTGTTTAGCCGGTGCGTGTTTTGGCCGGGGTTGTTTGCCCATAATAGGGCGTATTTTAGTAGCAAGCAGACGATTGGGCTAATGGACAATTACCACGTGCGGGACTGATCTTGACGGCTCGCTTCATCATCGAGTAGATATCGGTGTACGAGAAAAAACGCCACGCCCCAACGTTCGCTCCACAAGTGAGCTACCAGAGGGAGCGTGGCTTTTTTATATGCGCCCAATCCTTCGACACTTCCCCTACGGGGTCGCAGGACTGGCCAGGCGTCCCGACGGAGCTTCCTCTGGGGGAACTGTCTCCCGCGGGAGACAGACAGGCCGCGCCATTTTTAGTAATATGCCTCGACGACGCACCCACCTCCCCCGCAGAGGAGGCCAGCCCGCCGTATTGCCGGCACGTAAACGAAAAATGTGGGACAACACAACCCGAAAACCGATATTGTTGTTCCTGTTATCGGGATTGTTCCTGTTGCGGGAGGCGCAGCGGGCGTTGTTCTCATTATTGTTGAACGAGCCGCCCCGCAGCACCCGGTCTCTTCGGCCTGCGCCTGCAACATAGTTGCGGGCCTATTTTAGCCGATTTTCGCTGATTTTGCGAAAGACCCTTCCCAAAATTTTTAAAGCGACCCGCTAACGCGGGATTCAGGGGGTCTTACCGCCACCGCTCTTTGCCCCTACTCCCTACTTCCTACTCCATACTCCAGGATTCAGGATTCAGGATTCCAGAAATCCAGAATTCCAGAAATCCAACTACAAAATGGGGGACAACACAACCCGAAAACCGATATCGAAGTCCCAGTTATCGGGAACGTTCCAGCTGCGGGAGGCGCAGCGGGCGTAGTACTCATTATCGTCGAACGAGCCGCCCCGCAGCACCCGGGCTGTTTTCTTTTCATCGGCCCAATCGGCGCACCATTCCCAAACGTTACCGGCACAATCGTAAGCGCCTGTTGGACTCACTCCACCCGGAAAGAGACCCACCGTGCTGGTCCGCCCGATGTCGCTCTCGGAAGTATTAGCCAGCCCTTCCTGCCATTTATTACCCCAGGGATATGTTCGTCCATCCTGACCTCGCGCCAACCTCTCCCATTCCACCTCGGTGGGCAAACGATACGTCTGCCCATAAGTTTCACTTAGCCAGTGGCAAAAAGCCTCGGCCTCATACCAGCTTACCCCAACTACCGGGTGATTAGGATTGTTCCAGCGGGAGTCATCCCATAACCTCGGTTGAGTCCACTTTTGCCGTGAACACTCACGCCAACCGGCTTCACTCCACCACCTGGCCTGTTCGTAGCCTGGCGCAGCTATAAAGGGAGCAAATTGGGCGTTCGTGATCAGATAGACACCGGCCTGAAACGGCCTCGTTTCGCGCTCTGTTTTCTTTTCACCGTATAAAAACTTCCCTTCGATTAAAGGCGTGAGCAAAGGGGGCAGTTTGCTAACCCCTTCACGCAGGTCCCCCAGCCTACCCAGGGTACGCCCGGACACGGCTCGATCCACCACTGGTAATTCACCTTGTTCAAGCAGACCAACCAACCAGCGTTGGACCCGCTGTAACTTGGGCTGATTGCGTTCGCTCACCTGCTCCAGGCTGGCCGTCTCGACCAAAGCCTGCCCCGCCAGCAGCGCCCCCCAGGTATCGGCTGAGACGTTTTGCGGCCCGTCAGGCTCACGGTAGCAGAGCGCCTCGACTAATAACCAGATGGCTGCGGCGGTGCCTCGCGCGGCTTTGGCTCCGGCCAGCAAAGCCACTTCGCGCCAGCGGTTGGGTTCGTTCCGGGCCAATTCTGCCACCCGATCCGGGTAGTCGTGATCGGTCAGGTAGCAGGCGGCCAGGTATTCCTGAAAGGTCCGGTGCGGAAAGGTGTAGACGCCAATGCCGCGTGGTAATAACAGCCCGGCCCGCTGGCTCAGATACTCCACCAACCAGGCCGGATTAACGTCGGGGTTCTGGCTCAGGCGCATCAAGCCGCTGACCAGCTTGCCCTCGTCCACGTCGGCGGTGCCCACCAGTTCCGGCTGGCTGATATGGGCCTGAAAAGCCAGTTCATTCAACAGCGCCCGCATCTTGTCCTTATCTATCTTCAGCCACTCGGCCAGGCTGGGCTGCAAGACCACCACCTGCCCCTGGGCGTTGCGCACCGTTTTGGGGCTTTCCCACCAGTCTAACAGCAGGTCTACCGTATCGGCGTACAGTTCCTCGCGCTTTTCCGGCAGGCTGCGCCCCGCCAGGCGTGCAGGCTAGCCATCAGGGTCAGCAGCAGGGGCCGCTCGGCCAGGGCTTGCAGCCGGTCGCTGCCAAAAATGGCCCGCCGGAGCAGTTCAGCCCGGCCCTGGGCGTCATCGGGATGCAGGCCGCGCAGGTGGGCAATGTGGCTGTACCAGCGGGTCACGAAGCGGTGAATCTGGCCCTGGCTGAAGGGGGCCAGCACCGTCTCGG
>JAAUSP010000541.1 GCA_012032575.1 Anaerolineales bacterium | reverse complement strand
AGCTTGCCGCGCTGCCTGTACCAACCACCCCTCCGGCATAAACCGGGCCAGGCGCAGCAGGATCAACCCGACCCCTCCTAATACCAGAACAATAAGCAGACTAACCTGTAAACGAAGTCGAACAGCTTGCAGTATCATTTTCCCCCCTTATTTTAATAAATAACCCTCACCCCACGCTGGGTGCTCCACACTCGGCAGCCTCTCCCAAAGGGAGAGGGAACTATCTCTTCCTCCCCTCTCCCAGAGGGAGAGGGGTTGGGGGTGAGGGCTAACGCCGCTAACAATCACTATGACTGGCTCAACGGTAAATTGTACCGCACTGACCCCCTCCCTAACCCTCGCCCTCTGAAGGGGAGGGAATTCGTCTACGCCCGCCGCAGCTTACGGTACGTAATCCGGTGGGGCCGGTCGGCGGCTTTACCGAGGCGCTTGTGGCGGTCTTCCTCGTAATCGCTGTAGTTGCCGGGGAACCAGAACGCCTGGCTGTCCCCCTCGAAGGCCAGAATGTGGGTGGCGATGCGATCCAGAAACCAGCGGTCGTGCGAAATAATCACGGCGCAGCCGGCAAAGTTTTCCAGGCCCTCTTCCAGCGCCCGCAGCGTGTTCACGTCCAAATCATTGGTCGGCTCGTCCAGCAGCAATAAATTGGCCCCCGATTTGAGCATCTTGGCCAGGTGGACCCGGTTACGCTCCCCACCCGACAGCGTGCCGACCTTCTTCTGCTGGTCAGCCCCGGCGAAGTTGAAACGGGACACGTAAGCCCGCGAGCTAACAGTGCGGTCGCCCAGGGTGATTTGCTCCTGCCCGCCCGAAATCTCTTCCCAGACCGTTTTATTGGGGTCGAGGCTGTCGCGGCTCTGGTCTACATAGCCCGGCTTGACCGTCCCGCCGACGGTCAGTTCGCCCGCATCCGGCTTTTCCTGGCCGATTACCATACGGAACAGGGTCGTCTTGCCCGCCCCGTTAGGCCCGATAATGCCGACAATGCCGCCCGGCGGCAGGTCGAAGGTCAAATCGTCGTACAACAAATTATCGCCAAAGGCTTTGGCTACCTGCCGGGCACTGACCACCACATCGCCCAGGCGCGGGCCGGGTGGAATGTAGATTTCCAAATCCTTGCCTACCTTTTCGGCGTCCTGGGTCAACAGCTTTTCGTAGGCGCTGAGGCGGGCTTTGCCCTTGGCCTGCCTGGCTCTGGGGGTCATACGGATCCACTCCAACTCCCGTTCCAACGTTTTCTGCCGCTGCGATTCGGTCTTTTCCTCTTTGGCCAGCCGCTGCTGCTTCTGGTCCAGCCACGAGGAGTAGTTGCCCTCCCAGGGGATACCGTGCCCCCGGTCCAACTCCAAAATCCAGCCGGCCACATTATCCAGAAAGTAGCGGTCGTGGGTGACGGCAATGACCGTGCCGGCGTACTGGCGCAAATGCTGCTCCAGCCAGGCCACCGATTCGGCGTCGAGGTGGTTGGTCGGCTCATCCAGTAATAAAATGTCCGGCTCCTTGAGTAATAAGCGGCACAAGGCCACCCGGCGGCGCTCGCCGCCCGACAGCACCGACACGGGCGTATCACCCGGCGGGCAGCGCAAGGCGTCCATCGCCAAATCCAGCCGGCTGTCCAAATCCCAGGCGTTGAGGTGGTCCAGCTTCTCCTGGACCTCACCCTGCCGCTCGATCAGGGCGTCCATCTCGTCCGGGGTCAGTTCCTCGCCGAAACGGGCATTGATTTCGTCGAACTCGCGCAGAGTATCCACCACCTCCTGCACCCCTTCTTCGACCACCTGGCGCACTGTTTTAGCCGGGTCCAACTGCGGCTCCTGCTCCAGGTAGCCCACGCTGTAGCCGGGCGACATGACGATTTCGCCCTGGTAATCCGCCTCTGCCCCGGCGATGATGCGCAGCAAGGTACTCTTGCCCGCGCCGTTTAGCCCCAGCACGCCAATCTTGGCCCCGTAATAAAAGCCCAGGTAAATATCACGCAGCACTTGCTTATTGGGCGGGTAGATTTTACCCACCCCAACCATTGAAAAGATGATTTTGTTGTCCATTTGATTCCTTTTTGTATCTGCTCGCCGGCCAAGTTGAACCTTCGTCGAAGGCTGAGGCTGAGGCTAAGTATAGGCTTGCATAAATTCGTCACGATTTAACGTGTCCAGCTCTTATATGTCATTTCGAGCGCCAGCGAGAAATCTTGGTCCTTGCCTAAAAACCTAAAGGGTGGCGAAGAAGATTCCTCCCTCCGGTCGGAATGACATGACTTTTTCAGCGGTATCTGCTCGTTATTATTGTTATAAACTAATGCAAAGTTGTACTAATGAACGAGTAATACTTATTTAATCCTTCTTAGCCTCAGCCTTAGCCTTAGCCTCAAGAAGGCAGATGCCAGGCGGTGTATAACGACTTCCCATCAGTGCGATTCTGCCTGTACTATACCAAACTCTGGTCTATGTTCCAACTTGAGCCGGTTTATTTGATTCCTTGGTACCAGCCGTTAAATCCGTGCGCCATAAATTTTGGGTAAAGGATGGAGCGACTCCGGCAAAAACCCTTAACAATTGGGGGTCACAGAAAATAGGAGATTTGGTATGGTGTTTTACAATATTTATTAACTTCATTAACGCTCAACTATAGGAGGTTTAATTCCATGAGCATTACTTACTCGTTACACAAGAACCCTTTAACCACCGCTCCCGAAGGCAGCTTCCGGGCTGTCGTCCACTTTAAGGACACGGTCAATACCGACAAGCTGATTGACCGTATGATGGAGCGGGAGCCGGGCATTACCCGCGAGGTGGCCGAGGCAGCCGTGAAGCTTTACTTCAACACGATCTATGCCTACGTGCTGGATGGGCACCGGGTGGTCACGCCCTTTGGCGTGGTGGGGGTGAGCATCAAGGGTAATTTTACCCGCCAGACGGACAGCTTTGACAGCAGCCGCCACAGCATCGAGCCGACCCTGTCCCCCGGCGTGGAACTGCGGCGCACGGTCCACGAGAAGGCCCAGGTCCAGCAGCAAGAGGCCAGCACCCCCCAGCCCAACCCGATTGAATACCACGACCTGCCCAGCGGCGAGTACGACCACGTGCTGCGACCCCCGGCCGGTGGCCGAAATTAACGGCTACCGCCTCAAATTTGACGAGGCCGACCCGACCCAGGGCATCTTCTTTATCGCCGCCGACGGCAGCGCCAGCCGGGCCAGCCTGATGGTCAAGAACAGCCGGCGTCAGTTGATTTTTGAAGCGCCCGCCGGCCTGACCGCCGGGGACTATACCGTCGAAGTCCGCTCCTCTCTGGGCAACGGCCACGTCCGGGTGGGCCACCTCCCGGCAACCCTGACGGTGGCTTGATGCTGGCCTTTCTAACCTGGCTCGAAAAATCATCCTGAGTAGGGCGTTAGCCCGTATCGAAGGGTGATTTTCGGCTAACATCGCATCCTGAGTAGGCCAGGCGCAGCGCTGGCCGTATCGAAGGGTGCGATGTTGACCCTCAGATCATTACAACTACATAGCCGCAAGCCTCATAGCGCCCCACCCATGAAGGTGGGGCGCTATTTTCATTATCTGAATATTGAGACCTAAGTATAGGTCGGACCGACTCATACCTATAGGTCGGTCCGACTTATACGTATGGGTCGGGCTGAGGTATTATAATGGGGCTGATCTGATCTTCTATAATAGTCGCAGGATGGGTTAAATGCTGTTAGTATTCTTAGACTCCTACAAGAGTGGATGGAACCGCTCTATCTTACAAATTTTAACATAACTAACTACTTTTCAGAAAGCTATTTTTATGTTACACTGTTAAATATTTTCCAGATTGGCGCACAATTTAACACTGCGAACAAATAATGACCAGACAAGAGATTAGCGGTTGGATGTTTGGTGGAAATGAAACATTGAACTGTCGAATCATAATAGGCGGAAGGCTGATTTTTTAAAATCTGACGCTATCAGTAGGTTTGTAAGACAGACTTATAAGGGTAGAAATTTATGAGCAACCAGTACAAGCTGAGCAATATTCGTGCCTTACTCAATGATGGTTTTACTCCCGAAGAACTGCGTCGTTTTTGTTATGAGGAGCCCGATTTTAGACCTGTTCACGATAGATTAACTCAATCTTCTGGTAAAGATATAATTATTGATGAACTTTTAACCTATTCTAACCAAAGATTGAAAATTGAGGCTCTCCTGAACTGGGTAAAAAAACACAACCTCGCTATGTATGAAAAACATCAGCCCTATCGTGATACTGAGGTGGCTTCCAGTGAGGCTATAGATTTCGTCATTGGAGCCGTACTTTTGGATGATCTTAACGCACTGCTCGAAAAGCTTCCTGCTTATTGGAAGCTTAACCCACCTGGGGATGATATACCAATCTATTATGCCGCCAAGCTACCCTTCTCCAGGTCTAAGGGCAAAAGGGGAACTTATAATGTTCGTGTTTTCTGGCTAGGTCAGGATCCATCCAAAGCGAAATCAGCAATGGATGACGCGATAAAACGTTGGCGTCCGCGCTATGTCCTGCTGCTTAGCATTATTGCCGGTGTTAGTTTAAAGGGGGTTGATATCGGTGATATCATCCTTGCTGACGGTATGGTTAGCTACCAAACGGAAGGGACTTCTAAAACGAAATTTAGTATGCCTCCTGAATTTCAGCAGAGTGCGCTGCCGTTTGGAGTTCATGATCTTATCGGAACTAATTGGACCAAATTGATTGGCAGCCCCCGGCCGGATGGCGGTAATCCCGTGTGCCATAAGGGGATCATTGCTTCGGGTGATAAATTGGTTAATTACCACGACCCACTGAAAAAATACGATATTTGGTCAAAGGTGATAGGCATTGAGACAGAAACTCCTGGTATAGCCAAAGTTGTCCGCCAATCTACTGGTGATAATTTTTGGATGATTGGCGGTGTTTATACTCTGGCTGATAAAAAGGTTAAGCCTGCTGATATGCAGCAATGGCGTCCGTATGCTCATGCTGTCGCAGCAGCTTATACTGTCGCACTGCTACAAAGTGGCCCCGTTCCGCTGTAGATGGGTTGACAGTCATAAATAGAAGGAGAATCCCTCCAGTGACTAGAGGAATCACGTCTTTACTTCGAAGATGGGGTTATATCCCCATTATTGGAGTAATTTTACTTTTGCTTGTAGCTTTAGGGGTGGCGAGTAGTTTATTATTGGGAGGCACACCCACAGCTACAGCAATCGTACCTGGCCCAACATCATCAACTCTGGTTAACGGTACGCTAATAGCTGGATCATCAACTGGGACAAATATACCCACATCATCGCCCCCAATTAGCAGTACTGTAACAATCGCACCAACAACTCCCTCTTTACAAATTTCCACACCTACTTTAACTTCAACCCCTG
>JAAUSP010000540.1 GCA_012032575.1 Anaerolineales bacterium | reverse complement strand
GGCAAGAATCTGTGCAATATCATGCTCGAAGGGCCGGCTTTAAGGTGTTGATCTGGGGGTCAACTGCCCGCCGGAGAAATACATTGCCGCGGTCATCGAGCACAAAGCCCAAATTGTGGGCATGAGCGCCTTTTTGACCACAACCATGCCCATGTTCAAAAAGAATATCGAAGCCTTCAAAGAAGCGGGCCTGCGCGACAAGGTTAAGATCATGGTCGGCGGCGCACCGGTGACGCAGGAATACTGCGAGGTCGTCGGCGCGGACGGCTACGCTCCCGATGCCAGTTCGTGCGTGCGGCTGGCCAAACAACTGCTGGCCGAATTGAAAGAGACACAGCCGGTTTAATCGAGCCGGGCCAAAAAGCTGTGGAGGCAAGATGATCAAATCTGACTTTAACCCCGAACCTTATCTGGAAAAACTGGAAGCGCTGATTGACGTGGCCCACGTGCAGGCCGCCGAAGCCCGTCAGGCCGCAGCCTGGCGCTTCGAGCCGG
The DNA here is from genome assembly GCA_012032575.1 of Anaerolineales bacterium. The sequence continues at coordinate 4,886 of JAAUSP010000540.1, read as the reverse complement.
TGGACCGCCGGCCCACCATCATCAGCGTGCGCGATGATTGGGGCCACCATCAGCACGACTTCCCGCCCGGCTGGCTGCGCCTCCCCTACCGCGAAACCTATCGCGACCCGGCCAAAATGCTGATCTCTGAGTTGACCCGCGCCTACGAGGGAGCGCTGCTCAAGGATGATCGCGCCTATACCATCCGGGCCAATTATGGCTTGATTCTGCTGGCCAGCATGGTGGGCTGCCCGTACTGGCAGGATGAAGATAATATGCCCTGGGCCGAATCCGTTCAGACGGTTGAAGAGATTGAAGCCATCCTTGACCGGGGCCTGCCCGATATGAACAGCGGCATCGCCGGGCTGGTCTGGGAGACCGAAGCCTATTTCCGCGAGACCCTGGCTCAGTATCCCAAACTCAGCCAGACCATCCGCATCGGCTGTCCCGATGCCCAGGGACCGTTCAACACGGCGGTCAACATCGCCGGGGTGAATGTTTATTATCTGGTCAATGACAAACCTGATTTGGTTCATCACCTGATGCGCTTCTCCACCGACCTCTACCTGGCCGTCATCCGCCGGCACAAGCAGGTGATGAACGAGCCGATGAACGCGGGTTACTCCTTCTCCTACAATATCCAGGGCGGCGGCCGCATGTCGGACGACTCCGCCGTGATGATGTCGGGCCAGATGTATGCGGAATTTGTGAAACCCTACAACGCCGAAGCCTATCAGACTACCCAGGGCGGCATGCTGCACTTTTGTGGCAAAGGCCACCAGTTTTTTGAGCACATGACCGATACCCCCGGCGTCACCGCCATTCAGTTTGGCAACCCCGAAATGCAGGACTTCATGGCTCGCTACGAAATTGCCGAGAAAAAGAAGGTCTGCCTGCTCTGGGACGGTCCCCTGCCCGAATCGCTGGACCACCTCAAAACCGGCGTTATCCACAAGAAAATCTGCAAAACCTGGGCCGAAGCCGAGGCCGAGGCGGCTAAGCTAGCCTAAGAAGTAGCATCCTGAGTAGCGCGAAACGAAGTGGAGCGCGTACACCTGCACTTGCGTGCAGGCGCAAGTGTCGAAGGGTGCGGGGTGGCAACGACTCGGTGTGTCCGCCGCACCCTTCGATACGACCTGCGCTTCGCTTGGTCTACTCAGGATGCTATCCGCTATAGATTTTGAAAGAAGACCCTCATGCCCATCACCCCCCGCTTTGTTGATTTGCTGGCCATTTACCGGGCCGAACTGCTGGAACGGGTCGTCCCCTTCTGGCTGACTCACGCTATTGATTGGCCCAACGGCGGCATCCTGACCTGCATCTCCGACGAAGGCCAGGTGCTCAGCACCGACAAATATATGTGGTCGCAATTGCGGGCCATCTGGACCTTTTCCGCCCTGTACAACCGGATTGAGCCGAAGCAGGAATGGCTCGACGTGGCCCGGCATATCTTCGATTTTGCCAAAAAGTATGGCCGGGATGAGCAGGGGCAGTGGGTTTTCTGCGTCAGCCAGGCGGGCCGGATTTTGCAGGGCGCGACCAGCATTTACGCCGATGGTTTTGCCATGTACGGCCTGACCGAGTTTGCCCGTGCCAGCGGCGACCCCGAAGCGATTGACCTGGCCCTGACTACTTATGAAAATGTTCAGCGCCGCCTGGCCCGGCCCGGCTCTTATCACACCGAGCCATATCCGCTGCCCGCCGGCGTCAAAGCGCACGGCATTTCGATGATCTTCTCGCTGGTGTTTCACGAGTTGGGCCATTTTCTGAACCGGCCCGACATTATCGAAGCCAGCCTCTATCACGCCCGTGAAGTGATGGAGGTTTACCGGCGGCCTGAGCAGAAATTACTCTATGAATTCACTTCCCTGGACGGCTCGCTGCTTGATTCGCCCCAGGGCCGGACGATTGTGCCCGGTCACGCCATTGAATCCATGTGGTTTATGATCCATATCTTCCAACCTCTGGCCGATAACGAGCGCATACGGCAGGCGATTGAAACCATCCACTGGCATGTCGAGTTGGCCTGGGATGACCAGTACGGCGGCCTGCTGCTGGCGCGGGATGTGGCCGGGGAGACGCCCTGGTGGAAATTTCCCGACTCGAAAATCTGGTGGCCCCACACCGAAGCCCTGTACGCCTTGCTGCTGGCTTATGAATTGTCGCAGGAGCGCTGGTGCCTGGAGTGGTTTGCGCAGGTTCACAACTACGCCTTCAGCCACTACCCGGTGACACTCTACGGCGAGTGGACCCAAAAACTGGACCGTCAGGGCCGCAAATTCACCGAAACCGTTGCGCTGCCGGTCAAAGACCCCTTCCATCTGCCTCGCGCATTGATCTGCTGTATCGAGGTTTTGCAGCGTCTGGCCGAAAAAGCCCCGGAGTCATCGTCGCCGTATGACCTCCCAACCCAGGCTGCCGCTGCGGCGGATTGTCCGTATCTGGGGGCCGCTGGCCGCCAGTTGGCTGTTGATGACCAGCGAACTGCCCCTGATCAGCGCGGTCATTGCCCGCTTGCAGCACCAGGAGGTCAATCTGGCCGCCTGGGGGGTGGTCTTTTCCCTCTCGACTCTGATCCAGGCCCCCAGCACCATGCTCCTGGCCGCTTCTACCGCCCTGAGCAAAGATTGGGACTCGTACCGGCAGGTGCGCCGGTTTATGCTGGTCATCGTGGTCCTGTTGACCGCCCTCCATGCCCTGATTGCCTTCACCCCCCTTTATTATTGGGTCATCCGCGACCTGCTGGGCGCGCCTGCCGAAATCATCGAACCGGCCCGGCTGGGGCTGATGATCATGACTCCCTGGTCGGCGGGGACGGCTTACCGCCGTTTTCAACAAGGGGTGTTGATCCGTTTCGACCAGGCCCAGGCGGTCATTTGGGGGTCGCTGCTCCGGCTCAGCACCGACAGCCTGACCCTGGTCGTGGGCTATTTATGGGGCCGGCTGCCCGGTGTGGTGGTGGCGGCCAGCGCGATTATTATCGGTGTGGTCAGTGAGACGCTGTATACCGGCTGGCGGGTGCGGCCCATCCACGCCCATCAACTCAGGCAGGCCGCGCCGGTGACGCCTCGCTTAACCGTGGGCGCGTTTGCCCACTTTTATTTTCCCCTGGCCATCACCCGTTTTACTGACCATGCTGGTGCAGCCCCTGGTCAGCGCGGCGCTCAGCCGCATGCCCCGCCCGCTGGAGTCGCTGGCGGTCTGGCCGGTGGTGTGGGGACTGCTGATCCTGTGGCAAAGTACCGGCATTGCTTACAATGAGGCGGTGATCGCCCTGCTGGACGAATCTCACGCGGTACAGGGGTTACGCCGTTTCACTGCGCTGCTCATCTCCCTGATTACCTTGCTGCTATTTATGATGGTCGTCACTCCATTGGCGGCGCTTTGGTTTGGGCAGGTGGTGGCGTTGGCTCCATCGCTGGTCGGCCTGGCTCAACAGGGCTTGTGGCTGGGCCTGTTGTTGCCCGGTTTGCGCGTCTTGCAAAGCTGGTTTCAGGGCACGATCACCTACAGCCGTCACACACGCGGTGTGACCGAATCGGTGGCGGCCTTTTTGCTGGCCTGCGGCGGGATTCTGGGAGCCGGTGTCGCCTGGGGACAAATTCCCGGCCTGTATGTCGGCTTAACGGCGGTAACTGCCGGCTTAATGCTGCAAACCGGCTGGCTGTGGTGGCGCAGCCGCCAGGTAATGCAGGCCGTGCAGTCCCGCGATGCCCGTCGTGACCCGCTGCGAACCGGCGTGTCGCCCGTTGAAATTCAGTGAGTACCGAAGAGGCGAGGACGCGAAGAATCTTTCGCCCGCTTTGCGTCGCCTCACGTCTCATCGCGTCTATTTTTGGAGGAGCCAATTATGACCCAACCCAATCTGCTCGTCTTAATCACCGATCAGCAGCAGGCTGCAACCCTCGATCCGAACAACCCCTGCCAGATGCCTCACCTGGACCGATTGGCGGCGGGCGGGACTCGCTTTAGCCGCTGCTACGCGCCCAATCCTATCTGCTCGCCCAGCCGGGCCAGCCTGATGACCGGGCTGCTGCCACACAGCCACGGCATGGTGGATGTGACCCACGCCGTCGAATCCTATCGGGCCGACTTAAAACCGAACCTGCCCTTTTGGAGCCGCACTTTGCAGCAGGCCGGCTATCACACCGCCTACATGGGCAAGTGGCACATCGAGCGGACCAACCGCCTGGAAAACTTTGGGTTTGAAACCTACGAGGTCGAGCAGTACAACCAGCTCCAGGGTTTGGTGGAGCGCGGCGGCCTTTGCGCCATCGCGTGATGGTGCAGCAGAAGGGTTATAAAGATTTTTTATTATCCGGCGTCAGCGACGACCCGCTTGAATCTATCCCCGAATATCATCTTTACCAGAACGGCATGGCTTTTCTGCGTCAGGCTGCCCAAAACCCCGGTCGTCCCTGGGCGCTTTTCCTCAGCACCGAAGCGCCCCACGATCCTTACGTCGTGCCCGCTGCCTACTACGAACGCTACAACCTGGCCGACATCCCCCGCCCGGCCAGCTTTGACGACCCTCTGACCGACCGACCCACCATTTACCGGCGCATCCAGCAGGTCTGGCGGCAGTTGGATTGGCCCGACTTCGCCCAGGCCATTGCCTGCTATTACGCTTACTGCTCGCTGGTGGATGATCTGGTCGGCGGGCTGCTGGCCGCGTTGGCCGAAACGGGCCAGGCCGAAAATACCCTCGTCGTGTTCACCTCGGACCACGGCGACTATGCCGGCGCGCACCGGCTCTTTCTCAAAGGCATCCCCCGCTTTTGAAGAATCGTACCAGATTCCGCTGGTCCTCAACGGGCCGGGGGTTCCGGCGGGCCGGGTGGTCGAGTCAGTGGTCAGCTCGCTGGATGTGGGGGCAACCCTGACCCAACTAACCGCCGGGGTGGAGT
>JAAUSP010000539.1 GCA_012032575.1 Anaerolineales bacterium | reverse complement strand
GGCAAAACTTGAGAGGGTGGCAGTGGCCCAGTCGGAGGCGACGGGCGGCTGCGGCAGAGGGTTGGGGATGGAAGTAGGTGTTGCGGGTGGTATCATAGGGGGTAATATTTGAAGGCTGTTCGCTATATGATCAAATACCTGGAAACGTTGGGTCACTGTATCAGTAAAGCCTCGCGTCCGGCCCAATTTTACGCTTTCCCTATCCATGCCCGTATCTATAGAGATATTCAACTCATAAAATTCACTGTAATAAGTGGCATACAAAAACCTATATCATTCGTTCTATCTATCAACACCGACATTGTTCCTTCGGCGCTATCTATGGCAATCTCTTTTTTCCACGGGATTTCGACCCCTGGTTGGCCTTCCATAGCTATACCAGGATCAAACAGTGACTTATCCGCTCGGGGTACTTTATTTATCCGAATTCCCACACGAGTACCCGATACGTTTTGTGCTATTTCCGAGGGGTGCTCCAGATAAACGGCGATTAGTACCCCTTCTCCATTTGCAGCTCTGACATTCCAACCAGTGGGGAATTCAAAAGTTATAGTTGGTGATACTCCGGGTGAATAGGACATATCATAGGTAAAGGTGTACCAAGTGGTGACGACGAGAGGGGTTGGTGCAGTAGTTGACGTAGGCGTGGGGGTGGAGTCAGCCGAGGGCGTCGGCGGGACTCTGGGGGAAGTAGAGGTGGGAATGGCTGGGGTTGCTTTTGGCGTTGGAGCAAAACTAACAGGTGGACTCGTAAAGGTTGGCGGGGGCAAAGTATTGCTCACCTGTTCCCGGCAGCCGATAGTTAACGCGAGGGTTATGATGGTCAAAAAAGTTAAGAGATCGTGTGTCATTTAATTTTATTCGGGCATGACCCTGGCTTACGCTGATGCTGTATCTAAACTACCACACCTTGCGCCGTTGCCCTTGACGCCTGGCCGACAGCAAAGCTATCAATTAAACGTGGGTTAGCCGTATGGTGGTCGCCTGTTATGGTGCGGTGAGGCGTACGCTTTCTACCATATGTTCATACACCCCATACTGCTGTGAGATAGTATCGGTGATGGAGGGAGATTGGAGGATAGCGGCACCTACAGTATATGGAGGCATTGAGATGTTAATTTGAAGTTTATATTTTTCGCTATAATAGTACGAAAGCAACTGGGTAAAATTTGGTTCTGGACAAGTTAGGACCATGAATCCTTGCGCATCGGGTATCGAAAGAGGGCGATACCATGCAATTGGACACTTCCCTTGATCCGGTGGACCAAATGGGTGAAGAAGTTCCTCATACTTAAAAATACGAAATAATAAGCCCCCTTCGGAAGGATCGTGCGGAGGGTGAAACTCCGCCCAGGGTAACTCATTAGGGTCTTGATCATAGTCGGTTATTTCGACATCCCATCCTGCCGGATAATCAATAGAAACATCGGGCGAATTTTTCTCGTGGGCATGATAATAGGTATAACGCGACCAGGTACTGGAGAGTGACAATAAAGTTGGCAGCGGAGTTATGGTTGGGACGACCGTCGTTGATGTAGTAGGTCTAAGCATTAAAGTTGGGCTGTTGGTGGGGCTTGGGCTAATGGTTGCAACCGATACATCGGAAAAAGGGCGAGTTTCAAGTGGGGATGGAGCGCAACCGGCTAATGCCCCCACCAAAGTAAGGGTTAAAAGGGCTAACCATCCAAAACGAAACATAGAGATTTTTCCTTTATATAACTTGAGAAACCGGTGAATGTCAGAACTAATTTAAATAAGCCGGTGAGCGGGAGATAAATTGCTCCCGCTCACCGACATCATTGTTACTTATTTAAGCGGAGATTTAGTTGGCATAAAAGCGGGCTGCATCAACCACAATCATCTTGCTGCTTTCGGAATACCATTGACTACACGTTGAGTCAGTAGCGTTATCACATATCGCCGGGCGGGCGTTGGTAAGCCGGACGTAGCTATTGCTGCCTGCATAGAACTCATAGCGCCCCAGGCTGACCCACTTACTCTCACGGCCATCAATAACACCGTTGTCATTGATATGAATCCCAACTCGATGTTGGTCAACGATAACATTGCGAATCAACTGCCCATTATTGTAAATCTGGTAGTTGGCGGCGTGAGTACGTACCGTTTCATAATTAGCCGGATAGGCCGGAATAAAGACCTGAATTTCATAGACGGTTCTGATCGGTACTGTAGCTTTCCATTTGGCCCAGCCGGTTTCCGATGAAGAATTGGTGCGATGACGCAAATCGCCATTATAACCGCCGGTAGCGACAGGGTTCCAACCACTGCTGGCCGAGAAGCCGCCGGTGTTGGTGCTGTTATCATCAATCACCACCGGCCCATCACCGGGTGGGGGGTATTGGCGTGGGGCCGCTACCCATAAGTTAACGCTCGGAGGGCCACCGGCAGTTGCCTATAATACGCCTCACCTCTCTCAGGCCATCACTGCGGCTCGGTTAAACGCACGCTGTTCACCATATGCTCATACACCCCATATTGTTGGGTAATGGTATCGGTGATGGAGGGGGATTGGAGGATAGCTGGATCAATACGCCCATTGAATGGAATGTTAATTTGAGTCTTATAATTTTTACTATAATAAATTGACGATAAAATGGGTTCCCGCGCTGCCGCTTGAGAAATATACATCATTCCAGAGGCACCTCTAATTCCTATCGGGCGCATCCATAAGAATTCAGCCCAGCCTCCATCTCGTGGGTCAATCATCTGCTCAGAGTGATACACGCTAACTGCAACTGAATTTGCTAATGAACCATCTGGGGGTTGGAATTGTAATGAGATTTGTAAATCTGGTTCTGAAACATTGAAAACATATACACCCAACTAGCAGGATAATCAATTGAAATTGTTGGATTAGAGACGTAAGTAAAGGTTGACCAGTCGGTGACAACGAGAAGGGTAGGGTGAACAGTCGGGGTGGGAGTAGGGGTGGAATCGGCCGAGGGTGTTGGCGGGACTCTAGGAGAAGTAGAAGTGAGAATAGGGGCAGAGGGGATGGTTGGGGTGATAGTTGGCAGTGGGGTGGAACTGATGGGTGTACTTGTAGAGGTCTGTGGGGGCAAAGCGTTAATCACTTGGTCGCTACAACTTATGTTTAAAGCGAGGGTTATAATTAAAACAAGCGTTAAAATATAACGTGTCATCATTTATCTTACCATTTATTCTGTATTTTGCTGTCAGTTACAGACCCTAAAGGTCTTTTCAGAGCCTTTAGGGTCTATAATTACTCATTAGTTGGCATAGGCCTGCATCGCATCTACCAGAATTCTCTTGGTGCCGGTCGTCTCGGAATAGTAACTGCTGCAATTATTATTAGTGTCATCCACCTGATTACAGATCCCAAAGGTGGAGTCGGTTACGCGCACGTAACTGTTGGTGCCACTGGGGAAGAAGTAACGCCCCAGGCTGATCCATTGGCCGCTATAAGTGATAGCGCCGGTATCTCGGTCTGTAAAGTACCCCACTCGATGCTGGTCAACAATCACTGTGCGAATATGGCTGCCATTGCTCCAGATCTCATACCTGGCTGCATGGGTACGATTACCTTCAGTGGTGGAAGTCCAGGCCGGAATGTATACCTGAGGTTCGTAGCGGGTGGAAATCGGCACGGTCGGTCTCCAACGCGCCCAGCCATTGGCGGTGACACTACTGGTAGTATAACGCCAACGGAAGCCGCCATTATTATACCCACCCGGAGCGGTTGTCCAACCACTGCTGGCCGAGAAGCCGCCGGTGTTGGTGTTGTTATCATCTATCACCACCGGTCCATCGCCGGGTGGGGGGTATTGGCGTGGGGCCGCTACCCACAGATTGACACTCTCGACCCCACTTCTATTTTTCCATGTGTCTTCTCCACTAGGCCCGGTCCAGGGGAACGGATCTACCACCTTCCAAGCGTTATTGTACCAAGTTCTCACCTCAAAATGCAGGTGGGGGCGGGGACTGTTGCCGCTAGTGCCGCTGGTGCCGATTTGCTCGTGCGCTTTCCAGTTGGGATCGTACTTGGCAATGACCTGACCGGTGGCGACAGTGATGCCACTCAAGTGACCATAAACGGTCAGGTAATTGGGGGTAGTGCTACCAACCTTGTGTTCCATCCGCACCGTCAAACCCAGATTAAGCCCATCATGATTGGTGCTTTCCCAGCCAGCGTACTTGATTGTACCGGAATAAGCAGCCACTACCGGCGCATAGGTTAGGTTGTAATCAATACCCGGATGGCCGTTGTAACAATTGCGTTCGCCACCCCCACTGCCACATAGTGTGCCCGGTACCACAGTTACCACATTACCATTGCGGAAGGTAAAGGTGGAATTGGGTTCAGTTTGATTATAATCGGGTAGATTATGATCGAATGAAGCCGTTCTCGTAATGGTGGAGTAGTTATCATACTTTTTGCTAATTGGGTTCCAATTGCCATAATAAGGCTCGTACAAAAAGGGTGTTACCGTCACCGCAGTGGCGGATTGGGTACGCCATAAGGTTACCCCCAATAGGGCCGCCAGAATCAACAACACCACATTGATTTTTCTCAAGATGCGTAACATTTTCCCATCCTCCTCTACTGCTCATCCTTGTTAATCAGCGGCAGGTACAAGGGCTGCCCCTGGGCTTGTGCGCTAGCGATCAGCACCGGCCAGCGTTTGCCCTCGCCGTCAAAGGTCAACTGCTGCAACTGTTGGCCCTGCCGGTCAACCCGCCACACTTCCTGGCGACCGGCCCGGTTGGAGGAAAAAACCAATCCCTCAGCCCCGGCCAGGCTCAAATCAATCTGGCGGGAGCTGATATTATCCACCAAAACCGTTTCCCGCAGGCTCTGCACTTCCATCGCCCGGATGCTGCTTTGTAGTTGTTCCGTTTCGTAATCGGCCTCTACGTTGTCGTAATTCTCGCGGGCGACATAGAATAATTCGGCGCTATCTGCGCTCCACAGCGGCTCTTGGCCTCGCCCACCGTCCATCACCGTTAAAAATTGAGGGTCAGAGCCATCCGCCTGCATCACCCACAGCCCCGCCCCGGAAAACGGCACCGGGGAGTCGGCAATTTTGGTAAAGGCAATTTGCCCCCCATCCGGCGACCAATTCAAGCTGCTGATAATGGTCAGTTCGTCCTTTAAAACCCGCCGGGGATTGCTCCCATCGGCCGCGGCCAGCCAGATTTCGCTGCCAAAGCCCATGCCTTTGCTGGTAGCGTAAACCAGCTTTGCGCCATCGGGCGAAAAAGCCGCGGTCAATAGCATTTCCGGGGCGGTCAGGCCGGAAATATCCAGCCGTTGGTGCGTGCCATCGCTGACATTCACCAGCCACAGGCCCGGATCGGGCACATCGCTGTCGTTGACCCGGTAGAGCACCCGTTGGCTGTCGGGATG
>JAAUSP010000538.1 GCA_012032575.1 Anaerolineales bacterium | reverse complement strand
CTTTATCATTATTTTCAGTAGTGCAGAATTGTTCTCTCCGACAAACTGCTAGAAAATGGAAATTCACTCGAAAAGAATTGTGAGGTGCTTGTTTTTGATCATATCCAACAAGTCTATCGCGATTTTATCAACGAGCTTGAGACATTATTTAAGGAAGCTGGTTTAGCCGAGGTGGAGGATTTGACCGACGAAGAGCTGGATGTTCTTTGGGAGTTTGTCATAGCTGAATATTTTGCCGGGTATGACAATGTACTGCCTGGTTATCGTGATCAGGATGTCAAAGATATTCTTCGTTACTATGCCCAAAAAGATGTTTTTCCTACTTTTTTGAAATTTGAAGATCGTGAAAAATGCGACTTAGCTAAAGAAGCAAGGTATATATTTGAGCACTTACGGGTAAAAGACAAGCCCGAGTATATTGAATCGTTATGGAATGATGAGAATGGTTTTTGGCGGGTGTTGTTCGGATATAGGAAAGATTATTTTATCCGCCAGTTAAGCATTGAAGAAGAAAAATTGTGGGGGCCTAAACCAGAAGAACGCAAGGAAATTCAGATAAAATTTGATGAGGTAGATATTGCTCGGCTTCCTTTATCAGAGATTATCAAGACTCATCGTGCGTATTGGCGAAATCTGCACGATGGTGTGTTCGCTAAACATACCAATCTATCCGGTTCAGTTACTTGCGCCTGTTGTGGCCTTCAGAGCAAATACAAAATTCATTTTCAAATAGACCACATTGTTCCCTTGTCCAAGGGTGGTTTATCAAAGATTGATAACTTACAAATCCTTTGCAGAACTTGCAATGCAATCAAGAGTGACCAGACTATCAATTTTCAAGGTCACGAATTTCAAGATTATAAAACTTCATCATCGTCAGAATTTCTCGATTTTGCTCCACCCCAAGATGAAAAAGTGCGTGATAATAAAGAATGGGAAAGATATCTTCGCCGGAGAATAAATTTCTTTTATCAATGCTCTGCGGTGGACTCGATTAACATAAATTTAGAAAAGTGGCACGTTTTACTGTACCCGGCAAACAATCCGCACTGGCTTAGACCCCATCTTGAAAATTTGGTCAGGCAAATTCGCGAGGCTGGTTTCCATACCTTAACGGCGATCAAAATTAACTCGTCGGATTATCAACTGGGTCCAGAATATTCTATACCACACTCGCCTACGGCGGTCAGTAATTCGGCTGCCCTATCCATCAACCAATTTCCTCCCCAAGCCAAAACCTCCGCTATTGTTGAAAGTAAAATAATCAAAAAAGAGCTTGAGTTCATACCTGATGGTACATTGTGTCACTTCAGGTATAAAGGCAAGTTGCATGAAGGTAAAATTTCAAAAGGTCAACTTGTTGTCCCTCGGAAAGGGCAGTTCTCGTCATTTTCTACGGCTTCAAAAGCTATTGTTGGATATTCAAGGAACGGTTGGCTAGATTGGCAATTGCAACTGCCTGGAACCAATACTTGGATAAAGGCTGATGATTGGCGGAAAAATGCGGAGGTGATAAGCAATGACTCAAACCAAAATTAAACTACCCAACCCTCAACTCACCACTTTCTGCCAACGCTGTCATATCAGCGAGTTAATCCTGTTCTTGGATTGAGAAACTTAACAAGGAGTTGCCGTTTTGTTCTCTACTCTGGAAAAAGTAAAACGCCTGGAACAATACCTGGCCGCCGATAATTCAACCGTTGGAGAGATGTGGATAGGACACAGACTCGAAGCGCACAGATCGCACAGATTTTTCTTTTTATTTTAATCTGTGTTCATCTGTGAAATCTGTGTCCTAACAAAAGGAAATGCCATGACTGAAAGCAAACACGCCAACCTGACCCACCAAATTATCGGAGCGTTCTTTAAAGTGTATAACACGCTCGGTTATGGCTTTACCGAAAAAGTGTATCAAAACGCTCTGGTGTTGGAACTGGCAAAACTGGGATTGGCGGTAAAATCTCCCTATCCCATTAAGGTTTACTACGAGGGCGTAGAAGTCGGCGAGTATTTTGCCGACATTGTGGTTAATGAAGTGGTAATTCTTGAATTGAAGGCAGTGAGTCAGCTTTTGCCGGAACACGAAGCGCAACTGCTCAACTATCTCAAAGCCACCACCATTGAAGTTGGTCTACTGCTCAACTTCGGCCCTAAAGCTGAAACCAAACGCAAAACCTTCGACAACGAACGCAAAGGCTCTTTAGCCTGGACAAGAAAATAGGACACAGATTGCACAGATAAACCCAGATTAAAAAAATTATAAACAATCTGTGCAATCTGTGTTTATCTGTGTCCTAAAATTAAAGAGGAGAAGATGTCCAAACCCCTAAACTTTCAACAAATCATTATGACCCTGGAAAAATACTGGGCCGACCAGGGCGCGACTATCTGGCAGCCCTACCACGAGTCGGTGGGGGCGGGTACGGCCAACCCCGGCACGATTCTGCGGGTGTTGGGACCGGAGCCGTGGCTGGTGGGCTACGTCGAGCCGTCCTTCCGGCCCGACGACGGCCGTTTTGGCGACAACCCCAACCGCATGCAGATGCACCACCAATACCAGGTGATTCTCAAGCCCGACCCCGGCAATCCGCAGGAGCTTTACCTCAACAGCCTGTTTGCCATCGGCATTAAACGCGAAGAGCACGACATCCGTTTTGTCGAGGATAACTGGGAAAGCCCGGCCCTGGGCGCGTGGGGGCTGGGTTGGGAGGTCTGGCTGGATGGGATGGAAATCAGCCAGTACACCTATTTTCAGCAGTCCGGCGGCTTTCCGCTCGACCCGGTGGCGGTGGAGTTGACCTATGGGCTGGAACGCATCGCCATGTACCTGCAAGGCGTCGAGCGGGTCTGGGAAATTGATTGGGATGGCCGCCAGACCTACGGCGATATTTTACTGCGCCAGGAAATCGAGCACTGCGAGTACGATTTTAATGTGGCCGATGTCGAAGGCATGAAATCGGCCTACAACTTCTACGAAGCGGAGTCGAAACGCTGTTTGCAGCACGGTCTGGTCATTCCGGCCCACGATTATGTGCTCAAATGCTCCCACACCTTCAACATTCTTGATACACGCGGAGCCATCGGTGTGACCGAGCGGGCCGGTTATTTTGCCCGCATGCGCCGCATGTCTCACGATGTCGCCAAAGCCTTTGTCGAGCAGCGGGAGAAGGCCGGTTTTCCGTTGTTGAAATACATGCCGGAGCGTTCAACGTTGAACGTTCAACGTTCAACGTTCAACGTTCAATCTGCTCAGGATTTCCTGCTGGAGATTGGTTCTGAGGAGCTGCCGTCGCACGATGTCAACGATGCGCTGGCCTATTTGCAGGAAGCGGCTCCGAAGTTTTTGGCCGGGCTGCGCCTCAGTTACGATAAGCTGCGGGTAGTGGGCACACCGCGCCATTTGGCGGTGCTGGTGGAAGGATTGGCCCCGCGCCAGCAGGATTTGGAAGAGGTGGTGCGCGGCCCCTCGGCCAAGGTAGCTTTCGATGCGGCAGGCAAGCCGACCAAAGCCGCCGAAGGGTTCGCTCGTGGCAAGGGGGTGGACGTGTCAACCCTGGAAACCCGCGATATGGACGGCGGCCAGTATGTCGTGGCAACCGTGCGCACCGCCGGACGACCCACACCCGAAGCGCTGGCTGAAGCCTTGCCCGATTTTATTCGCAGTATCAGCTTTGGCAAATCTATGCGCTGGCTGGCCTCGGCCCAGGTGGGGGAAAGTATCGCCAAAACGGTTTACAGCCGGCCCATTCGCTGGCTGGTGGCGCTGTGGGGCGATCAGGTGATCCCGTTTGAATATGCCGGCCTGGTCAGTGGACGCCTCACCCGCGGACTGCGTCCGGAAGGCTCGCCCGAAATCGAGATTGCCAGCGCTGCGGCCTACCTGACGACCATGCAAACCCACCGGGTGATGGTGGACCCCGACGCGCGCCGGGCTGAAGTCGAGCAGCAGCTTGGCCTGATTGCCGCCGAAGCCGGCGGGCGGGTGTCGGACGAACCGGCTTTGCTGGCAGAAGTGACCCATCTGGTCGAGCATCCGACCGCTTTCCTGGGCCATTTTGAGGAAAAGTATCTCGACCTGCCTCAGCCGGTGCTGACGACGGTGATGAAAAAACACCAGCGCTACTTCCCGGTGGTCAAGACCGATGGCTCCCTGCTGCCCTATTTTATCGGCGTGCGCAATGGGGGCAAGGAGTATCTCGACATGGTGCGCCGGGGCAATGAAGGCGTGCTGCGCGCCCGCTACGCCGACGCCGAATTTTTCTTCAAGGCCGACACCGAGAAGAAGCTGGAAGAATTTTTGCCCCGCCTGGGAACGTTGATTTTCCAGGAGCGGCTTGGCTCGATGCTGGACAAGAGCCGCCGGCTGGAAACGCTGGCCCCGCAAATTGGCGAGCGGCTGCAACTTACTGCCGCCGACATCAAAACGGTCGAGCGGGCGGCCCGCCTGTGCAAAGCCGATTTAGCCACCCACATGGTGGTCGAATTGACCAGCTTGCAGGGGATTATGGGCTATGAATACGCCAAGCTCTCCGGCGAGACGGAAGCGGTGGCCGCGGCCATTGTCGAGCATTATTATCCGCAGACCAAACTGCCGCATGCGCAGCTCAGCCAGCCGGGCCTGGCGCTCAATCTGGCCAACCGGCTCGACAGCTTGTGCGGCCTGTTTGCCGTCGGCAAAGCGCCGACCGGTTCCGCCGATCCGTTTGCCCTGCGCCGGGATGCCCTGGCCCTGGTGACAAATTTGCTGGAAACCGAAACAAGTTTCAGCATCGCCGAGGGGCTGCGGCTGGCGGCAGCACTGATGCCGGTGGAGGTGTCGGCTCAATCGTTGGCCGAAACGGCGGAATTTGTGAAGCGGCGGCTGGAAGGGGTGCTGAGAGACGAATATAACCTGCCCCACGATGTCGTCCAGGCGGTGCTGGCCGAGCGCGGCGACAATCCCTGGCTGGCCCTGGCCGCCGCCCGCGATTTGACCGAGGCGACCCGCCGCCCCGATTGGCCGGAAACCCTCAACGCCTATGCCCGCTGCGTCCGCATTGTACGCAGCGTGGGCGAACGCTACATTGTGCAGCCGGAACGTTTCACCGAAGCCGCCGAAAAAGAGCTTTACGCCGCTTACCAGCGGGCTGCGGCCAGCCTGTCCCCGGCCTCGACGCTGGCGGCGGTGATTGGCAGCCTGCGCGAAACGCTCATCAAGCCCATCAATACCTTTTTTGAGGCCGTCATGGTCATGGCCGAGGATGAATCGGTGCGGCAAAACCGGTTGGCGCTGCTGCAAGATATCCGGGATTTGACGAAGGGATACGCGGATTTTAGCGAGTTGCAGGGGTTTTAGGGCAGAAGTAAAGGTCTTATCCTCGTAAATAGACCCTCTCCCCACCCATCCTCCCTC
>JAAUSP010000537.1 GCA_012032575.1 Anaerolineales bacterium | reverse complement strand
ACCAACCTCAGCACCTGGACCAGTCCCGCCAGCGGCGCAGTCTATCCCGCCGAATGGAACCTCGCTATTCCCGGCCAGGGCGTTGACCTACATATCACCCCGCTCATCAGCGACCAGGAACTGCGGGTCTCGTTTACCTACTGGGAAGGGGCTGTTCGCGTGGAAGGGTCGCACACCGGCTACGGGTACGTGGAGCTAACCGGCTATTACGAGAGTCTGCGGGGACGGATGTGAAGGCGCGTCGTTATGCCCGTCGTTTAATAGCTGCCGGGCTTCTTGCAAATCCGGCGTGTCAAACCCTTCGCTAAAGCTCTGATAAATTTTCGCCAACATGGGGTGGGCTTCTTCCAGCTTGCCCTGGTTTCGCCACCAGCGGCTTAAACTCATGGCTGCTCGCAGTTCCAGCGATTGGGAACCCTGCCGGCGAGCCAGGGTGATGGATTGCTGGAAACATGCGTTCAGCTTCGTTAATCCGGCCTTGTTGGCCCAAAAGCTCCCCCTTGAGGCGATAAATCTCTGCTTCGTAATTTCGCTCTTCGGCTTCGATCCAGCGCGACCAGGGCCTCGGCCAGGGTGCTGAGGGCTTTTTCAACCTGACCACTTCTGCCATAAGCTTCGGCCAGCAAAGCCAGATAATAGGGCAGCATCAAATCGGCCCCGGTGGATTGCCAGGTAGCCAACCCCTGGCAAATTCGGGTAATGCCTTGTTCTATCTCTCCCTGTGCGCTGAGCCGCCACCCATCATGCACCACGCCCATGGCCAACCAAAAAACAAACCCATGCTTGCCAGAAAAGGTAATGGTGGAATCGGCCTGGGTTTGGGTGAGCCGTGGCTCTCGACAGAGCTGATAAAGCCAACCGGCATAGCTCAGGGTCAGGGCGAGACTGAAAGGATGCTCTGACTTTTGAGCCAGCGCCACCGCCTCACGGCTTTCTTGTAGCGCCTGGTCGGGATAACCCAGATGCCACAGCGCCAATGCTGACTGGGTCAGGCAAGTTGAAATAGCATCCTGGCCGAAGCGCCGGGCCTGAGCCTGTTGTTGTTGGGGGTCGTAATAGGCAGCGCCCCGGCTAAAATGCTCTTGAGCGCAGCTAAACTCGCCCTTGAAAAATGCGGTTATTCCCAGGCATAGTTCAGCCGGTAGTAAAAGGGTAGTGTCGGATTGCCTTTGGGTTATCTCCATAATTTGCTGACCCAATTCTCGCGTGGTCTCGATGGCTCCCCGCACCAGATAATATCGAAAAAGACCGTGCATAACCTGAAGGAGTTGCGGCGTTTCACCAGCTCGTCCGCACAGTTCTCTGGCTCGACCAAAGGCTTGTTCTACTTCCACGGCGGCAAAGCCTTTAATGGCTAACAGGACATTGCCCAGGGTAATTTGCAACGAAAGTTCTTGTTGAATGTGTTCTGGGGTCTCCGGCAGCGTTTTGAGCAGAGTCAGGGCTTCATCAAATAAGAGGACCGCTTCATGGTGGGCGTAGCCCGCCATCGCTTTTTCTCCGGCCTGCTGCAAGTAGTCAACTGCTTTTTGTACCAGCCCGGCCAGTCGAAAGTGCCGGGCCAGTTCGATGGCAATGATTTCGGTGTGCGCCCCGTACAATTGCTCTAAGGTATGGGCCACTGCCTCGTGCAGATAAATCCTTTCGGACGTTATTCGTAGGTGATGGTATAAGTAGGCCTGGAATAAGATATGGCGGAAGCGGTAGCGCGATAATTGCTGCTCCCCGGCGGCCAAACGCTGACTGCTCTGGCTTCGAATCAGGCGCTGCTGTTTATCTAACTCACCGCTCAAATGCCCCACTAGCTTTCGTTCGTCTATTGCCCGCACTCGGGCGACCACTTCGGCGGTGAAGGTTTCGCCCTCGACGCTGGCGACCTGTAGGGCTTCACGCAGTCCGATCTCCAGCCGGCCAATCCGCTTTTCTAGCACGCCTTCCACCCGCGCTGGCAGCGAAGCCCAATCCAGATGAGTTCCCTCCACCCATCGGCCCATTTCATCCTGGCACAAGTCGCCCCGTTCTTGCATATACCGCAGTAATTCGACGGTGAATAGAGGATTTCCTCCCGTTTGTCGGGCCAGTTCGCCGCGAAAATTATCGCTCAGCCGGTTAGGTTCACTGTCGAGCAAGGCATCCACAAAAGTTCGGCCCGCCGCCGGTTCCGGGCGGTCCAGGTCTACTGTGATGTCGCCAAAGTGATGCTTGAACTCGCTTAACATCCCCAGCAGGGGATGCGGCTCTTCTGTCTGGCTTCGGCTTAACTCTTCCGGGCGATAAACACCAATGATCAAAATAGGACTCGTTTCGATGCGCCGGCCCACATGGAACAGCAGGCCAATCGAGGAGAGATCGGCCCAATGCAGGTCGTCTAAAATGAGCAGCATGGGCTGGCGACCAGCCAGTCCGCGGAGTACGTTGGTATATTGTTCAAAGAGGTGACTCTGGTGGGCAAGGCGATTGGCGGCGTCCTTGTGGACCAACAAGGTTTGCAGTCGTTCCCGCCATGCGGCTGGGGTGGGGGTATGAGCGGCTGCCCGGTTTAGCAGCGATTCGCCGGAAATAAAAGTATCCAACAAATCAGGACCACAAGTTACCAACAGCTCAACCATTTGAGGCAGGAGGCTCCATAAACGCCGGGCGTGGCCAGCCGAGAGACCCTGCGCCTCAACGTCGGCGGTTAGCATGCGCATCACCTCACGGAAGGGTAGATAGGGGTCGCCCCCGCCGGTATAAGCATTGCCGCTTCCAGCCGCAACAATCAAATGAGGGTGAGCGGCTTGGGCTTGCTGGACAAATTCATTGACCAGGGTGGTTTTACCGCTGCCGGTTTCCCCGGAAACAAAGACAACTCGGCCATGACCAGCCTGGGTTAGCTCTAGAAACCGATGCAGGTGCGCCAATTCCTGCTCACGGGCTACACAAGGCCCAGCCGGGGTGGGAGGTAGGGGTGGCGAGGTAGGGCCAAAACCTATCTGACTGTGGCACTCTTGGCTTGAGCGGCCCAACTCACCGCTGCGGATGCGCTGGTAAAGCGCCGTTGTTTCCGCGGCGGGTTCGGCGGCTAATTCTTCGGCCAGTACCCGGCGATAGACCTGGTACTGTTCCAGCGCCTCGCTGCGGCGGCCGCTCAAGGCCAGGATAAGTAGCAGTTGTTGGTATGCTTCCTCGCGGAGGGGGTCTAACTCCACCTGCCGCCAGGCATAGGGATAGGCGACCTCGTAGTCGCCTTGCTGCTGGTGATAAGCGGCCAGGTGATATAGGGCATGCAGCGCTTCGCGGCGCAGCCATTCCCGCTTCAGCAAAGCCCATTCTTCAAAAGGAGCGCTATCGGCTAGAAAGAAGTCGGTCAGAAAATCGCCTCGATACAGGGCGACGGCGGTTTGCAATTGGGCCAGGCAAGAGGGGCAGTTACCCAGGTTAGGGTGCGGGTGGCGGTGACAGGCGTTAATCAGAGTAGTGAAAGTTGCCACATCAAGGCTGTAATCGCTGTGGGGGTTAAATTGGATGGTTTGGCGAGAGGAGGTTACATAAGCGGGAAGAATGACCTGGCGCAACTTAAAGAGGGTTTGGCGTAAGCTCAAACGGGCCAGTTCTTCTGGCTGCTCGGGCCATAACAAAGCCGCCAGCGTTTCGCGGGAGTGGGGATAGGCAGCCTCCACTGCCAGGTAAGCCAACAAAGCCTGCACCTTGAGGGTGGCAAAGTGACTCACTCCCTCCCCGGCCAACCGTACTTGAAACGGCCCCAATAAGGCAATCTCTAACTCGGGCATTATCTGGCCTGCGCTAACTCCATTTCTTACCCAAGAAGCAAGAAGTAGTTGTTCCAAAAGCCCAAAGCGTAACAGAGATAACAGAGGTTTTGCTCTTATTATAAGGCGAATCTGGGCAAAAAACAACCCCTATAACGCTGAAATAACGGTGTTATCACGCTTGACCGGTATAATTATGAGCAGAGAGTAAAAATGGAAAAAGTACAACCCACCTACCTATCTTACCTGCTTCGTTTGCGCCGGGTCAATGAGGTGGCCCAGCCTGTCTGGCGTATTTCGTTAGAAACGCCGGGGAGCGAAACTCAAGTCCAATTCGAGAATTTATCGGCTTTATGTACCTATTTGGCCGCTCGGATACGAGCGGTTGAGGAGGAAGGTGATATAGAGGAAGTGAAGCAGCCACAATTTTAATAAGTCTGTAAAAGACTAATAAAACGCCTATTGTGATCGGGTCCACTATAGCTTGAATGAAGGAGGAACCTATGAAAATTTCACCCAAGTTACTCACGGTGATGATTGGGCTGGGGGTTTTGTTGTTAGCCGGCACAACCTGGGCCGTAGCTCAGGATAATCCCATAGCTTTGAACGACCTGACCTGTGCCGCCGGTCAAATTGCTAAATTTGATGGCAAGATCTGGTCCTGCTCCGATGACTTGACGATTTTGCAAGCGCAGCTAGAGGCCGTGCAACTCAAGGTTGATCCTGTAGCCGAGTTCAAGAATGTTGTTTTTGCCGCTGATGAGGCCATAAAATCTGGCGACGTAGACCGCATTATGCAGTTTTATGCTGATGATGTGGTGACCATGCTGCCCGGTAGATCCCCCTTAAAAGGCAAGGAAGCAGTTCGGGCTGATTGGGAGGAGTTCTTCAACGCTTTTACCCTTAAACGCGACGCCGAGTTGGTCTATGTTGATGTCTCCGGCGATAGCGCTGTCAGGCGGATGGAGTGGACCAATACGATGACCTCCAAAGATGGCAGCGAACAAATTGTTGAAACCGGAACTTGTGTATTAGGCTTCAAGAAAGTCGGTGGGGAATGGAAAATCGCCTGGGAAATCGCCACAGTTTTTGAATAACGACGGCGACTGCGCGACTGACCCTGATGTGGGATTAAATTGTAAAAATTTTGGCCTGATCACAATGCTTGAGCCAACTTGGCCGCTCGATGTGCCAGTTGGCTCAACTTTTTTATTCCCAAACGGTTGCTCTCATAGACATAAAAAGCCTCTGGGAACGCTGTAATCCCAGAGGCTTTAGCTAGAACTAAAATAACTACTCAGCCATGTCATTTCGACCGAAGGGAGAAATCTCCGAGACCGATGCAGCGCGGTAGATATGCGGGTTGAGCAGTTACCCTTTAAGTTTTTACTTGGCGTAATCCACCGCCCGCGTCTCGCGGATCACGGTCACTTTGATCTGGCCGGGGTATTCCAGGCTTTCTTCCACCTGGCGGGCAATGTCTTTGGACATCTTGATGGCGGCGTAGTCGTCCACCTCTTCGGGGCGGACCAGAATGCGGATTTCGCGCCCGGCCTGGATGGCAAAGGTTTCTTCCACGCCGGGGAAGGCGTTGGCAATGTCTTCCAGCGCCTTGAGCCGTTTGACTGTGAATTTTCCAGGCTCTCGCGGCGCG
>JAAUSP010000536.1 GCA_012032575.1 Anaerolineales bacterium | reverse complement strand
GCCGGCCAGTGGCAGCAGCACCCGGTCCTATCTACGCTGGGTATTTTTCCGCGGGTATTGGTGGTGACACACGGCGCGCAGCGGCTACAAAACCTGGCGGCGGCTATTAGCAAGCACCGCCGCCAGCCGGTCGTTTACCAGTTAGGGCAGTGGCAAGAGCTAATGGCCGCCGGCGATATTCTGACTGCACCGATCTGGACGGTCATTAACCCGGATGGGCAGTTAGCGCCCGGTCAGTCGCTGATTCCGGCAACCAAACCAACGGAGTGAGGAGAATCCCCTATGTTAGCCCAGGAAAACGACACCTTGAGACTGTACCTGAACGATATCAGAGGCCTGCGGCTGCTCGAAGCCGGGGAGGAAATAGACCTGGCCCACCAGATCGAGGCTGGCCGCCGGGCCGCCCAGCAGTTGCAGGCCAATCCAGACAGTACCCAACGAGACCAACTGGAGCAGGTGGTTCGCTGCGGTCAGGTCGCCCGGCAGCGCTTCATCGAAGCCAATTACCGCCTGGTACTGAGCGTGGCTCGCCGGTACGCACGGGCTGATTTGCCCCTGCCCGACCTGATCCAGGAGGGCAACCTCGGCCTGATCCAGGCGGTGGATAAATTTGATTATCGGCTGAGCTGCTGCTTCAGCACCTACGCTATGCACTGGATTCGGCGAGCGATGCGCGGCGCTCTCGCCCGGCAGACCCCGGTATCCATCTCCCTGACTCCAATGAAGAAGCGGGGGCGACGTTAGCGGATTGGGCGGCGTTAGCAGCGAGCGTATCCGCCAGATCGAACGGGAAACCCGGCAACGATTAAGGGGCCTGTGCCACCAGGCCGGGTGAGATTGCCTGCTTTATTAGTGTTTTGATTTCACAATTCCGCTTTCTCCATCCGGCTGAGCAGGTCGGCCGGGTCGGGAATAGTGTAAATCATTACGGTGTTCAGGTTGGCATGGCCCAGGATAGCTGCCAGGCCGCGTAAATCATCGGGATTAGCCGCCAAATAGCGGCTGGCGAAAGTGTGCCTGAGAATATGGGGACTAATCAAGTCGGGATCAAGCCCGGCCAGGCGGGCATATTTCTTGAGCATCTGGAACACCCCGCTCCGGTCGTGCAGCGGGCCGCGCTCACCCACCCACAGGGGGTCGTCGGGCTGCAACCCCGGTTGCGAGTCCAGGTAAGCCTTAACTGCCTGGCGCACCGGGCTGGTCAGGGGCACCACCCGGTGAACCCCGCCCTTGCCCCGTCGCACGGTTACCTCGCCAATCCGGACGTTGAGGATGACGTCTCCAGCCCGCAAGGCCAGCGCCTCGGAGACCCGTAAGCCTGAACCGAGCATTACTTCCACCAAAGCGATGTCCCGTTTTTGGCCGGTTTGGTGGACGTAGCGCAGCAAGCGGCGGACATATACGTCTTTAAGGGCTTTGGGCTGGCGGATCGTGGGGCGCATACTTTTGATGTCAGCCGTCGGGTCGCTGCGGGCATAACCTTGGGCCAGGGCCCACTTAAAATAGCGAGAGAGCGCGGTCAGGCGGGCGTTGACTGTGGCCGGGGGCGCTTTTTCAACTGTTTGCTGGCGGGCTTTCCACTCGGCTATGTCGCGGGGAATGATCGCCGCTGGGTCGAAGGCCTGGCCGTAAGCCTGCTCGGACCAACAACAAAAGTGAACCAGGCCGCGCCGATAAGCGGCCATCGTCAGCTCGCTTTTACCCTGCCGGGCCAGATAGTCCAGCCATTCAGCGATAGTGGAATGGAGTGTTGGCATCGTCAAAATGGACCTCCAAAAAATATGTTGGCAATATTTAAGGTCGAAACCGGCTTAAAACCGGCCAAAATTGGCTCAAAAACGGCCTTAACCTGTCTCCAGCCTATCATCCAGGCAGCGTTGTGTCAACATCTTGGGCATTATGTTGTTAATTTATGTTGTCAGAAGAAAGGAGCTTTTCTATGAAGCACATCACTTTTCCTCAAATCGAAATACTATCCTTTTTACTCCTGGCTGTGCTGCTGCTCTCCCTGACCGGGGCCGCTCCGGCTGCCGCAGATAATCCTGATCCGGCGCTGGCTTATCCCCGCCTGCCGCTCAGTTTCGAGGCCAACCGGGGCCAGGCGCCGGCGGCGGTGAAATTCATTTCGCGCAGGCCGGGCTACACCCTATTCCTGACCGAATCCGGTTTTACCCTGGCCCTGAGCCAGGCTGACACCGGCGAACCCAACCTGCTGCAAATGTCGCTGACTGGGGGTGATACCCCGGAAGCCATCGCCGGGCTGAACAAACAGGCTGGCCAGAGCAATTACCTGATTGGCCGCGACCCGGCCAACTGGCACACCCACATCCCCCACTATGGGCAGGTGTCCTACCAGCGAGTTTACGAGGGGGTGGACCTGCGCCTATACGGCAACAGCGGCGGCCAATTGGAGTACGATTTTATCGTCGCTCCCGGCGGTGATCCCGGCCAGATCGTGATGGAGTTTAGCGGGGCTGAGGCGCTCGGCCTGGACGAGGCCGGCAACCTGAATTTGCGCCTGCCCGACGGCCAGACGCTACGCCAACAGGCGCCCATGATCTATCAGGAAACCGGCGGTCAACGAGTGAGTGTTTCCGGGCATTATACCCTGTCCGGCGATCAGGTCCGGCTGCGGCTGGCTGCCTACGACCGGGCCACCCCGCTGGTGATAGACCCGGTGCTGTATTACAGCACTTTTCTGGGCGGCAGCAGCAACGAGGCCGGCTACGATATTGCCGTGGACCCCAGTGGCGCGGCTTACGTGACTGGCTACACCTACAGCCCCGATTTCGTCATCACCGACAGCGGCGGCGTTTATTATGATGGGGATACCAATGGCAGCAAGGATGTCTTTGTGACCAAAATCAACCCGGCCGGGACGGCGCTGGTCTACAGCACCTATATCGGCGGCAATGATGATGAAGAAGGATGGGGTATCGCCCTCGACGGCAATGACCGGGCTTACGTGACCGGTTACACCCGCAGCCCCAACTTTCCCGAAGGTCACGGCGGCGGGTTGGGCTTGACCGCGCAGGGCGGCTTTGGCAGCGACTATCTCAATGGAGCCGAGGATGCCTTTGTCCTGCGGCTGAACGCCGACGGGAGCGGGCTGGATTACTGCGACTATCTCGGCGGTTGGTCCAACGAGCGCGGCCAGGACATTGCGGTGGATGCCGGAAACGCGGCCTACATCACCGGCTACACCTTCAGCGACGATTTTCCCCTGACCGGAAACGTCTTGCAAGACTATCACCAGGGCAGTGAGGATGTCTTCATAGTGAAGGTAGATCCCGACGGAGCCTATCTTGACTACAGCACCTACCTGGGCAGTTCCAGCACCGATGTGGCTACCGGCATTGCCGTGGATGGCGGCGGCTTTGTCTACGTGGCCGGCTACACCTACGGCTGGTTCCCAGTCACTTACAGCAGCTTCGATGATTATCCCGGTGGCGGTCAGGAGGGGTTTGTGGTCAAGCTTAATCCTGGCATCCCGGAGCTGGTCTACGGGACTTTTCTGGGCGGCAGCGGCAACGACGCTATTTACAACCTGGCCCTGGATGGGAACAATAATGTCTATCTGACCGGGAAGAGTTATAGCCCTGATTTCCCGACGACCCCGGGCGTCTTTGACCGGAGTTACAGCGGCGGCGAGGATGTCTTTGTCACCAAGCTGGCAGCCTCCGGCGCGAGCCTGGTCTACAGCACCTTCCTGGGTGGAAGTCTGGTCAGTTCGGCCAATGAGGCCGGGCAGGACATTGCGGTTGATCGAACCGGGCATGTATTTGTGACCGGCTACACGTACAGCCCCGCCTTTCCCACGACCCCCGGCGCTTTTGATACCAGTTATAATGGAAACGAGGATGCCTTCATCGCTCAGCTTAGCGAGGACGCTGGCCAACTGCTTTACAGCACCTTCCTGGGGGCGGAGAATAACGAGGCCGGGTATGGAGTGGCAATAGACGCCGCCGGCGACGCTTACCTGACCGGTTATACTCGCAGCAACCACTTCCCGACGGCAGGCGAAACGCCCGGCCCGGTCTACCAGGGCGGCGGCACGGACGCCTTTATGGCCAAGCTTTATGTGAACGGCCAGCCCCCGCAAGACGCCGACCAGGATGGGATGTTGGATGATTGGGAAACAAGCCACGGCCTCAACCCGCAACTCAACGATGCCGGGAGCGACCTGGATGGCGATGGACTGACCAATCTGGCCGAGTACCAGACGGGCACTCAACCCGACGCGGCTGATACCGATCAGGATGGAATGCCTGACGGCTGGGAGGCGTCAAATGGCCTCGATCCCCTGGCGAATGACGCCGGCAGCGACCGGACGGGGATGGGCTGATCAATCTGGCCGAGTATCAGGCGGGGAGTGACCCCCACCAGCCAAACGAGACCCGACCAAATATTATCTCCCGCTCATCACGAAGTAGTTGACCGCAATTAGAACGGACCAGTTGGAGATTTGAGACTGGAGTTGGAGAGGATACCAGTTGGAGATTTGAGACTGGAGTTGGAGAGGAGGCCAGTTGGAGATTTCTCTTTCTCCAACTCCCAACTCCAACTCCCAACTCCAACTCCCAACTCCAACTCAAGACTTGTCCGGGGTTTTGGCCTTCGTTGCTGTTACAGCCTTAGCCAGGCCGCTTAACATCGCGGCAATTTCGTCGGCTTCCTCGGTGATGGTGCTGGTAATCCTCCCGGGTCAAATTGCCTCGTTTGCCGATCATCGCCAGCAGACTGACCACTTCATATACAGAGCCTTTAGCCACTCCATAAAAGTAGGCTTGCTCTTTACCACTTTCACGGCCACTGCCTTCAGCAATATTCGTTGGAATTGATAACGCCGCTCGGCGCAATTGATCCCCCAACGATTTTTGATACCGCTGCGGCAGATTATCGGCAACCTCAAACATCGCGTTGGCAAAGTCAAGGCTGCGCTTCCACACCTCTAACTTCTCAAAACTAAACATTCTCCCTCATCAGTTGGAGACTGGAGACTGGAGTTGGAGAGGATGCCAGTTTGAGACTTGAGACTGGAGTTGGAGAGGCTTTCTCTCTTTCTCCAACTCCCAACTCTAACTCCCAACTGGTCTTCCATCCCCTTTTCATCGGGGCCTCAAGTTAGAACAAATGCAAAGCGGTCATGCCGCGAGCTTCTTGCGATTCTCGTTTCCATCCCCTTTTCATCGGGGCCTCAATTAGAACTACGCCAGACGTACAGCAACGGCGGCAAGAGCGGGCAGTTTCCATCCCCTTTTGAGAGCGTTGCATAAATCAAAGGAGCAAACAGGCTCGGCGGGGCCAGTGGAAAAACTAACCTGAAAAGTGACAGAGACCTTCTTCTGAGGCAAAATTTTGTTACCACACAAAAAACAACCCAGAAAGAAAGGCTCTGTCAATGCCTATTTTACCTCAATCTGCC
>JAAUSP010000021.1 GCA_012032575.1 Anaerolineales bacterium | reverse complement strand
TTTCCAACCTTCCAACCTTCCAACCTTCCAACCTTCCAACCTTCCAACTTTCCACCCTTCCAACTTTCCAACCTTCCAACTTTCCAACGGAGTCGCCAGAACCGGAACAGGGCAGCCAGGTTGACTGCCAGCAGGATGAGTGGGTAGGCGTAGTGGGTGTAAAGCCCGGCGGTCACAACCAGAATATAAACCCAGGCAGACGGCAGACGGTATCCCGCTTCCGGGACGCCGAAGGGCGCGGCAGACGGGGAGGAAGAGGGACGGTCGTCCTCCCACAGAAACAAGGCCGCCAGCACGGTCAAACTACCCAGCAAAGCGAGCAGCATGTACATGCGGGCTTCCTGCGAGTAGTAAATTTGCAGCGGCGAAACGGCGGCGATAAATGCGGCCAGCAGCCCGACACGGGGCTGAACCAGCGCGTCCCCAAAATGCCAATCACATAAACCAGGCCCACCCCCAGCCCCACCGACAGCGAGCGCAGCCCGATTTCGCTGCTGCCAAAGACAGAGACCCAGCTTTTGAGCAGCCAGTAGTAAAACGGTGGATGAATATCGAAGGCGGTGCGCCGGGCAATTTCGATAAAGCTGTGACGAACAAGGGCCGCGCTGTTGCCTTCGTCGGCCCAAAGGGATTGGCCGGATAGGTTGTAAAAACGCAGGACGGCAGCCAGCAGTAAAATCAGAGGGGCTGTGAGAAACCGGGCCAGGCGGCCGGTTGGGTTGGCTTGAGTTGAAGGGCGCAATGTTTAACCTTTGCGCCAATTATAAGCTTTTTCGGGCTTGCGTCAATAACTTTGTTGGAATCACCGGGCCGCGTTTGACCAATTTGGGCCAAAAGCCTAAACTATTACCAAAAAATGGGAATTTTGAGATTACTATGACCGAACCGTTACGAATTGTACCCTTGGGCGGCGTGGGCGAAGTTGGCCGCAATATGACTTTAATCGAATACGGCGACGACGCCATTGCCATTGATTGCGGGCTGATGTTCCCCGAAAATGATATGCTGGGGATTGATTTGGTCATCCCCGATGTCACCTATCTGCTCGATAATCCGGAACTGCTCAAGGGTATTCTTCTGACGCACGGTCACGAAGATCACATCGGCGCGCTGCCTTATATTTTACCACAGGTATCTGCCCCGCTGTACGCCACCCAACTGACGCGCGGGCTGATTGAAATCAAGCTCAAAGAAGCCAAACTGCTCTCCAAAACCGAAATCAACACCATTACCACCAACAGCGTCATCGAAATTGGCCCGTTTACCATCGAGCCGTTCCATGTCTGCCACTCTATTCCCGACGCGGTCGGCTATGCTATTTATACCCCCAATGGGCTGGTCATCCATACCGGCGAATACAAATTTGACCAAAATCCCGCCGACGGCAAACTGCCCGATTTTGACCGGCTGCGCCGCTACGGCGACGAGGGCGTTTTGGTGCTCCTGTCCGACAGCACCAACGCCGAACGGCCCGGCCACACGCCCTCGGAGGAGATAGTCAGCGAAACCTTCGATAAGATTTTTAGCCAGGCCAAGGGGCGGGTGATTGTATCAACCTTTGCCTCCAACATTTCGCGGGTGCAGCAGGTCATCAACACTGCTATGCATCACAATCGCCGGCTGGCCGTGGTGGGGCGCAGTATGGTGGATAATGTTAAAATGGCCCTGGCCCTGGGTTATCTGCGCGCCCCCGAAGATATGATGGTCCACGTAGACGACCTGGAAGATTACCCTGACTCCCAGATTGCGATTGTCTGCACCGGCACTCAGGGCGAACCGACCAGCGCCCTGGTGCGTATGGCCAATCAGGAGCACCGCCAGGTAAGCCTGAAAAAGGGTGATACGGTAATTCTCTCGGCCACGGCTATCCCCGGCAACGAGGAGTTGGTTCATCGCACCCTCAACAACCTCTTCCGGCTGGGCGTTGATGTGATCTATCAGAGCTTGATGCCAGTTCACGTTTCCGGCCATGCTTCGCAGGAAGAACAAAAGATGATGCTCGAAATGGTCCGCCCGACCTATTTTATGCCCATTCAGGGCGAATACCGCATGTTAGTGCTGCATGGCCGTCTGGGCGAAGCGGTGGGTATTCCGCCGGAAAATGTTTTTGTGATTGAAAACGGGCAGGTCATCGAGTTTGAAGGGGATATTGCCTACCTGGCCGAGCGGATTCCCAGCGGTCAGGTGCTGGTTGACGGTCTGGGCGTGGGTGATGTGGGCAGTGTGGTCCTGCGGGATCGCCACCTGCTCTCCCGCGATGGCTTTGTGGTGGTGGTTATGGCCCTGGATGAGAAAACCGGCCAACTGGTTGACGGGCCTGACATCATCTCACGCGGGTTTGTTTACGTGCGCGACTCCGAAGAATTGATTGAGGAGGCCAAAGAGCGGGTCATTGAGCTGCTGGAAAGCGGCAAAGTTCACCGCGACACCGCCGCCACCGCCATCCGCGACAACCTGAGCGAATTTCTCTACCAGCGCACCCGCCGCGCCCCCATGATTTTCCCGATGGTCTTGGAAGTTTAGAAGTTTAGAAGTTGGAAGATTGGAAGGCTGGAGAAAATTCTCCAGCCTTAAGCTCAGAGGGGGTCGCAGACCGGCTTAGAGCGAAAACCGAAATTCTTTCTATCCTCATCCTCAATCCTCAATCCTCAATCTTCTATCCTCAATTCTCACGCCTCCCCCGCTGTTCTCCCTCGCTCGCAGCCACAACACCCCGCCCGGCAGACTGCCCACGTAAACTACCGCCTGTTTAACCAGCGACAGGGCAAAGGCCAGGGGTTCAGGCACTCCGACCAGCCCATAAAAATAGACGTACAGCACCGATCCCGTCCCCAGGCCGCCGATACTGATCGGCGCAATCAAAGCGACGGCGATAATCGGATTCAGCAGGAAAATATAGATCGGGTCAATCTGGCCGTGCAGCCCGGCCACAATTGCCAAATCCACCAGCCCGGTCAACAGCACCGTAACCACCCCGACGGCAAACGCCCCTAACAAAGCACCATACCGATAACGATAAGCCCCAAAAGCTTCGGAGATGCGTTGGTACAGAGGCGCAAGCTGGCTCAAAATTTTGAGGGCAAAAATCCGGCCCAGCAGCAGCCGCAGCCGGTAACTAAGCATAACCGCCAAAGCGCCAGTGATGACCACCAACCCGGCGACTGCTACAATTTCCACCTGAGTCAGATTAGCGGCCAGTTTGCCTCCCCCCACCGGCTCCGCCGACACGATATTGACCGCCAGCAGCGCCGCCACCATCGCCGTAAACATAAAAGCCATCAAGCCGATAATCCGGTCCACGATCACCGATACCGCCGCTTCGGCGCTGCGGGCGGTGTAACGGGCCAGCCCAAAACCGCGCATCACATCGCCGCCGACATTGGCCGGTAAAAAATTATTAAAAAAGAAGCCGACAAAGGTGTAATTGGTCAATGCGCCCAGCGGCACGGGAATTCCCTGTGCCCGCAGCAAAATATACCATTTGACTGCGTTGGTAAAAACAGCCAGCATAAACAGCGCCAGCGCCAGCAGCAAATAGCCATAGTTGGCTGTGCTCAACGTGGTCAGCAGCACATCCCGGTCAGCCGGGTTCGATAAAAAACGATAAAGCAGATAGGCCATCAGCCCCAGGCTGATCACAACCTTGAGGGTCGTAATGAGTTTCGCTTTCAAACAATTATCCTTTGTGTGTCTTTCTCTTGGAGACCAAAGCTATTATGCGGCAAAAGGAAATCAGGCGCAAAAAAAGCGCAAACAGCGAAGTTTGCGCTTAAGTTTGCACTACCTTTGCACTCTTCAAATAGAACGCTGATGAACGCTGATAAACGCAGATTTATGCAGGAAGAATTTATAAAAAATCAGCGAAAATCTGTCGAATCTGCGTCATCTGCGTTCAAAGTTGGGCTGGTTATGAAAAGTAGCGCTAATATCTGATATTTACCCCTGACCCGCCACATGCTCGGCGAAGTAGTTGCCCCAATGGGGCTGCCGCCCATCCACATCGGTGAAGCCATACTCCACCGCCAGATTCCACGAACTGAAAGCCTGCCCGGCCTTGTTCGCCACATTGGGATCAGCCGCCAGCGTGGCCACTGCTCGACCCACATAAAAAGGCGTTTCAGAGGCGATGAAATGCGGGTCTTTTTTGGCCCCATCCTGCCAGTTGGCTTCGGTGACTCCAAAATGCTCCAGCATCGCTTCGGAGCGCAAAAAACCGGGGGTAAGCGCCAGGGCCGTGACCCCATGCGGTCGCAGTTCCTCGGCCATGCCGTAAGCCAGCCGGATGACCGATGATTTGGCTAAATCGTAAAAAGATTACCACGATAATTGGGGCTATCGCCATCGGTAATTTCAACAATCAAACCCTGCCCCCGTTCGACCAGCAGCGGCACGCCATAACGGCTGGTAATGATATGGGTATAAACACCCCGCTGCTGCATCAGCAGCCCCGGCGCAATCGAGAGTTCCCAGAACGGTTTGCCCCACTCCATCAACTCATCGCCGCCCCAGATATCGTTGACCAGCAGATCGAGCCGGCCCTGCTCTGCCTTCACCCGCTCAAACAAAGCTTTGACCTGGGCTTCGTCGGTGTGATCCACCTGCACCGGAATGCCGACACCACCCCACGACGTGACCATTTCCGCCGTCTCTTCGATGGTTTCGGGCCGGTATTCCAGCGCAAAGGGGGTACTGCCTGCGTCGTTTTGGCGTCCGGCCAGATTGGCTCGCGTGCTCCGCCCGGTACAGTAAACCGTCGCTCCCGCCTCGCCGAGCATACAGGCAATCCCTCGCCCCGCCCCCCGCGTCGCCCCGGCCACCAGCGCGATCTTGTCTTTTAAAGGCTGCATCATTTACCTCCATTGTTGTGCTGTTGGTTAAAAATAAATACAAGGATAATGATATAACGATGGTCCTGACATCTCCAGAAAGGCGTGCAAAAGCTACGCTTTTGCACGCCTGGTTTACTGATACGCCAAGCTCTCGCGCACACTCACACGGGTGGCTCCCTGAGCGGGCAGCCAACTGGCGGCAATGGCTAAAACGGTGATGATGGCCAGCCAGTACAACGCCCCCATCGGGGTGTAATGAAAGACGATTTCACCGTTAATCGCCGCGCCCAAGGCCTGGGTCATCAGATAGCCGGCCGGCAGGCTCAGGGGCAGGGCAATCAGCCAGCTCAACAGGCCCAGCACCAACCCTTCCCCAACAAACAACCCGGCAATGCTCCACGATGAAGCACCAATGGCCCGCATCACCCCGATTTCGCGGGTGCGTTCCCGCACATTCAACGAGAGCACCCCGCTGAGCGCAATGCTGCCGACCAGAGCGATAATCACGGCCATCGCCGCCAGCATCTTGATGATGATGCCGAAATTGTTCAGAATTTGGGCCGTCACCGCGCTGGCCGTATCTTCACCGGCAAACAAACCCTGCGGATTTAGCTTTAGCTCGTGCGCGTCAAAGTAAGCGCGCAGACTGGCGGCCATTTCGGCTTCGCCGGCGGCGTCGGTGCGTTCAGTTTGAATCCAGACAGTGCTGGCTTTATTTACACTATCGGTGACCCGCAGCAGTACCGGGCGGGGCACATTAGCCGAGGTGGTAATGATCGGGTCAAAGATCAGGCCGACCACCTGCCACTGCACTTCGCCGTGATTGCCAAAATCAAACGTCACCCAATCGCCCAGCTTCAGCCCGGCCTGCTCGGCCAGCTTTTGGTTGAGCACCACCGCGTTGGTGTCGTCCGGCCTGAGCCAGCGCCCGGCCCGTAGTTGCGGGCCATACAGATGGGTTGGCAGCGGCACGCCAAACACATCAGCGCTGAGGTCAGCATTCGACTCGGACTGGCCGGCCAGCCGGATTTTAGCGCTGTTGATGCCCCACATCTCCACATTCGTCACACCCGGATAGGTCTGGGCCAGTTCTTCCACTTCTCTGATCCGTTCAGGCTCCTCAAATTGCAGGTTGACGTTGAAACGGAGGATCGAGAAAAGGACATCGCCAAAGGTATAAGCCACCGAGTCCTGCACGGTCATAATCATCATAAAGATCAGGCCGCTGCCCACCAGGGCCAGTTGGGTAATGATGACCCGGCCCCGGTTCCGAAAGGTGTTGTTCAGGGTCAGCAGGACCAGCCGGGAAAGGCGCTGCATTTTGGCCAGGGTGCGCTCCAGCCAGCCGGTGTTGCCGCCCAGGCCGTAGGTGCTGATGGCCTCGCGCACGGTGATACGCGCCCCGGCGATGACGGGAACCAATGCCGCCAGCAGCGGAGCCAGCAGAGCGATGGCGGCCTGAACCAGCACCGCCGTCGAAGAGAGAGCGAAGGGGCCGGGGTCAATATTAAAAAAGTACAACAAGAAGTTGCTAAACTGCTGCGCCCCTAACGCTCCCAAAGGCACGGCGATGAATAAGGCCAGCACGCCGTAAATCAGCACCCCACTAAAGTAGATCAGCAAAATCTGACCGGTACCGGCACCGATGGCTTTCATCACCCCAATCTGCGTGACCTGCTGGCCGACGACAGCGGTAATGGTATTGTAAACCAGCAGCAAGCCCAAAATCAAGGCCAGGCCACCCATCACCCCCAGGATGAGGAAAATAGCGTCCAGCGTGCTTTGCAGGAAATGCTGGCTGGGGTCCAACACCCGGTTGTCCCCGTCCACGGGAGCGGCCCCGCCGGTCTCCACATCCAGTTTCTCTAACTGGCGCTGCATCCGGTCGGCCAACTCTTTAATGGAGGTTTCGTCATACACCGGGGCTTGGGCCAGGATGAGATTGAAATCCTCATCGCCGGTCAGGTTGGCAAAAGTATCGCGGCTGGCGTAAAACTGGGCTTTGCCGCCAAAGCCGGGCGGCTGTAGAAAAGCGTTGTAAACCAGCCCACCCACCTGCACCGTGTATTCCTTGTCGTCAATGCGAAAGTAGACTTTCTGACCCGGCTGAATGTTAAAATAGCTGTCTCCACCTTTTTCGACGGCCACGTTTTGCGGGTCGGCCAGCGGCCAGCGAGCAGTTCCAGCGTGGCGAAGATTTGATCCTCGTAATCGGCGCGGGCAATCAAGCCGCCGGGCGTCCAGGGATCGGTTGGACTGAGCCGATATTCGATATTAGTCGAGAGATAGCCTTCGACATCCTTGACCCCTTTGATGCTTTTCAGCGCGGTAAGCTGCTCGTCGTCTATACCGGGATCGGTCCACATGTTAATCATAGCCGGCGACGAAGCCTGCCAAATCTGGCCCAACCGGATGCTGACGACCTCGCTGGCGGTGAGGATCATGCCAATCGCAAACGCGCCCATAGCGATAATCAGCACCACCTGCGCGGTGCGGCCCTTGTTATGCCAGATGTCGCTCCAGATTTTGAACCAAATGACGCCCATAGTATTTCCCCTCTTTTGTAAACCAGTTATCAGTAGTCGGTAGTCAGACTGTTTGCTGCTCACTGATTACCAAATACCCTGAATGATCATGTGTAGTAGTATAGTGGATTTTATTTAGCACCACTTTATCAGGTAATCGGGCCGAGTGCATCCACCAAATGTGGTAGAGCTTTTCAGCATGATGTGGATTGTTGTATTCCGCTTGAGGTGGGTTTGCTCCCGCCGGGCGCTTCGGGCAAATCCGGTGGCAAAGGCGTGGATTTGTCAATCCACTCTGAGCTTACCCAAGCACTAATATCTACGAACTCAGGGCCGATTAGTTTCAAGATGATTGAGGTGCGTTTATAAGATTGGTTACTCCACCCAGCACCCTTCGATACGGTTCGCTTCGCTCACCTACTTAGGATGCTGCGCCGTCTGGAGTCGTCGCTAATTCGCACCTTTCGACACTTGCGCCTGCACGCAAGGACAGGTGTACGCGCTTCACGTTGTTTCGCGCTACTCAGGATGCTATTTCAGGCGGATATAGAAAATAGAGGAGCCAGCGGCTAAACTTGCTGGCTCCTCAGAGGAAAAGGAGGAAAAATGGAGAGAGTTCTCCATGAGAGGGTAAAGCTATCCGGCGGTCAGGTTTGAACAGAAGACACACTCGCCGCAGCAGATACCTCAGCCGTGATCGCAGCCGGTCGGGCAGGCGACTGCGCTTTATGTCGCCCGGCACGCAAAACGGTCAGTGCCAGAATGATGGCGGCTCCGGTGACAAAGGCCGAGGTCAGAAAAATGCCCTGGGCCGACAGCCAGCCGCTGACCACAGCCACCAGCAGCGGCCCAATTACCCCGCCCAACGCCGCCGCCGACTCCTTGAGGCCCATCACTTTGGCCCGGTGTTCCTCGGCGGTCAGATCGAGGTAGAAGGCGCTCAAAGCCGGGGCTAATAATGCGCCGCCCAACCCGGCGACAACAGCCACCACAAACATCGGCCAGAACTGCTCCACCACGGTCATCCCCAGGTAGAACAACAAGTTCAAGCCAAAGCCGAGGGCGATGATCCAGCGGCGGCCAAATCGGTCGCTCAGCCGGCCCAGCGTTGTTTGGCCGACCACCATCGCCAGGCCGTAACCGCCGACGATCAGGCCAAACTCGGTGGTGGTGAAGCCCAGGTTATCGTAAAAGTAAAAGACCATCTGCGGCTCGATAAAAGCGAAGGTAAAAACACCCACAAAGTCGAGCAGCAGCAGCGTGCCCAGAATCAGCAGCGGTCGGGGCAGCGAGGCCAGCAGTCCGCCCGGTTCTCCTTCGGCGGGACGCAATGAGGCCACCATCGGGCGCACCAGGGCCGACCGGGTTTCAGGCACCAACAAGATGGCTGACAGCAGCCCCAGGAAGGCCAGCCCCGCCGACAAGCTAAACGGAGCCGCAAAACCCCAATGATCGTACAGGAAGCCGCCAAAGGCCGGACCAAAGATAAAGCCGGCGCTGTAGCTGCCCATCAAAATCCCCACCCACTGGGCACGCTGCTGTTCGGGCATGATGTCGGCCACTACGCCCATCGCCGCCGGCAGCAGGCCCGCCGTAATCGCCCCCTGAAAGAAACGCACGGCAATGTAAGCGCCAGTTGACTCGACCAGCAGATAGGCCAGGTTGGCTAACACCACCCCGGCCAGGGCCACCAAAATCAGCGGGCGGCGGCCAAAACGGTCGGCCAGCGTGCCCATGAAGGGGGCCAACAAAAGTTGAGCAATGGCAAAGGCCATCGTCATAAAGCCCAGGGCTTCTACCCCGGAGCCAAATTCGCCCAGGCGCTTGGCAAAAACGGGCATGACAATGCCGTAGCCGGTCATCATCAGCCCGACACTGGC
Source organism: Anaerolineales bacterium (assembly GCA_012032575.1). The sequence goes on along the minus strand of JAAUSP010000021.1, from coordinate 19,276 downwards.
GGCCAGCAGCATGATGATGGTCTGCGCCCGGCGTGGTTCAAATGTCGTTTCGACGGCAGGTTGATTTTTGATTGAATGTTCCATGATGACAAACACACCTTTTGGGGTGGATTCAATTTTAGTTGAATGGCCCCGCACCCTTCGATACGGTTCGCTTCGCTCACCTACTCAGGGTGCTGCTTAACCTAATGACAATTGGGGATGGAGTCCAAAGCTTGCTTTGGACTCCTCATTTCATACCCGCCCAGTATAACAATGATTGGTTATTACGTCATCCGACAAAAGGTGTATCTATGGCACAACAAAAAAGGGAGCGGCTGTAGCAGTCGCTCCCTTAAATATCTTGTTACCACGAGCCACAGGCGAAGCAGTCCCCCACAGTAGGGGATTGCTTCGGCCTGTGGCCTCGCAATGACATTTTATTTGCGGTTATTCGACAATAATCTTCTCGTCAATCAACTTCTGCTCTACCAAATTGCCTTTGGGGTTGAAGCAGAAATGCTGCGGGCGCATCTGGAATTCGACATCAATCATGGCCCGGCCGGCCCGGTTTTTCTCCAGGGTAAAGACAACCCAGTCGCGGTAGCTGTCGCTTTTGTAGGGGTTGAAGGAGACGTGATCTTTGGAGAGAATGTGGAATTTGTTATTCATGATGATGGCAATATCGCACTCGTAATCGAGGGCGGAACTGCCGCGCAGGTGGTACAGGTGCATCCGTTTGCTGCGCAGTCCTTCACGGTCTGCGGCCACAATGGAGACAATCGGAATATTTTGGGTCATGGCCAGGTCTTTCAATCCTTCAACGATGATCGTGACCTTGTCGTTTTCGTCGGCGGCGCGTTCCGGGTAGATAGCGATTTTTGCAGGTAATCTAAAAAGAGGACCATCTTGCCGCCGGTCGCCTCGGCAATCTGGCGGGTCATCTCGCGGATACTGTTGAGCGTGGTCACAGCGGGGCTGGCCTTCATCAGAATCAAGCGGTCGGCATAGCGGTTAATTGTTTCCATCGCTTTGGCAGTCTTGGGATGCTGTGATAGAATCTGTTGTAGACCGACGTTCCCATCGTTTCGCACCCACTCCCGCGCCCGTTTGCTGACAACGATGTTATGCAAATCCTTGAGGCGAATCCCCGCACTGGCATCACTGGTCGTTGGATCAATACTTTCCTGGCAAATCAGTCGGTTTAATAAGTGAACTTCACTGTGTTCGTAGGAGATGTAAAAAGCGTAGGTTGCTTCATTCAGGGCCAGGTTGCGGGCCATCTGGAGGGCAGTGATGGTTTTGCCAATGCCCTGCGCGCCGCCCAACAGAATCAGTTCGGTGCGGCGCAGCCCACCGCCGATGAGGCGGTCAAGCTGGTCGAAGCCGGTGGGGACAGGCAGATATTCGTCAAGCTCACCCTGGACCACCATACGGTCGGCTTCTCTTAAAACCTGGCTCAAGCTCCGGGGAGCAGGGCCACCGGAACGGCGCTGGGTGCTGGCGGCGCCACGCGGTGTCCGGGGCGCGGGTGGCTGGTCTGACGGCCCTCCCTGGGCATTGGCGGGCGGTGTTGGTTGGGGGCGTGATTGCAGCGGTTGAACCGGTCGCTGCGGGGTAGGTGACGGCTGCGGTGATATTGGTTTATCCGGCAAGGCTGGCATAGTTTCCCCTTAAAATCCCAGTTATCTGTTAGAAGATGAGAAAAGCATCTCCCTCAACCTGCCTTCTCCCAAAACAGATTGAGTGTCAACTTTATCAGATAAATTGTTGAAGTTTGGCTATCCTGGTCATTATACCAGATAGGCCCACTCAAAACAACTGTGGATTGTAGGTGATAAGTCCTACCAAATTTTAAACGTGTTAAAGTTTATCAGGGTAACTCTTGAAAGCGCATCTATTTGTCCGCCTGGCCTACCAGGCCATTGAAACCTATTTAACCACGGGCCAAACCATAGCCCCGCCGCAGCCCCTGCCGGCTGAACTGGTCGAGCCGGGCGCGGTTTTGTATCGCTCCACCTGGCCGATGGCCGGCTGCGCGGCTGCCGGGGCACCACCGCCCCCACCCAACCGAATCTGGCCGAAGCGATTATCCACACCGCCATTGGCTCGGCCACCGACGACCCCCGCTTTTCGCCCATGACGGCGGATGAGCTACCCGGCCTGCAAGTAAAAGTAGATGTACTCAGCCCTATGGAACCGGTGACCGACCCGAACCAGTTGGACGAAAAATCTACGGGGTTCTTATTCAATCCGGCTACAATCGCGCCTTATTATTGCCCGATATTCCGGCAGTTGACAGTGTTGCCCGGCAGTTGGAACTGGTGCGGCGCAAGGCCGGCCTGTCTCCGGCTGAACCGGCCGAGCTTTACCGGTTCACGGTGACACGTTATCAAGAGGAAGGTTAATTTAATGCAGACTCGTGCTCGACGCCCTTACGAAAAAAAGTTAATCAGCAAAGGCGGCGCAGTAATTTTTGGCCTGGGCCTGGGCGCTTTGCTGGCAACCGCAGCTCTTGGTGTGGCTTTGGCCATGCCCACGCTTAGCCCTCACCTGGATAACCTGGTTTATCGCGCCCGCAGCTATTATCGCAAACTCATGCCCCACCCCGAATATTTGCCGACCCCGTCCCGACAGCCGTGGCGGCCCAACTCCCCCCAACTGTGCCGGTGTCAGCGCAGCCAACCGAGTCGACCCCAACGGCCACCGCCACAACCATACCCGCCCCCACCCCGGTGGCGGTCAGTCTGACCGAACAGGTTATTACACCGTCACCGTCACCCGCGCCCAGTGTTGCCCTACAGCCGGTTGGCAGCAAGGCGCAGCTCAGCGGCATCAGCCACCAGTGGCAAACCTGGAACAACTGCGGCCCGGCGACGATTACAATGAATATGAGTTATTTTGGCCGGCCCGAACTACAGGCCGACGCCGCCCCGTTCCTCAAACCCAACCGCGACGATAAGAATGTCAGCCCGGAGGAGTTGGCGGCTTATGCCCGCACCACCGGCATGGAGGCCCTGGTCCGGCGGGGTGGTTCGATTGAGCAGCTTAAGCTTTTGCTTAGCCACAATCTGCCGGTACTGGCCGAAACGTGGCTGGTCCACGATGAGGATGGCCTGGGCCATTACCGGCTTGTCACCGGCTTTGACGATGCCACCCGCCAATTCAACACCTTTGACTCGCTCAACGGCCCGGACTTCCAGGTGAGTTACGAGCAGTTTGACAGCGATTGGCGCGTTTTCAACCGGGTCTATGTGCTGGTCTATCCACCGGAGCAAGCCGATACCATAGCGGCGATCATCGGCCCGGATATGGACGATACGATGCTGGATGAGCGGCTGGTGGCCGAGGCTGAGGCTGAGGTTGAGGCTAAGCCTGAGGATGCGATTGCCTATTTTAACCTGGGAGATTCTTTGACTCGCCTGGGCCGCTTTCAGGAAGCAGTGGCCGCATTTGACCGGGCACGCCAGTTGGGATTACACTGGCGGCGGCTGTGGTATCAATTTACCCCCTTTGAAGCCTATTACGCCGCCGGTCGCTACCAGGATGTTTTGGATTTGACCGAGGCAACGATCAAAGGGTCGGGCGGTTTGGAAGAAGCCTATTACTACAAAGGTCTGGCGCTGCAGGCGCTGGGCCAGCCGGGGGCAGAGGTTGAATTTCAGGCCGCGCTCGATTACAATCCCAACTTTGCCGCCGCAGCCGAGGCGATGCAGAACTAACGGAACTGAGGGAACCGAAAGAAATATCTTCCCTCAGTTCCTTCAGTTCCCTCAATTCCCTTAAAAAACAGGTTATCCAGCCATGTGGTACTTCCGCAGTCCCGAAATCGTTTTTGGATCTGATGCCCTCGATCATTTGACTCAATTGACCGGCCAGCGTGCCTTTATTGTGACCGATGAAACGCTGGTCGGGTTGGGCATTGTCCGGCGTGTCCAGGAAAATTGAGCCAGGCCGGTATTGCCAGTCAGGTTTTCAGCGAGGTTGAAGCCGAGCCGGCCGTGGCGACCATTCAGCGGGGGCAGCGGCGATGACTGCCTACCAGCCGGATTGGGTGGTGGGGCTGGGCGGTGGTTCGGCCCTTGATGCGGCCAAAGCGATGTGGATTTTGTACGAGAACCCACAGATTAATATTCTGGCCGTCACGCCTTTTGAACCGCTCAATCTGCGCCAAAAAGCCAAAATGGTCGCCATCAGCGCCACCAGCGGCACCGGGGCCGAAGTGACCTGGGGCATTGTGCTGACCGACCCGGAAGACCAGCGTAAAGTTGCCATCGGCTCACCGGAGAATATCCCCGATATAGCCATTGTAGACCCCGCACTGGCGGCCACTATGCCGCCCCAGCTTACCGCCGATACCGGCATGGATGCCCTCACCCACGCCATTGAAGGCTACACTTCCACCTGGAACAACGATTTTGCCGATGGTTTATGCTTGAAAGCCGTCCAGCTTATTTTTAATTACCTGCCCCGGGCCGTAGCGAACGGCGCGGATGAAGAAGCCCGCGAGAAGATGCACAATGCCGCGGCTATTGCCGGCCTGGGCTTTATCAATTCGATGTGTTCGCTGGCCCACGCAATGGGGCACAGCCTGGGAGCCGTGTATAATTTGCCGCATGGCCGCACGGTTGGTTTGTTTTTGCCTTATACCATCCAGTTTAACAGTCGGGGCGACACTCCGTCGCCGCGCTACGCTGATCTGGCCGCACTGCTGGGGTTGCCCGCTGCCACGCCCCAGCAAGGCGCGGCGAGTCTCGTTCAGGCCGTTCGCCGGCTGGCGGCTGAGATTGGCCAGCCGCTCTCCATCCGGCAAGCTGCCGAGATTTCGCCCGCAGACCTGGAAAACAACCTTGACAAATTAGTTGAAAATGCCGAAAGCGACAGCCAAATCGTCACCCCCACCCGCGCACCTGGAACGGAAGATATTCGCCAGCTCTTCCTGTATGCATACCAGGGCAAAGACATTGATTGGTAAAAAGGTAGACGGTAGACGGGGGAATTTTCTGACTATACCGCAGCGCCCATACTATGCTATGGGCTGGCTACTGCCTTCTGCTTACTGACTTCTGCCCACAAGGACACCACACTTGATTCTGATGACCGGCGCAACAGGCTTTCTAGGGCAAAACTTGGGTGAGTATTTAGCCAGCCAGGGCTACCCGCTGCGGGCACTGGTTCGACCCGCTACGGATACAACCGTATTAGAGCATTTAGGGATTGAGATTGCCCGCGGCGATGTGACCGATGCAGCGGCGGTTGGGGCAGCGATGACCGGCTGTGATTATGTCATCCACGCAGCGGCTCACTTTCGATTGTGGGGACCCCCACCCCCTTTTATCGCCACTAACGTCGAGGGCACGCGGAATGTTCTGGAAGCAGCGCTGGCAGCAAAGGTCAAGCGGTTCATTCATATCAGCACCATTATCGTGGTTGGCCCGCAGCCGCCAGGCGTCATCATCACCGAGGAAACGCTCTGCCGGCCCTATCCCACGGACAATTATGCCCTGACCAAATACCGGGGCGAGCGTTTGGCTCACACTTATGTGGACAAGGGCCTGCCGGTGGTCATCCTGCGCCTGGGTGCATTGTATGGACCGCACGGCCATTATGCCTTCAACCGCCTCTTTTTTGAGGAGTTTTTGCACAACTGGCGGGTCCAGGTTCACCAGGGCCGGCATTTTATCTTTCCCTGCTATGTGGGCGATGCGGCCAGGGCCATTGAAGCAGCCCTAACGAGGGGCAGAGTCGGCGAAGTTTACAATATTTCCAACCAGAGCATTTCCCATCACGAAGCCAATTTTATTGTCAGTTGCCTGGCCAATCGCAGCAGTTGGCGGGTTAATTTTCCCGGCTGGGTGATGCTCGAATTTTCCCGGCTGTTAGAGTTTGTGGCCCTCTTTACCAAGCGCGAACCTTTTTACCCCAAAAACCTGGAACCGTATGTTTTTCACGATTGGATTGTGGATTACAGCAAAGCCCAGCGCGAATTAGGCTTTGAGCCTTCCACCTTTACCGAAGGCGCACAGCGCACGCTGGAGTGGTATCGGTCTATTGGGTATGTGTAGCAAGGTAACAGATAGCAGAATTAATTCACCTGTTACCTGTGCTACCTGTTTTTGCCAGCCACCACAACAGCGCCAGGGTCAAGCCGGCCATCACGACCAGAGCGACCAGCTTAAAAGAGCCGGTCTTCGATAAGGAGGGCCAGCAGGCCAAAAGCGGCGCAGAAGCTATAGTAGAGCGACACAATCTGGCGCTGGCTGAAACCCAGGTCGAGCAGGCGGTAGTGCAAATGGTCGCGCCCGGCTCTGGTCGGATTGCCGCGCTGCCGCCAGCGTTGAACGATCAACCAGACCACATCCAGAATGGGAATGCCCAATACCAGCAAGGCCGTAGCGACTTTGGCCGGGGCTAAAATGGAGAGCGAGGCCAGGGCAAAGCCAAGCAGCATGCTGCCGCTGCTGCCCATAAAAAATACGGGCTGGGTGAAAATTGAACGGCAGAAATCCCAGGCAAGCCGCCGCCAACGCCAGCGGAAACAGGGCTACCACCGTCTGTCCCAGGCTATAAGCATGAATGGCAAAAAGCAAACTGGCGATTGCCGCTACCCCGGCGGCCAGTCCATCCAGGCCGTCCAGCCAATTGACCGTATTGATCATGCCCATTATCCAGAAGACGGTCAGCGGATAGGTTATCCACAGGGGAAAAACGGTGTAGCCGCGAATTGGCAGCGTAACCCGCTCGACGATAATATCAAAGCTGATAGCTATCAGGCTGCGCCGAATTGGGCCGCAAATTGAGGCCAGGCCGGCAGTTCACGCCGGTCATCCCACAGCCCAAAGAGAAATACAAACATACTGCCGGCCAGCACGCCGGTTAACAGCTTGCGATCTTCTGCCCCGATGGGCGGCCAGACACCCAGCAGACTCAGTCCAAAGACCAACAGCCCGGCTCCGACAAAGCCGGCAAACAAGGCGATGCCGCCCACGCGAGGCACTTCTCCCTGGTGCTCCCGCCGGCCGCCGGTCGGTCAGTCAGGCCCAATCGGCGGCCAAGTTTGGCGCTGAGAGGGGTAATCAGCCAGGCAAGTCCAAAAGCCGTGATAAAAACAATCAGATAGCTCATTGAATTGAGCATAAAAGCATCAGGACAAATGAGCAAATCAGCTTATCGCTATTTCAATAGAGGGGGTGCGTCCTAATTTTTAAGAAATAGACCTCATAGGTTTTGAAAACCTATGAGGTCTGCCTAAAATCTGGGACAGGCCCAATAGAGGGAGAACGCTATCTTTTTCGCGACAGTTGATTATAATGAAAGCAAAAGGAGGAACCGATGAAAACTGTCTTGATTTTACGCCATGCCAAATCAGATTGGGGCAATCCGGGCCAGGCAGATTTTGACCGGCCTCTGGCTAAACGCGGTTTGGAAGATGCGCCGCGCATGGGCGAAGTGCTGGCCCGCTTTAGTTGTGTGCCGGATACTATTGTGGCGTCGCCGGCCCAGCGGGCCAAACAAACGGCCCAACTGGCCGCCGAGGCTTGCGGCTATCGGAAAGCGATTCAATGGGAGGAGTCTTTTTATGGCGGCGGCAGCGAAGATTTAATCGCTGCTTTACAGCGATTACCGGCTACGGTGGAACGAGTCCTGCTGATTGGGCACAATCCCATTCTGGAAGAAACGGTGGCGGTCTTGTGCAATCCTCAAATCGCCGGAGAGAAATGGACGGATAGCTGGTCCATCAAAATTCCCACCGCGGGATTAATCTGTATTGACTTTGATATTGCCGATTGGACGGAATTAGAACCCGGCGAGGGGGTACTCCAGTGGTTTGTTATTCCCAAATTGGTCAAAGCATTGGAGTAAATGGAGCAAAATATTGAGGCGCGAGGCGGGGGACGAAGTTTGAAAAAGATTCTATCATCGCTGCCCGCCTCTGCGCCTCGCGCCCGTCATCCCCGACTGCGCTCCAAGAGGGTCATCATGAGTAAACCGAGCAGAATCTGCTCTTCTTCTCTGGCACTTAAGGTTTGATCCATTTTTTCGACCTTAAAGCCAGTTTCTAAAAACGCTGGCTGTTTTGATAAGCGCATCACCGTAGGACCCGGCTGACCGGCTGAACCGGCACGCATCACCAGATAAGCCGGATTAAAAATATAGCCCGAAAACATGCCGATGATCGGTATTTCGCCAAAAAGTGCGTCTACCACCTTGATCATGGCATTTTCTTCCTGGATGTGGAAAGTCACCTGTTCACCGTCAAAAATATCGTAGCTGGCCTTCCAGAGCGAACGCATACCGCGCCGCTTGACTGCACCCAGGCTCATGCCCTGGCTGTCGCTAAAGTTGTAACGAGCCGAGAAATCAATAATCCGGTCGGCTTTAATGGAGTAGATCTGGCGGCTCTGCGATTGATCGGAAAAAATATTGATGGCTTCCTTCAGCTTGAACAGCTTCTGTTTGACATACATAATTTCCGTGCCGTTGGCATCGCGCACAAAAATTTGCGGAGCCAGGGCCAGCACCTTGAAGGTCATAGTCAAGGGATAGTTCACAAATTTCTCCTGGGTAAGCTGCAACTTTCCATAACGATTCCATTATATCCATGTTGGGAAAGATTCGCAACGTTGCATTTAATTTTCTTGAGGGTTTATTTCCTTCATCCCTCGGAATTTTATGTTATACTATTCAGGTCCAAACTAACACCCGACACAACGACGTGAAAGGAAATCCGAATGTATAATCTAACGCTGGGACGGGCCGAATGTGGCCACTATGATTGCGCCACACAGAAAGAGTGGCTGGTAACGAATGGCCTGGGCGGCTATGCCGCCGGCACGGTCAGCGGAGCCAACGCCCGCCGTTATCACGGACTGCTGATAGCGGCCCTTCGCCCCCCGCTGGAGCGGGTTATGCTGGTCCCAAAAATTGATGTCATGGCCCATTACGACGGCGATGGCAAAATTTACCCTCTGGCCACCAACGAATATACCAGTAACACCATTGATCCTCGCGGCTATCGCCATATCGAGTCCTTCCACCTGGAAGGCTTGATCCCGGTTTGGGTTTATGCCCTGGCCGATGCCCGACTGGAACAACGCATCTGGATGGCTCACGGGCACAATACCACCTATCTAACCCTGAGCCTGACCCGGGCCAGTGACACGCTCTGGCTAAAATTGACTCCATTTTGCGCTTATCGGGATTATCACAGCCACCAGCGCAGTAATTGGCGGCCCAAAATCATCCCGATCAAAGGCGGCTTTGAAGTGAAAGCCTCGGCCGATGCCCAGCCTTATCGCATTATTACTGACCGCGGCCGCTTTACCGCGCATGGCGAATGGTACTGGAATTTCAGGCACCGCGAAGAAAAGCAGCGCGGCCTGGATGATGTGGAGGATTTATACACCCCCGGCTATTTCAATATGACCTTACGGCCCGGCGAAACCGTAACCTTGATTTGCTCAACCGAGCCGGTTGAACCCCACCGCGGGCTTGAACCATTACAGCAGGAACAGCAGCGCCAATTGGCTCTGGTCCAAAACAATCCTGCCGGCGAACCGGACTGGATCAGCCACCTGGCCCTGACTGCCGATCAATTTATTGTGCAGCGGACCACTCCGCAAAAAGAGCCGGGGACCACGATCATTGCCGGCTATCCCTGGTTCAGCGATTGGGGCCGGGATGCCATGATTGCTTTGCCGGGATTGACTCTAAGTACGGGCCGGTACGATATAGCCGCCAGCATCTTGCGCACATTTGCCCGCTGCCTTGACCAGGGCATGCTGCCCAACCGTTTTCCCGATACTTCCCCGATCCCTGATTACAACGCAGTTGATGCCACCCTGTGGTATTTTTATGCCATCCACCAATATTTGCGCTGCACTAACGATCTAAAACTGGCCGAAGAGCTTTATGACACCCTGACTGCCATCATAACCTGGTACCGCCAGGGAACTCGCTACAATATTCATGTTGATCAGGCTGACGGCCTGCTCTATGCCGGTGAACCGGGCTTACAATTGACCTGGATGGATGCCAAAGCCGGCAACTGGGTGGTGACGCCCCGTACCGGCAAACCGGTCGAGGTTAATGCCTTGTGGCACAATGCCCTGCGGGTCATGGCCGACTTGTCCCAACGCTTGAACAAAAAAACAGCGGCGCACAACTACCAGAGTCAGGCCGACCTTATCGCCGCGCAGTTCCGGCAGCGCTTTTGGTTTGAGGCCGGCGAATATCTTTACGATGTGATTGATGGTCCCCTGGGTGAACTTCACCCTGATGGCCGCCGTTATGATGATAGCTTGCGACCCAATCAAATCCTGGCCGTGGCTCTGCCCTTTCCCCTGTTGAGCGATGTTCAGGCCAAGGCCGTGGTAGACATCTGTGCTTTGCACCTGGTTACCTCCTACGGCTTGCGCACCCTGGCTGCCGAAGACCCGGCCTACCGGCACCGCTGCCGAGGCGACGCGCTCCAGCGTGACAGCGCCGTCCACCAGGGTACGGTGTGGGCCTGGCTGATGGGGCCGTTTGTAACAGCCCATTATCGGGTTTACCAGAATCAGGAATTGGCTTGTTCTTTTTTAACCGCTATGGAACATCACCTCTGGGACGCCGGCCTGGGCAGTATCAGTGAAACATTTGATGGCGATCCGCCCCACACGCCTCGGGGCTGTGTCGCCCGGGCCTGGAGCGTAGCGGAGGTACTGCGGGCCTGGCGGGAGATCCGGTAATGGTCAGGTGTAAAGGTGGTCTTTTATCTTTTGGCGGTGGGTGCTATAATTTACCTATTCTGAATTAGTATCTTCTCAATAATTCGGGTAGGGGCACGGCCTTGCGCCTGCCCCACAGGGCGACCGCAAAGGTTCGCCCCTACATATTGAGAAGATACCTGAATTATTTCTTGCGGAGCCAGGGATGAGTACTGAATGGAGCAGACCAACTAAATATATTGTCGGAGTAGGCTTGTTTTTGTTTAGTTTGTATATCCTTTATCTGAGCCAGGATACCCTTACCTTGCTCGTTGTGGCCGCGCTCATTGCCTTTTTGTTGACGCCCCTGATCAACTTTTTTCATCAACGCCTGAAAATCCCGCGCGGGTTGGCGGTGCTGTTATCATACCTATTACTGATTTTGTTTTTTTATCTCAGCCCGCTCATTTTGTTGCCTCCCATCATTGATGGATTTCAGATCATCGCTTCTGTTGATTACCAGATTTTGGTTGATCAAATCCACAATTGGCTAATACAGACCCTGGTCAGTCTCCAGGCCAGCGATCTCCCTGTTTTTGGGATGCCGATTGACCTTTCCGGCTTTGTTGACCCGGCTTTGGAGATGCTCCAGGCCTCAGACTCCGCCCCACTCACCCTGCCCTCACTCCAGGCTATCATCGAACCGCTGCGCTCGGCTGCAACCATCACTTACGGCCTGGCAACCAGTGTGGCCGGAACACTGGTTTCGGGCGCGTTGAGTGTTGTATTTACCCTCTTTTTCGCCCTTTACATGAGCCTGGACTCCTATAAGTTTCGGCCCTGGTTTTTAAGGGTATTCCCGAAGCCTATCGGCCAGAAATTGCCCATCTGCTTGAACGGCTGCGCCATATCTGGCAGGCTTATTTCCGCGGGAGCTTATTCTCATGATTACCATCGGGATAATTACCTGGGTTGGGAATACGGCCCTGGGGATGCCGGGAGCGTTTGCCCTGGCCTTTATCGCCGGGGTGATGGAGTTAATTCCCAGCCTGGGACCCTTTCTGGCTGCCGTACCGGCTGTAATCGTGGCTCTGATTCAAGGCTCGACATATCTGGACATCAATAACTTTTACTTTGCGCTCATGGTTATCGGCTTTTATTGGCTGGTCCAGGTAACCGAAAATAATCTGATTGTGCCGCGCGTATTAGGCGACGCTGTAGAACTGCCACCGCTGGTGGTAATGGTGGGTGTGTTCATCGGGGCCAGCGTGGGCGGAATTATCGGGGCGCTGCTGGCTGCGCCGATAATTGCGTCAGCTCGTGAGGTTTTGAGTTACCTTTACGCCAAGTTATGGGGCCAGGAACCCTTCCCGCCTAAAACAACCCAGGAGTTAAGCCAGGCCCAACCTTCGCTGGAGGAACAACTGAAAAGTATGCTCATCAGGTTGCAGTCGCTTTTTAGGGGACGCTCCAGACTGCCTGGACCGGAAAAAAAACAGGCTGAGACTTCGGAAAATTGACCGGCTTGATAAGGCCCGTCAAATTGCTTGACTGTAAGTTCCAGATAAGCTATATTACTCACTATCTTGACTCGCTGGTCAAAAAAATAGGGAAAATGATGGCCCAGGATTCCAACAACGACTCAAAAAAATCCAAAAAACCGGCGGCTCCAACCACCGTTTTGTTTATTCGCCACGGCGAAAATGCCTGGACCGAAAGCCATAAACTGGCTGGACGGACGCCCGGAGTATCCTTAAATGAGTACGGGCAGCAGCAGGCCGAAGCTTTGGGTAAACGACTGGCCGGCGTTAAGCTCCATGCCATTTATGCCAGCCCGCTGGAACGAACCATGGAAACGGCCCAGGCCATTGCCCGGCACCATCCCCATCTGGAATTAAACCCTTATCCCGGCCTGCTGGAAGTAGACTACGGTGAATGGACCGGCGAAGCGATTAAAACATTAGCCAAAACCAAAGCCTGGCCGGTGATCCAGGCTTATCCTACCGGCGCGGGTTTTCCGGGTGGGGAAACCATGTTTGAGATGCAAGCCCGCTGCGTTAGAGAAATCAACCGGCTGGTGAGTTGTCATGCAGAGGAAACTATTGCTGTAGTCGGGCACGCCGATTTGATAAAGGCTGCAGTGGCCCATTATATGGGCGTCCATTTTGATTTATTTCAACGCCTTGTCATCAGCACCGCTTCGATCACTACCATCAGCTTCAGCTCCATAGGGCCTCGCATTTTGGCGGTTAATGATACCAATCACAATCCGCCGCGGCCCGAGTTGAAGAAGAAGGCCAATAAACAAAAAGGAAATTAATAAAAATTATGGCAGGTGAACTTGTGGATTTTAATCCGGTTTCACGTATTACTATTGGGAGCGTTGGACAACCCGGACAGCGCGTATTTTTGTTACAGGCTAACCAGGGTACGGCCATGATTACCTTGAAGCTGGAAAAAGAACAGGCGATGGTTTTAGCTTCAAGCGTAATTGAGCTGCTGGAAGAGCTAGATGAAAAATATCCCCCGCCCCCAATCTAAATTTGACAAGCCGCTTAGCGCCGACCTGATGCTGCGCGAACCGATGGAACCAACCTTTGTCATTGGCCAGATTGGGCTGGGTTACGATCAGGAACAAGATTTGGTGGTCCTGGTAGTCCAGGAAATTGAGTTTGAGGGCCTGGAAAAGCCGGCAACCGCCCGCTTCTGGACGACCCGCGCCCAAATTCAGGCGCTTAGCGATCATACCCTGGAAATAGCCAGCAAGGGCCGGCCCATTTGTCCCTTGTGTGACTCACCGATGGACCCCGAAGGTCATTTTTGTCCCCGGAGTAACGGACACGAAAAACCGCTATGGTCTTGAAGCACGCCCTTGAGCCAGAAAAAGTTCTGGCCCAAATAAAAACAGTCCGGCGGTTGAATGAAGCTGACCCTGATGACTGCGACTCGCCGCAGGAAGATGAACAAATGTCCATTACCCTGCTAAAAGGACTTATCGAACTGCAAGGGTTGATGCCGTGGAGTTCCAACTATACCTTTTTGGTAAGTTTAGACCAACCGGCCGATCAAACCAAGCTGCTGGCCATTTACAAACCCTGCCAGGGCGAACGGCCGCTGTGGGACTTTCCCGACGGTACCCTGTGCCAGCGCGAATTTGCCAGTTATCTGGTGAGTCAGGCCCTGGGCTGGCCCAGTATTCCGCCCACTGTCCTGCGCGATGGTCCCCACGGCCCCGGCTCGGTGCAGCTTTTTATTGACGCTGAATACGAAGCTCACTACTTCAACATGCGGGATGACTCCGGCTTTACCGATGAGTTCCGCCGGGTGGCTTTGTTTGATTTTATCGTCAATAATGCAGATCGCAAGGGTGGGCACTGTCTAAAAGCTAAAGATGGCCGGCTGTGGGTGATTGATCACGGCCTGACCTTCCATACCGACTTTAAACTGCGGACTGTTATTTGGGAATTTTGTGAGGAAGCTATTCCAGCCGTTTTATTGAAAGATTTAAAACGGCTGCAAAGCCAGATGGAAGACTCATCGGAACTGTGCCAAATCCTGTCCTGCTTTATCAGCACCCGTGAAATTCAGGCCATGAAAAAGCGGCTGGACCGGCTGATCATCGCCGGCCGCCTGCCGGAACTACATCCAGGGCGAAATATTCCATATCCGCCGGTTTAGGGGAACAACTTATTCGGGTTACGTCTTGCGTCTTGCGTGTTCACTTTGCATCACGAAAGACGCAAGACGTTTTTTAATTTAAACCTGAAAACTACCTCAGGGAATGGGAATAGAAATATTAATGCCCAACGCTTGCAGCGGCTGAATCAATATCGCCGGAAACAGACCCAACAGGATGGTGGCCGCCGAAAGCAACACAATCAGCAGCAGCAGCAGCAGCGGCTCCTGGACAGTAAAGACAACATCAGGCCGGGCCGCTCCTTTGCCGCGAGTGAGCCGGCGCGGCAATAAAGTAGACCTGAATCCGCGCAGATACCCGATAGCTACCCCCAGCCCGGCCAGAGCCAGCAAAACAGCCCAGCCCGGCTCTACCGCCGCCATCGAACGCAAAAGCTGCCAGTGGGTGGCAAAACCGGCGGTAAAGGGAACGCCGGCCAGGGTCAAGCCGCCCAAAGTCAGACCGGCGGTGGCCACGGGCATTTGTTGAGCCATCTCCCGCAATTCGGCAAAGCCATCGCTGCCGGCCCGGAGGCGAATCGCCGAGGTGCTGGCAGCGATCAGCGTCAAGGCCAGCGCCCGCCCGGCTAAACTCACCAGAATGGTGATAATGCCGGTTTCGCCGCCCAGGCCCAGTAGGGTCAGGGTACAGCCCAGGTCAAAAAGGGCGGCATAGCCCATGAGTTCGCTAAAGCCGCGCTGCACGCCGGCCATAATCCCCCCCACAAATGCTGTTGCCACGCCACCCAAAATCAGGGCTTGCACTGCTTGCGGCGACTCAACCAGCCAGGGAAAATCGGCCAGCAGATGGATCAGGGTTGAAAAAGCGATGATGGGAAAAGAGATCAGCACAAAGGCAGCCGTGGCCGGCGCAGACTCACCCGAGGTGGTGGTCAGCCAGCTATGAAACGGCACCACCGCCAGCCAGAGGGCAAACCCGAACCCTACCAGCAAGGTGGTTTGCTCTAAATTGCCGCCCGTTTGCAGCCCGCCGCTCAATTGATAAAAATCAATGCGCCAGGCCGCCAGCAGAAACAGAGGCGTCGCCAGCGACATCAGCACCAAAAAGCGCAGCGCCGCGCGGGTCGAGTCAACCCGTCCCCCCTGAATCACAAAAACCGTTAAAATAACCGCCACTTCAATCAGAATGGCGATAATCCCCAGGTGGCGCGACAGGCTGGCCGCACCAAAAAGCCCCAGGATAGCCAATCCGGCCGGGAAAAAAGCCCGGTTGTCCCGCCAACTGGTACTGGCCGCCGTCCGGCTTTCACGTTTTAGCTTGGGCCGGGGTAACAGGGCCGGTATTAAAAAAAGCAGCGTGGAGGCTGCAAACAGCAGCAGCAAAGTTACTTGTGAAAAACGGTCCAGTTCGATGCTGCGGCCCAAAAAATTCAAGATGATGCCGGTTGGCAGCCAAATAACGAACAGGGCTGACAGGAGGGCTACGCCGGCTGCCACCAGCGCGCCCAGCCCCAGCCGCCGCAGCGCATAAACAATCGGGACCGCCCCAATCGGCAAGGCGATGAGCCAGAAGGCTTGAGGGATCAAAACTCTTCCTCCAGCCCGGCCCCTTTGGCAATAATCAAGTAGCCAATTGCCAGGGCAATCAATAAATTTACCGCGCCCCACAGCCCGGTCATCAATAGACTTTTCTCAATGGTGGTGTAATACAAATCGAAGCCGGTCAAGGCGGTGAAGAGGCCGTGCGCCACCCGCATCGGGTCTTCGGTCAGAATTAGAGTGACCAGGCCGGCTAAAACCAGCCAATAGACCGCCGTAGTCATATTCTGTGATAAATCCGGCAGGGCAAAGGTATTGCTGAGGGTGTTGGCAATGACGATCATCAGTAAGACTGCCAGAACCCTGAACATAAACCCGGTTGCGGCCGGGCTGCGCCGGCGGTCCTGCCCCTTTATCAGAGACATCAGAGAGAAATTGGGCCACCAGCTAAATTTGATCCAGCCGTTGGTTTTGGTCCGGTCGGTGGTGGGATTAAAGAAAGCCAACCGGGTGGAAACCTGCCGGGCCGACAAAAAGAGAATGGGGCAGATAAAAGCACCGATCATGACCTTTAAAGCGGCGATATCGGGCCGGATGACCCGCGATAAAATCAGGCCAGTCAGGATATATTGCGCCAGCAACGCCAGAATGAGCGTCCGCCAGTCCCGCGCCACCAGAATGATCCCGGCAGTGATAAACAGCCCCAGCAGGGCCGACTCTTGAGTTAAAAATTGTAATCGCGCTAAAATTTCCGCTAGTGTTGGCATTAAAAATCGCCGTTAGCTTCCTAACAAAATAATCAAAATCCCGACGAGGGCGGTAAATAAAGCCCAGCCCATATAATGACGCCCTTCGAGAACCACCCTGATCCGTAAAATAAACCGGCCCAGCCAGTTGAGCCAGACAGCCCACCACGGCAGCAACCAGCCCAGACGAGCAAAGTCGGCCAGCAGAAAGGGGGTTATTCTTAACCGGTCTGTCAACGTTGACCGGAAATAGCCCAAACCCAGCCCACCCAAAATGGTGACAGCCAAAGCGCCGATAACGCCGGCTTCCTGTTGAAAATTGGCCGGGGGTAAATTTGTCCGGGTCAGTGTTGCCAGGATGAGGGGAGCCAGGCCGGGGATCAAAAACGGGACCATGACCACAATCGCCACCATCGAACGCCGCTCGCTCTGTTCGTCCCCCTGCCACAACAGCAGCCAATATCGAACCAACCCGCTCAAAACCAGGCTTTCGGCTAAAATGACCAGAAACAGCAGCGGAATGTTATCTCGCAGCAGCAGGGCATGGTAAAGGGTAGTCCGGGCCAACCACCCCAGCGAAAAGGGTAAGCCCACCAGAGTCAATGTAGCCGCGACAGCAGGCAAGTAGGGCCAGGACCAGGCGCCTTCGTTGAGGCGGGGCCGACCCAGATGAGGCGTAATCCACAAAACAACGACACTCAGCATTAAACCAACGCTGTAAGCGATTGTAGCGCCCTGATCGAGCGGGGCAACCAGCACCAAAAAGGCCGTTCCCACCAGCAGCAAGCGGGCCAGCAACTCCGGCCGTTCGTCCGACAGCCAGGCCAGCAGCCCGTTGAGCAGCATCAACGCCCCGAACAACCACGGCATCAGGCCGGTCAACGGTTGAACCAGCACCCGCGTTGCCAGATAAATACCGATCAGCAGCGACAGGGCCAGATAGGCCAGTGTCCCATAATCTTGCCAGCGGCCATGCGCGTTGGTTTCGATAAAAGGATACAGCCCCAACCGCAGCCACAAGGCCAGGCCCAGCCACAGCGCTCCTGGCCCATCGCCCGGTGTTGGTCCCAGGCCGGCCAGCATCAACCCGGCGATGGTAAATAAGCCCAGAAAGATGCGGGCAATACTCAGCTCGCGATGGCCGCGCTGAAGCCAATAAAACATGGTCAGCACATCAAAGCCCAACACGGCATAAACCAGGGTCAGGCCGTTGGCCGAAATAAACAGAAACGACGCCCCCGCGCCCAGGGCCAGCCAGATAGCCAGGTCGCTGACATTTTCTTCTCGTTTGGGGGGAATGGGCAGAATCAGGGGGGTAGCCAGCGTGACGGCCAGCAAAATCAGGATGGTCAGCAGCAAAAAGGGCAGACTCAACGTGTCCGCCCGAATAGTCAAGCGGCGACCGTATCGGCGCTGGCAAAGTTCCAGCCGGAGAGCAGTTCCAGCCCTTCGCCGGCCGCATCGGCTCCAAAGGTGAGCCGAACCCCTGCCACCGCCGCTGCGCCCAGCCCCACCAACCCCGGCGCGCTCCAGTGACGCAACCACGGCTGCGCCCGCCAGCGCGAGGCCAACTGCAAAGCCACCAACGGCAAAATGAAAGCGCCCAACAGCAAAACCGCCGCCGGCGCCAGAGGTGAAAATAACGCTCCCAACATGAGGGTTTGAATTGTAGCACAAGGCAGAGAAAAGACAAAAATATTCCGTCTTGCGTCTTGCGTCTTGCGTGTTGCGCGTGGGTTATGATCCGCCGGACATACTGTCGCCCAGACCTTTGGCAAATGCTTCGACCAGGGTCGTAGCCCCCTGACCCAATACTTGCACGGCCCCCTGGATCACTTGCCCTAATTGCTCTTTCTCTTTGCGGGTTGAGTTTTATCTCAACTGCTCCGCGGTTTGCCGCAGCCACGTAACAAAGCTGCTGACTTCGATTTCAAACCGCTGCCAGGCCCCATTTTGCTCGGCCACTAATTGGGCAATCCGTCCAGCCTCTAATTCGTAGCCATAAATGTTGCGCACGACGTGGCGAAAAGCCAGGTATTTTTCCAGTAATTGCGCGGTTGAGGTAGAAATCAAGGCCGGGCGGCCCTCGTGAGGCAAAGCCATTCGCTCCAACAGGCGTTTGTGCCAATCGTAGCCGGTTGGCAGAGCGCCGTTTAACTCGGAGGCAACAATCTGAAAAATCCGCTCACAGCCGGTATAGAAATTATGTAGTTTGAGGGCCTGGTTTTCGAAAAGAAGATCGGCCAGGTCAGGCGAGGTTTTGATAAGCTGGCTGACCCTTTCGATTTCGCTTTGTAGACGAGCCAGTTGTCCTAATTCAACCTCAATATCCAGGGCAATCTCTTTGAGTTCAGCAGGGGTCAGATGCTTCATAAATCGTCTCTCCCTGAGCCAAAACGCGCTGACAAAAATGGGGGTGCAGCCTTTCCAAAGGCTTTAAATCCACCTGAAAATGAGACAGGCGGTTAACCTCGGCATAGGCGCTGAAGAAATCAGCCGGGGTCAGGCCGGCCACAGCCAAATCAATGTCAGACTCGGCGGTAAACTTACCTTTCATCAACGAACCAAAGAGGATGACCCGATCCACGCCGTAACCCTCCCGCAAACTTGAACAATACCTTTAAGGTCTTGCCGGGCCAATTCGGCCAACTGCTCATTCTGGCGGCGCAGCCGGGCTTGTTGTTGTTT
>JAAUSP010000535.1 GCA_012032575.1 Anaerolineales bacterium | reverse complement strand
CACCACCACCTTACAACCCCCGGTCTTGGGCCGCCACTTCGCCAGCAGTTCCTCCTCCTCGCAGTTATCAAACACCAACAGCCGCGGCAGCGGACTCTGCCAGACCTGCTGCACCATGGCCACTTGCTCCTCCAGCTTCAAGCCACTCGCCTCGGTATACAAGCTCAACCCTCCCGCGCCCCCACAGGCCGCTACCTCGCTGGCTACCGCCGCCCCCTCGGCAAAGTTCAGCCAATACACCCCCCCCGCAAAATACGGCCCATACCGATGCACAAACTCCACCGCCACCTGCGTCTTGCCAATCCCCCCCAACCCGCTTACCGTGGCTACCTGCCCCACCGCTGCCGTCCGTCCTGCTTTGAGGGTCCGGGCCAGCGTCTTTAACTCGGTTTCGCGGCCCACAAACGCCGGGTTCAGCCCCAGCCCCAGCCGCGACCCGCCGCCAGTGTGCCTGCTGCCGGTATTTCCTCGGTGGGCAGCCCGGCCAGCAGCTTCAGCGCCGCCGCCAGCCGCTCCTCCGCCGTGGGGGCAGCCGCCATCATCTGGTAATACACATGCACATCCCGCCCGGCAATGTTCGAGCCGTGGATGCCGTCACCGACGTTCCCTATGGTTGCCGAACTTGAGGGTGTTGGTTCAGTCATACTCTACTCTTGACTGGGTCTTAGGGAGTTTCGAAGTTTAAATCATCCCAGAATTTTAACGGGCGTGAGGCGTGAAACGTGATACGTGAGGGTTTTTGGCGTAAATTTATCACGTATCACGCCTCACGGATCACAGGGTTGGGACAATTATTTTTTCGGAACTGCTTTAATCGAATTATTATTTACTTCAACCGGGAAATAGATGGGTAATGATTTGAATTTCATCTTGTGAGCGAATACCATAAATGCCATAGACAATTTCGTTGATGCGTTGGTCCAGCGCGGCTATTTCTGTCTCAATTTCAGCGAGAGCCAAAGATCATTAAACTGGGCTGCACGGTCTCCCAATTCTGCGCTGACCCGTCTGGTGACATAGTGCCGTACTTCTGCCATGAGCTTATGGATTTGCTCAATATTGTTGGCGGCAGATGCGCCGATTAACACCGGAATTTGCAACGCCTCTAATGCCCCCTGTAACAGGCGACCTCGCGCCCAAATCTGTTTGCGCTGGTTGGCAAATAACTCTGCCCGTAGCGCCAGCAGGATAAAACGACGAAAATCATCGTCAGGAATATCTAAAGTAATAAGGGGGATCATCCCGCTTGCCTCTTCGACGATATGGATAACAAGCTGCGTGGTTTGCTCACGGATGATGATGCTGGTTACCGTACCTCGTAAGTTGGCGTCAACAAAACCAACCCGATGTATTGTCTGGCCTCGGTACTCGCTGTGATTGTAATAGGCGTGGTAGAAATTGCGGGGGGTATAAACAGTGGCCTGCAACGACTCGACAAACTGATTCAGCATTGTTTGCCGGACAAAGTGAAGATCAAGCATTCTTTGGGCTAAATCTATAATTTCCTGGGTGGTCGTTTCGTCGGCAAGGCGAATAGGGATTTTAATCAGACCATTTTCTACATATTCGTAACGGTAATCTTTAGCTTTACCAATGTATCGAAAACGGAAGTTAAGCAGCTTGGAGTTGAGTAAAGCCAAGAGATAACGCAAATCTGGAGAGGCATCCGTTTTGAAAATAGCATAGGTGTCGGTTAAGCCTACATATTCTGCCGTGGCGTCCAGCGCAAACCGATTTTTGGGGGCAATAAAGGGAGTAACAATTTTAGGAGAATTATATCGTTCTTTATGCAGCGGCCAGGTAAAATGCCACCACTCGCAGTCTCCGCGTTTAAACGCGGCCCGATCTTCTAACCCTGCCCGATGTTCTTCCATATAAGCTTTGGTGTGGGGGTAATTATCCAGCGTTTCAATTGCTTCGGGATAGATGAGATACAACCACGAAAACCAAGATTATAGGGGGTAATATCCTGGTTTTTAATGATCTTCCGGATCAATTCTGGCTCTATCTGGTAGCGATCTAAAGTGGCTTTATCTACAACAAACACAGGATTTCGCCCAGTTTGCATTCCCTGTCCAATAAAAGTTAGATCACCCAATGGTATCGCCCCGTCATCTATCTTCTGAATGATTTGGGCGACGGTGTGGCCGTACAGATTCCAACTATCCGCGTCCAGGTTTGCCTGGCTGAAAGGGTGCGCTGTTTCCCGAAACATTCCCAGGAAGGCCAAGATATCTATATTCTTATGAGCAGATCGGTCAAACAGGAAGTGATTTTCTTTTCTTAGCTCGGCATCCACTTCCTGTTGTAGTAAGGTAATACACGTCTTTGTCCCAACCCTAAGAAAGACCGTATAATCGCCAAAATCTACTACCTGGCGGATAACAGCTTCAGCTAACATCACCTGGCGCAGCTTGCTGGCGTAATAGGCTTCAAGATAGTAACGGGCCGTAATAAAGCCAAGCTGCCCGTGAGTTGCCAGTAAAGCTAAAGCGCGACGAATAAAATAATAGTAAATATCGCTCTTTCCGGCCCAAATTTCAGCAAAAGCCGCTTTTAGATAGGCTGCATCCGGCGAATTTTGCCCCCATGTATCATCTACGCTCAAGTAAGGAGGATTGCCAATGACAAAGGTAAAGCCGCCATCGGTCTTAAGCTGCCCCGTTTCATCTAAAAATATTTCAGGAAATTCCACAATCCAATTGAAAGGACGTTTGGCCGCAACTTCCTGACCAAAATAAATGGATAGTCCTTGATTGAGCGTACTGTTGAGTTCGTGCGCCAGTCTTTCAAATTCGCCTTGCAACTCAAGGGGGTGTCGTGTATCTTGAGCTACCCCCTGTTGGGCCAGGCGCAGCCTCCGTAGTTCGGCCAACTGCGGGGCATAGGGGGCATACGTTGCCTGGGCCTGCTCACCCCGTAAGTCGGTGCTACTTAGCAGCGGCATTCCCGATTTTAACATTCTGATTTAAGATCAGGGGCAGGCGCATATTTCTGGTCATGGCCCGCAGCATTAGATTCACCGCGGCTAATTCAGCCGCTTGTGGGTCAAGGTCCAGGCCATACAAGTGACGTTCCAGAATTTGGTTTTTGTAATCCTTTAATCTTTCCAGGCGCTGCTTATAGCCAACTAACTCAATTTGGATTTCAATAGGCGACAAGCCTTGAGCCGCCAGGGTTTGAAATCTCTCTTCACGCTCGGCAGTGAGGCGGCTAATTTCTACAGTATAAAAAGTTTTCTAAAACGTGATAGGCATTCATCAAAAAGCTGCCAGAGCCACAAGCGGCATCCAATAGGGTCAGCGGGGGTTGACCATTTGAGCCGTCAATCTCCTCCAGCCGCTTGCGTGATTGGCCGGGAATGGGGAGGCCATCGGGTCGGCCATTCTCGGTGGCGTACAAATACCGCCCTAGCGTTTGGTCAATGATATACCGGACAATATACTCCGGGGTGTAATAACTGCCTTGCGCCCGGCGGGTCTCTAAGTTATCAACCGCCTGAACATTGCCCTGAGTAATGGTCAGGGTTTGCCCCAGATATTGCTCATAAGTATTGCCCATAATATCCGCCGACATGGCGCGGAAACGGGCATCATATAAATTCAAAATGATCGCATGCAGCACATCTTCGCTGATAGTCATACGGTCACATAAATGCTCGACAAATAGAGCGCCGTTGTGACGCACGTTAAACTGCTGAAAGAAATAGCGAATTTGGTCAAGCAGTGGCACACCGTAATCTGTCCGGCCCCGCATTTCCACCATTGTATATAATTGGTCGGCTCTGATAACCAAACGGTCTTCGGCATAGCGAATGACAACCAGCCGGTCCAGGATACGTTGAACCACATCCCGCAGTTTGTAAACATCAATTTCGCCTGTGTCTGGGTGTTCCAGCAGCAGACGGTTCTCACGATGGGAGACAATATCCTGTCCCAGTCGCAAACGCCACTCATTGATTAATCGCAGATATTCTTCATCAATATCAAGCCGTTCGCGATGGGCGCGTAAGGCTTCCAGGCTGCCTTGCTGCACCTCGGCGAAAGCCAGTTGCCATAGCTCGTCAAAGCGCTCCAGCAATTCTTCAGGGCTATCAAAACTTAATACAAGGGTGTCTCTCCGGGCATTGAAGAGACGTAAATGTTCAAAATTAGTTAAGATGGCCCAATGCATGCCATTTTGATAGGCATAATTGATAGCTTGTTGTTCTTCACGGGTTCGGTCTACCGACATTCCTGGTATCTGCAACCGCAGTTGAGAAACAGCACGGTTGCGCCTGCTTTGAACTCGGTCTAACGATTCAATCGCCTTAAATCTTTTGGCTTCGACAAAAATTAAGGGGTTATCGGCAGTAGGGTCAACCTTCAGCCCAATATCCGCATAGCCCGCGCCACGCACGTATTCTTCTCGGTTGTACAATAAAGGGTTTCTAACCGGCCAGTCTAGAGCTTCAAATAAGGGGTCAATAAAATTAGCTCGAACATTGGCTTCGCTCTGCAATTCTGGCTGAGTCAAAGCACGGTAACTGGCAACTAACTGTTGAAGTTTTGTTTTGGCTTGCTC
The DNA here is from genome assembly GCA_012032575.1 of Anaerolineales bacterium. The sequence goes on along the minus strand of JAAUSP010000535.1, from coordinate 880 downwards.
TGGGGTGGACATAATTTAATTTTAATAGGTAGGAGATTTTCTGCAAGTTTAGCCAGGTTAATAGCCCCAATCCTGGCGCAGGGCGTCTTTGAGCGTGCCGTCGGGGTAAACGGTCGCCCCGGTGGCGGTGCGGTAATCCAGTTCGGCAATCAATTCCAGGCTGCGGGCGCGGGCGTACTGCTCCAGCAAATCCTGAAAGGGTTTGCGCAGGGCGCTCTCGCTGTGGGAGCCGCTGTACTGAATGATTTTGGCGACTTTGGTGTGGTACTGCCGGATCAGTTGGATAGACATGGGCCGGTCTCCAACCTGTGAGGTTTGTTTGCCGATGTTACCTTATATTATAGCATACAGGTCAAGCAGGCGGGGTGGTTTTTGGGCGGCCTCCCCTTGATTTTGTCCCCCCAATCGTGTTATAATAGAACAGGATTGGGCTTTACCGCAGCGGAATTTAACAAATCTATCAGCCGCTTAGGGCTGTTTTAAGCGGCGCTGGCGCGAGTTGGACACGATGAAACACGACGTGTTAACGGCAACAAAAGGGGAGGTCACGGACCCGGAAGTCACTGGGTCAGGGCAGCCCCTTTTTTATTGGGGGAGGCGAATTCCCCAGGCGGGTGGGTTATGAAGATAAAGTATTTGCGGCGGTTGTGGCAGAGTTGGGTTCACTCCCTTGTCAAAACGACCCTCACCCCCACGCCGGGTGCTCCCCACTCGGCAGCCTCTCCCTCTGGGAGAGGGGAGCAAGAAAGAAGCCCCTCTCCCTCTGGTAGAGGGTTGGGGTGAGGGCCGAGGGTAGCCCACACCCTCGCCCCTAACCTTATTAACCTTGGCGCTGCTGTTCAGCGCCGCTGCCGCCTTCGGTGCGCCGGCCCCCGCTCCC
>JAAUSP010000534.1 GCA_012032575.1 Anaerolineales bacterium | reverse complement strand
GGTGGGGCGTCGAGGCCAAACAGGCCGGCCCCGCCGTTTTGCCGGAGCAGCGGTAAATCCAGAGGGTGCAGGGCCAGGGGTGCGCCGGTCGCCTGGACCAGCGGGCCATTGGCCAGAATATGGTCAAAGTGGGCGTGGGTATTCAAAATGTACTTGATGGTCAATCCCAATGCTTTGACCTCGGCCAGAATCCGCCCGGCTTCTTCACCGGGGTCAATCACAACGCCTTCTTTGGTTTCTTCGCAGCCGGCAATGTAACAGTTGGTTTGAATCGGGCCGACGGGGAGCTGTCGAAAAATACCGGCTCGATGGGGGCTTTTAACAATCAGACCACTTCCTGCGCGCATAACCTCACCTTTTACGTAATTTGATTGAAGTATAGCCAGGAAGCGGTCTTGCGCCAATCCGCTACCGGGATTTAGGTCTCGGCTAACGGATGATCCTTCACTCAAGGTCCTTGAATGACTGGAGGCAGTCAGGGCAAATTCCGTGGGTGATTTGGGGCAGTTCAGGGGGAGCGAACAGGCCCAGGATATTGACCGCGTCTTCGACCGGACGCCAGGTATCCTGGCAGAAGATGCGGTTACACCAGCCACACATCAGCAGCAATTCTCGACTCCGCTCAGCAGCAAGATCGAGCAGACGGACGCGATCACGGCGTTCTTCCCGGAGCAGATAGTTTCTAAACTCAATCCCCTGATGATCCAGGGGAATGATCTCCATCTGCATATAACGCCGAAAGACCGGGCTGTCACAGCGATAAGTAAAGACCAACCGGTGCTGGCTCTGGCGAACCTGCCGCATGAGGAGTTGGTAAATATGACTGATTTCAAAGCCAGTGATAAAGTTCCAGAGAGGGCGACCGATAACCGTCTGGCGGGTCAAGTAGGGCGCTTCATTCTCCTGAGCAAAGCCCAGCCACTCGTCGTTGACCGCAGTCAGCAAATCATAGGTATCAACCGCGTGCATAAAGACCGGAATTTTGGTACGCTTTTTCATACGGTGGTTCTGCTATTCCGGCATCCCACTTAGGCAAAAGTAACCTGCCAGTAAAAGAAGTGGGACACCCTTAATGCAAATTGTAACACTAACAGGCATGGGAATCCGTAAGGATCGAGTAAATTATTAAGAAAACAACTATTTGATCTGGAGTGTGGTCAAATACAAAAAGTCGTCGGGGCTGCTATCGGCGCGGGGGAGACGCCGGCCGCTGCTGGCCTGATACAGGCCCACCACCAGCGAGTATGCGCCGGGGGGCAGGTCGGCGGGCAGTTGCAGGCCATAGCCCTGCCGGAGCGTTTGCCCCGGCAGCAGCGGCGATGCCTGGAAATTGTGCAAATCCACCAGCAGGCGATCCACCTGGGCTACTTTTTGCCCGTCCGTTTCACCCACTAACTGGGCAAAGGCAATCAGGCTGTCAGGGGGCAGGTTTTGCCCGGCCAAATCGGCGGCGGCAGCAGCTTGCCAGGTCAGCCGCAGTTTCAAGACTTCGCCCGGTGCAGGCGTATTTCCCAAGACAGCAAAATCAAGCAAAGTCAGCCCCCCTGAAAGGGACACCAAGAGGCGTCGGGGCCGACGAGTCTTGACCAGCCAACGCATAAAGCGTCAAGCGCCCGCTTCCCTCAAACCACTGTTCTTGCAGGGGAAAAGCCTCCTCATTCAGACGAATGGCAGTTTGGGTCGGCGGGTCGCCCTGAGCGAGCCAACGCTCAAACAACCAGACTCGCTGGGCTTGCCCCTGGACGGCCTGCCAGACGTGTTCACGTTCGGCGGGCTGGATGGCGCGGGGGTCGCTTTCGATCCAGGCGTAGGTCGGCAGTGGGTGGTTCAGATAGCTCATCAGCCGGGTGGTAATCTCCTGGACATCGCCAAACGGGGGCATAGGGACCAACAGAGCGTCGCCGGGGCGGACTGAGTTGGTCAGGGTGGTCAGCACGGGCAAATCGGCTTGAGCCTGTTCGCCAGCCTGGCCGACCTGGGCAGTGCCGCGCAGGATGAGGCAGGTCAGGGCCAGGGTGAGCAGGAGTAGGATGAAGGATGAACGCTTCGCGTGAAGGATGAAACGTGATGCGTGATGCGTGATGCGTGAAGTCTGAAGTGTGGGTTTTTCTTTTTTCTTATTTCTTATTTCTTTTTGGCCGCGATAGGTAATAATCAGGTTGATGGTTGCCAGCACAAACAGGGCCAGGGCCGGCAGCAGAACGGGCCAGACAATTGCTAATCCCAGCCCGGTGGATTGCAGCCAAATCAAGTCCACCAGGCCCTCCTGCAAAATCTGCCAGTGGGCCAGCGGCGGAAAAACAGCCCAGTTGAAAACAAAGTTGTCGTTTGTGCCCAGTCGCAGAAAATGCTCGTTGAAATCTACCAGGATGCCGAGGAGGTTGATGGCGAGACTGAGGGTGAGTAAGACGTAAAACGTGATGCGTGATGCGTGAAATTTTTCGCTCCCCTGCTCCTCTGCTCCCCCGCTTCGCGTCCCCTGCTCCCCTGCACTAATCGCCTCGGCTACGAAGAGCAGCAGCAGCGGTAAAATGGGCAGGAGGAAGCGCGGTCCCCAGCCCCAGGCTCCGCCCCAGGCGAACCACGAGCCGTAGAACAACCAGTAACCCAAACAAAGCGCCGCAATCAGCCAGAAATAAAGTCGAGGCAACTGCCGCCAGGCGGGACGCAGTCCCCAAAAGAGCAGCAGCAGCAGCGGTGAATAGATAAACAAACCCCGCCCAGGGCTGAACAGCAGCCCATAAGCCCCCACCCACGGCTCTCGGAAGAGGATTTCCTGGGTGTAGCCCGTCTCCGCGAAACTACCGTAGCGAATGTAATTGAAATACAGCAGACCCAGACCGATGACCAGGGAGGGAGCGAGGTAAAGTGTGATGCGTGATGCGTGATGCGTGATGCGTGGTGCGTGAGGGGTTTCACTCCTCTGCTCCTCTGCTCTTCTGCTCCTCCGCTGCGCGTCCCTGCTACCAAATACAGTCCGATCAAACCAGCGCCATCGCTGCCTCAAAGCGAAGGGTCAGACTGATGGCGACAAACAGACCGCACAGCAGCAGCCAGCGTGATTGGGACGGAGCCAGATAGGTGGCGCGATAAGCCGTCCAGACGGCAGCCAGAAAAAAGAGGGCCAGCAGCGAGGACTCCCAGAACATGCGGGCATAAACCCAGGCGATGGTCCCCAGCCCGTAGCCCAAAACGGTCAGGGTGGCTGTGGATTGGGTGAAGCCCAGGTCGGTCAGCCAGATAAACAGCAGGCTGGCAGTGAGGGCAGTCACCAGAGCGTTGGTCAGCAAGCCGACATGCACGGCGTTGAGACCGGGCAGCGCATGCCCCAGCCATAGCAGCGGCGCGGTCAGAAAGGAGATGCCGGGGGGTTTTTTGGTGTAAAGATTATCGTCGCTACCCCAGATGCCGGGCGGATTGGGAGTCCAGTGGTTGGTCCAGATCAGCGGGTTGATGTCGGCCCGGCCGTGTTGGGCCAGGTTGTGGCCGGCGGTGAACACAGCCAGTTCGTCCATCACATGAAATTTGCCGGAAAAGGTGAGGAGATAAATAGAAAAGAGAAAAAGGCCGAGGGCGAAGGGAAGAGCGTGGAAGGTTGGAAGGTTGGAAGGTTGGAAAGCAGCTTTCCGGGTGGTGCTATCCATCCTTCCATCCTTCCATCCTTCCATTACAGCTTGGCTGCTGCCTCCATGAGCTGCTGAATCCGGGGGATCATATCAGCCGGATTGGGATGGATGCCTTCGAGCACCAGGGCGCTTTCAAAAAGCTGCTCGATCAGGGGATTGACCAGGGCATCATCGGGGTTGGCGGCCAGTCGCGCCGCCAGGTTTTGCACCAGGGCGCTGCTGCGATTGATTTCGAGGATTTTCTTGGGAATCTGGTAATCTTTGCCCAGCAAGCGCTGCACCCGCTGCATGTTGGTATTCATGGCATTGGGCGGGTTAACCAGCCGGCAAGGACTGTCGGTGAGGATTTTACTCTCGCGGACATCTTCCACCCGGTCTTTGAGTGCCTCTTTGAAGCGAGTCACGAGTGCCTCAAATTTATCCGCCGGGAGAGCGGTTTCGGCTTCCTTCGCTGCTTCACTTTTGCTGTCTTCGGGCAGGTTGAGGCCGGCGTCGTCCACATTTTTGAGCGGTTTGCCGCTGTAATCGTTCAGGCCGACCAGCATAAAGCTGTCCATCGGGTCGGTCAGATACAGCACCTCGATGTCGTGCTTTTTGAAATATTCCAGGTGCGGGCTGCGCGAGATCACATTGTAGTCGTCGCCCAGAATGTAATAGATTTCGCTCTGATCCGCTTTCATCCGCGCGACGTATTCGGCCAGCGAGACCCACTCCTCAGCATTGGCCCCTTTGCTCGATTGAAAGCGCAGCAAATCGGTAAATTTGCCCCGGCTGTCGGGGTCAATGGCAATGCCCTCTTTGATGAAACCGCCGAACTCCTGCCAGAAGGTGCGGTAGGTGTCGGGCTTATCTTTGGCCAGGTCGGCCAGATCGCCGGAGATGCGGCGGACCAGTACATGCTTGATTTTGTCAAGCACCGGCGTCGCCTGAACCATCTCACGCGAGACATTCAGCGGCAGGTCCTCAGAATCTACGACACCCTCGATAAAACGCAGGTAGTTGGGCAGCAACTCCTTGAAGTTCTCACGGATGAGGATTTTGCGCGAGTAGAGTTTCAGGCCGTGATCCTCTTTGGTCCCAAACAGGCGGTAATCCCTTTTCGAGGGGATGAAGAGCAGGGCGTAAAACTGCGCCGGCGCGTCCGCCGAGGTGTGGACCCGCAGCAGCGGCTTGCCAAAATCAAAGGTAGATTGATGGTAGAACGATTCGTACTTTTCCTCGTCCACCTCGCGCGGCGACTGCCGCCAAATGGCTTTTTGCTGGTTGATCTGGGTGAACTCGATTTTGCCTTCGGTTTCGCCTTCGGCCGGGGGCTTGCGCTCCTTGAGGTAAATCGGAAAGGCCACAAAGTCGGAGTGGGTCTTGACAATCTGGCGCAGCTTGTAGGTCGTGGCAAACTCTTTGGCTTCTTCCTTGAGCTTGACCTGAAGGGTCGTGCCCCGATCGGCCTTATCAGCCGCAGCAATGGTATAAGTCCCCTGTCCCTGGGACGACCAGACCGCCGCCTCAGCCTCGCGCTGATAAGAGCGGGAGGTCACGGTGACTTCCTCGGCCACCATGAAGACAGAGTAAAAACCAACCCCAAACTGGCCGATAATATCGGCGGTGATACCCTGTCCCTTTTTGCCGGCCTCTTCCATCGCCTGCAAAAAACTCTTGGCCCCGGAACGGGCGATGGTGCCCAGGTTTTCCACCATCTCCTCGCGGGTCATACCGATACCGGTATCGCGGATGGTCAGGGTGCGGTTAGCTTCGTCCGCTTCCAGCCAGATACCCAGTTCGGCCTGCTCGTCCAGCACCTCGCGGTTGGTCAACAGCT
>JAAUSP010000533.1 GCA_012032575.1 Anaerolineales bacterium | reverse complement strand
TCGCACCCTTCGATACGCGCTTCACTTCGTTTCGCGCTACTCAGGATGCTATCTTAGGCAACCTCAAGATTTAAATTAACCAAAACGTGTTGCGTCTTGCGTGTTCCGTCTGTTTGATCTTACGCAAGACGCAACACGCAACACGAATATTTGAGTAATTATTTTCTTGGAGCTGCCTTAGTTCCCTCAATTCCCTTTGCTCTGAGCTTGAAGGATTTGATTTATGAAAGTTGCCGTCGTCGGGGGTGGCTCAACCTACACCCCCGAATTGATTAATGGGTTTTTGGAGCGCGTTGATAGTTTCCCCCTGACCGAACTGTGGCTGATGGATGTTTCTCAAGAACGGCTGGATGGGGTGGGCTGCTTTGCCCAGCGCATGGTCGAGGCCAGGGGCGGGCTGTTTTCAGTCCACCTGACGACCGACCAACGCCAGGCGGTTGCCGGGGCCAGCTACGTCACTACGCAATTGCGGGTCGGTGGGATGCATGCCCGGCGTGAGGATGAATACCTGGGCCACCGGCACAACCTGATCGGCCAGGAAACCACCGGCGTTGGCGGGATGGCCAAGGCCCTGCGGACCATTCCGGTCATCCTCAAAATTGCCGCCGACATCCGCGATTTGGCTCCCGGGGCGCTGCTGGTCAACTTTACCAACCGGCCGGGCTGGTCACCGAGGCGCTCAACCGTTACGCGCCCGACGTGCCGGCGGTGGGTGTCTGCAATGCGCCCATCCACATGAAAATGGATATTCTGGAGGAGCTGGAAAAGGAGCAGGGCCAGCCGATTGACCCGGCGCGGGCCGAACTGAACACGCTCGGCCTCAACCATCTCTCCTGGCATCGCGGCTTTACCCTCGACGGCGAAGAGATCTGGCCGCAAGTATTGTCCCGTTTCCTGGCCGGCCTGTCCACCCGCCCCAGTTCGGAGTACGCGCCGGATTTTGACCCGCGCACGGTCGAGGTGCTGCGCATGATTCCCAACTATTACCTGCGCTACTTTTATTACACCGGGCAAAAACTGGCCGAACAGCAAAAATGGCCGCCCTCGCGGGCCGAGGCGGTGATGGCAATTGAAGAAGAACTGCTTCAACAGTACGCTGACCCGCAGCGCAGCGAACCGCCGGAGGGCCTGATGCAGCGCGGCGGAGCCTTCTACTCGACGGTGGCGACCCAACTGCTCAATGCCCATTACAACAACCTGGGCGAGACTCACGTAGTCAATGTGCGGCACAAGGGCGCTGTTCCCGGCTGGCCGGAAGAGTGGGTGTTGGAAATGCCGGCGCGGGTTGATTCCGCCGGGATTCATCCTCTGCCCGCCGCGCCGCTGCCGCCGGCCTGCTTTGGGCTGCTGGCCCAGGTCAAATCCTACGAAATTCTGACCGTCGAAGCTGCCGTCCACGGTGACCGGGACGCAGCTTACCAGGCCCTGCTGGTCCACCCGCTCGGCCCCTCCGCTGACCGGATTCAGACTGTGCTCGACGATATGCTGGCGACGAATCGGGCTTATTTGCCGCAATTTTGGGGTCGTGATGCGTGATGCGTGATACGTGAAGTTTTTAAGCATCACGCATCACCTGTCATTCATTATCGCGGATTGGAAAGTTATGCCCCGCTATTTTCTTGGCATTGATACCGGCGCAACCAAAAGCCACGCCTTGATTGCCGACGAGACAGGCCGGGCGCTGGGGTTTGGCCGGGGCGGCTCCGGCAATCCTGACTCGGTGGGGCACGCTGGCCTGGCCGAGGTGCTGCAGGAGATTGTGCGGCAGGCCCTCGGCGGGGCCGGAATTTCGATCAGCCAAATCGCCGGGGCGGGGTTTGGTATCGCCGGGTATGATTGGCCGTCGCAGCGCCAAACGATTTTGCAAACGCTGCAAACTCTTCGGTTGGGGGCGATGCCGCTGGAACTGGTCAACGATGCCCTAATTGGGCTGCTGGCCGGGACCGCCGACGGTTGGGGGGTAGAGGTGGTTGCCGGGACCAGTTGCAACTGCTGGGGCTGGGACCGCCAGCGGCGCATGGGCCGGATGACCGGCTTTAGTCACCTTTTTGGCGAAGCATCGGGTGGACATGAGTTGGTTTTTAAGGCAATCCACGCCGTCGCCGCCGAGTGGACCCGGCGCGGCCCGGCGACTCGCCTGACCCCGGCTTTAATCGAGTGGGCCGGAGCACAAAACCTTGAAGATTTGCTTGAAGGGCTGAGCCAGAAGCGCTACCGGCTGTCGGCGGCAGCAGCGCCGGTGGTATTTCATGTAGCGGCTGAGGACGACCCGGTGGCGCTGGGTCTCATTCGTTGGGCCGGTCAAGAGTTGGGCAGCATGGCGATTGGGGTGATTCGTCAATTGAATTTTGAGAGCCTGGATTTCGACGTGGTGCTGGCCGGCAGCTTTTACAACGGCAGCCCGCTCATCGCCGAAACGATGGGTGAGACCATCCACACCGTCGCTCCCGGAGCGCGGCTGGTCCGCCTGACCGTGCCCCCGGTGGTCGGCGGGGTGCTGTTGGGGATGGAGCAGGCCGGGTTCGACCCGCTGCCGGTGCGGGAGGTATTGATTCGGTCTACCGGGGAGCTGCTTGCTATCCGCGAGGGGAAAGGGTGAAGGTTGGGATAGAAAAAAGAGCCTGATTGTGGTAAGATACTGGTATGATAGCGTCCTGATGCGGCTGATGGATTCGGAGGAGCAATAATTATGCCAACAATTTCAATTGATAACGATTGGGTTGAGACCGCTCAACTTTTTGGTGAAGTGGAGCAGGTAGTTAAAGATGCTTTGCGTACCTATTCTATTGAACAGTGCATTCAGCACATTGAACAGGCTACCACGAAAATCAAAAGATACAGCCAGCAATATGACTGTGATTATGATTTCTTCAAACAGGCCGTTCAGACCGATGAGACTTTTTTAGCCAAAGTTGAAGCCCAAAACCCGCTGTGGGAAGAAGACGCAATGGAGTGGGAATATTGGCTTGAGGAGCGCCAGGCGTGGACCCAACGACTCGAGACTATTTTGCAGCGCTAATCTCGCTCACCCAAAGCGCACTGACGAATACCACTGTTATTCAGCTTGATTTCACCCTCGACCGGGCTATTTTAGAGATTCACGGTCAATTGGGACAGCTTGATATTCGCCTTAAAGAAATCGTCAAACCGGCGGAACGATTATACTCTTATTATGTTGTCGCCAGGGGCAAAGTTGTAGTTGGTTTTGACAACTACCCTGACCGCCGGGCTTTGCAGCAGAAATATGGTCAGGATTTCAAAAATCACCTCTCGGAATTGATTCCTCATCAGCACGGCTCAGAAAAAACAACCCTTGAATTAAGCGAAAAAATGAGTGTCGAGAAGTTTCTAGACTATCTCTCAGCATCACCCCTTCGCTAAAATTAGAACGAGAGAGTCTCAGTGGATCTAAATTTACCAGCAGCGGCGGCGTGGGAGCCGCCGCTACGTTTAGCTGTTGCTGATAAGGGGGAGGAATTCTGGCCTGAATATCAGGCAAATTTATTTAACAAGTTTGTTCCTAACCTGGACAAGCCACCTTCGGCAAATAGGATTTTTCGCCACGAACCTTCGGCACGAATTTTCACTAAATTTATTCGTGGAGATTCGATCAGCCGCGCCAATGGCTGCCGGGGCTATTCCGGTCATCGTAGATATTGACTCGGAAACTTACCGTATTGATCCCAAAGCCGTCGAAGCGGCCATTACCCCAAGACCAAAGCCGTTATTCCGGTCCATTTGGGGGGCACAAATGGCCGATATGGACGCGATTATGGATATTGCCGAGCGGCACAACCTGACCGTGGTAATTTAAAGACCGGGGTAAAACGTAATGATGTCCCAAATAGTTGCGCTTTTCGGAGAATGATGGGACGCAGATCGAACGGAGAGAGCTAATTTTTATTATTTCTTATCCGTTCGATCCGCAAAACCCGCGTCCAAATCCCTTTGGTTGTGGCTTCGTTGTTCTCTTTAAATAAAAGACTTGTTGCTCAGTAAAAAATAGGACACAGATGAACACGGATAAACACAGATTAAATCAAAAAAAATTAAAGAAAATACCGTGAAATCTGTGTTTATCTGTGTCCCAAAATGTTATCAACGTTATTCAGCAACAACTCTAAGGATAAGTAAGGCTATGTCAGCTTCTATTTTAGAGCAGGAAATCAACGAGCAGCCGGCGGCGATTCAGCGGCTGCTGGATAATGAAACAGAGCATGTCCAGCGTTTGGCTGATTCGCTCCGGGGCCGGTTCGATTACATTTTGATTGCGGCCCGCGGTACTTCTGATAATGCGGCGCGATACGCGCAGTATGCTTTTGGAGTTTATAACCGTGTACCTATCGCCCTGGCTTCGCCCTCGCTTTTTACGCTGTATGACCGCCCGCCGCTGCTCAACGGGGCGCTGGTGGTCGGCATTTCCCAGTCCGGTCAGTCGCCGGATATTGGCGCTGTCATCACCGAAGCCCGGCGGCAGGGCCGGCCCACCCTGGCTATCACCAATGATCCGGCCTCGCCCCTGGCCCAGGCCGCTGAGGAAGTCATTTCTCTCCATGCCGGGCCGGAGCGAGCGATTGCCGCCACCAAAACCTATACCACCTCCCTGGCGGCGCTGGCACTTTTGTCGGCGGCGCTGGCGGCGGATGAAGAGCGATATGCCCAACTCCAGCAACTGCCTCAGCTCATGAGCCAAACCCTGACCGGCCTGGCTCCGCTGATGGCGCGGGCGGAACGGTATCGCTATATGGGCCACTGTGTGGTCATTGGGCGCGGTTACAACTTTGCCACAGCCTTTGAAATCGCCCTCAAAATCAAAGAATTAACCCGCATTGTGGCCGAGCCGTACTCTTCGGCTGATTTTCGCCATGGCCCGATTGCCATGGTCGGCCAGGGTTTCCCCACCCTGGTGGTCGCCCCCACCGATACGGTGACCGACGACCTGCAAACCCTGGTCCACGACCTCAAGAACCTGGGAGCCGAACTACTGCTCATCTCGGAGGATGCGACGCTGCTCGGACAGGCTCAGTTGCCGCTGCCGCTGCCGCCTCATATCCCCACCTGGCTCACCCCGTTGGTGGCTGTTCTGCCGGGGCAATGCTTTAGCCTGGCGTTGGCCCAGGCCAAGGGCCTCAACCCCGATCAGCCGGTGGGCTTGAAGAAAGTGACCGAGACGCTGTAAGCAGTAGTCAGTAGTCAGTAGTCAGATAATCTTTTCTGACTATACCGCAAGCGTATCCTTTAGAAGTCCCACCGGGAGTGGCGTAGGTTGGGTTTCGCCTGGCGAGACCCCAAATTCAAGGTCGGTGGGAGGGAGCGCCTTGTCAGGGATGAGGCGTAAAAATTCATCCTTCACCGTATAATAAGGTGGCAGATAACAAATTTTGGATTTGGCTTTTATCCCGGCGGGGTGGATAAAGACATTGACTTTTGGAGAGGGCGGATTAGCGCTTGGGACGGGGGGCAAA
>JAAUSP010000532.1 GCA_012032575.1 Anaerolineales bacterium | reverse complement strand
CCGGGCGGCGGCCCGGTGGGCAGTCGGAGATTTCAACCTGGGTGACAGCGCACTGCACCCCGGTCGAAGGATTTGAGACAGCCACCCGCAATTTCGGCGCACCCGATGGGACCGGGCAGACCGACCTGACTGAAAATGGTCGGCCTGGGCAAAACCCGGACGGAATGCGGGTAGCGCTCTATGATTGCAGCGGTATTGGGATGACTGAAGATTAGAGATTGGAGATTGTTAGCCTGAATCTCTAATCTCTAATCTCCCCACAAACTGGGGAGCTATTTAACCCACGATCATCAATGAGACAAGGAAAATGATCCAAAAATTCACCATTAGTTTAACTTTACTGCTCATCAGCCTGATTTGGCTGGCTCAAAGTTTTATCAGTGTCCATGCCGCCGGCAAGAGCACCCCTGCGGATTATGAAGTCGTATTGGCCCCGCCGGCGGCAGCACTGCCCGATGGCGGCGATTCTGTCACCCCGATGCTGGTCAGCCAGCAGGCGGTAACAGTCACCAGCGCCTCAATACTTTTTCTTCCGCTTGTGTTTCGAAAGTTTTGTACCAATGCATTCAGTTATAACGAAACGCTCCGCTACAACCTGTCCAAAATTAATGCTGCCTCGGCCTGGGAAAACTGCTCTCAGGGCCAGGGCATCAAGGTGGCGGTGATAGATACCGGCGTTGACCTGGACCACTCTGATTTGCAGGCCAATATTGTCAGCGGCAAAAGTTTTGTCTCCGGCGTCAGCAGTCCCGATGACGACTACGGGCACGGCACTCACGTGGCCGGTACTGTGGCGGCAGTGAATAATAACGGCGGGGTTATTGGCGTTGCCCCCAAAGCCAGTATCATGCCGGTTAAAGTGCTCAACAGTTCAGGCAGCGGCTCTACTTTTGATGTGGCTGATGGAATTGAGTGGGCAGCGGATAATGGGGCTAAAGTGATCAATCTCAGTCTGGCCAGTACCGGCAATTCCTCCACGCTCAAAGCGGCGGTGGACTACGCCTATAATAAGGGAATTTTGTTGGTCGCTGCCGGCGGCAATTGCGGCGACTCGAATTATGGTGACACCTGTGATTACCAGGATCAGCCGGTCTATCCGGGCGCTTACAGCAACGTCATCGCTGTTGCTTCCACAACCAGCAGCGACGGCCAATCCAGTTTTTCTAACCAGGGCAGTTATATTGATATAGCTGCCCCCGGCAGCTTTATTTACAGCACTTACTATTTGGGAAGCTATACCACGATGAGCGGCACTTCAATGGCCTCGCCGCATGTGGCCGGTCTGGCTGCTTTGATCTGGTCGCAAGATACCAGCCTGACCCAAAAGCAGGTGTGGGCGCAAATCAAGAACACGGCCCAGGATTTGGGCACAAGCGGCTGGGATAGTCAGTTTGGCTATGGCCGGATCAACGCTGCCGCTGCTATGGGAACCACCCAAATTGCCGCCGCTACCACCGAGGCTGAATCAACTCCGGCAGCAACAGCGACCGAGGTCCCCTATGTTCCCGGCGAAATCCTGCTCAAGCTCCAAACAGGGGTCTCAGTCAACAGGGTGCTGGATCAGGACCACCTGGAGACCGCCGAGGTGAAGGTGGCCGATACGATTGACCAACTCGACGTGCAAAAGCTGGAGGTTCCCGCCGGCCAGGAGCAGTCCGTGCTGGCTCAGTTGCGCAGTTCCAGCGGCGTCGAGTACGCCGAGTTGAATTATATTGTGATTGTTCAGTAAGGCAGTTCCAAAAAAATAACTATCCCAATCTTGTGATACGTGATGCGTGATGCGTGATGAATTTACGCCAAAAGTCCTCACACCTCACGTATCACGCATCACGCCTGTAAGTTTTTGGGATGATTTAAATCTTGGAACTCCCTAAAAACCCTCACGTATCACGTATCACGATAGACACCTCCCTTTAGCCAAAAGTCACCTGACTTTTGGCTAATTTTTGGCTCAAAGAGTTGACCTTTGACTGGACCAAGATAGCTCCTTTCACACGTGTGGTCAAGCCAAAAATCCGTTACACTGAAATGGAAAAAATTAACCATTATCCGCAAGGAGTCCTGTGATGAAACGTATTTTGACTATTTTGATAGCCGTGATCGTGCTGGGTGGGGCCGGCGCGTTCGGTTATCAGTATTTTATGACCCAGGCCGAGCCAAAAAGCCTGAGCGAAGACCCTTCGGTGGAAATTGTCCAAATCGAGCGCAAAACGCTGGTGGATACGGTCAGTGCCAGCGGCAGCATCGAACCCGAAGCCGAAGTGGAGATGAAATTTGAAACCGGCGGCAAAGTGAGCGAAGTGCTGGTCAAGGAAGGTCAATATGTCACCGCCGGTACAGTGCTGGCCCGGCTGGATACCACCGATTTGGAACTGCAAATCCGCAGCGCCGAAATTGACCTGGTCCAGGCCAAAGCCAATTTGGAACAACTCCTGGAGCCGGAATTGGCCGAGAAAATCACGGCGGCCCAGGCTTCCGTCGAGAGCGCCCGGCTGAACCTGGCCGAAATACTGGACGGGATTGACCCCGACGAAGTGACCAAAGCCGAGGCCGCCCTCAAGCAGACCGAAATCACCCTCAAAGAAGCCCAGTGGAACTATGACCAGGTGGCTTACCGGGGCGATGTCGGGGCCATGGGGCAGGCCAACGAGTTGCAGGATGCCACCCTGGCCTACGAGTCGGCCCTGGCTGATTACAATATCGCCGTGAAAGACGCGACCCCGGCTGAAGTGGCTTCGGCTCGCTCAACCCTGGCGAATGCGCAATCAACCCTGGCCGAACTAAAGCAGGAACCCAGCGCCGCCGAGATTACCGCGCAGCAGGCCAATGTGGATAAAGCCCAACTGAGCCTGGAAGAAGCGCAGTCTGCGCTCGACGATGCGGTGCTGGTTGCCCCACCGATGGGATTGTGCTGGTGGTCAACATCGAGCCGGGGGAGCGGGTGCTGGATGATGCCGATGATGCGGCCATGACCATCGCCAACACCTCCACCTATCTGCTCAAAATGGAAGTGGATGAGCTGGACATCGGGCAGGTCAAGGTGGGACAGCGGGCTGAGGTATCGCTGGATGCCTACGCCGAGCAGACCTTTGCCGGCCTTGTGACCGACATTTCGCCCAGCGCCTCGAGCACCGACTCGGATAGCATTATCACCTATGAAGTTACGATTACCCTCGATACCAGCGGCTTGAGTCTGAACCTGTTATCCGGGATGACAGCCAACGCCAACATTCAAACTCAGGAGTTCGGCGAGGTGGTCGTGGTGCCGAACCGGGCCATTCAGGTGGACGAGGCCAACGGCGAGTCGGTAACGTATGTGAATAAATTGGATGAACAGGGCAACCTGACACGGGTGGAAATTGAAACGGGTCTGCGCAGCGGCGCGGTGACGCAAGTGGTCGCCGGGCTGGACGAAGGCGACCAGGTGATTATCCAGCAGGAAGTTCAAACCGAGTCGTAAGCGGTCAATTTGAAGGAAAAGCTGAGATGAATGACAATAATTTTGTGGTCAATGCTGTGAGTCTGACCAAAACCTATCAAATGGGTGAGGTCGAGGTTCAGGCGTTGCAAGGAGCTTCGCTGCAAGTGCAGCCCGGCGAATTAATGGCGATTATGGGGCCGTCCGGCTCCGGCAAATCTACTTTGATGAATATTCTGGGCTGTCTGGACCAGCCGACCTCTGGCCAATATTTTTTGGAAGGGGTGGATATGGCCCGGCTGGACGATAACAAACTGGCCCAAATTCGCGGCAAACGGATTGGTTTTGTGTTTCAAAGTTTCAACCTGTTACCCCGCACCAGCGCCCTGACCAATGTCGAACTGCCGCTGGTTTATATGGGTGTCGGTCGCGGCGAGCGGCATCGCCGGGCCATTGCCGCCCTGGAAATGGTCGGCCTGGGCAGCCGCCTGCACCACAAGCCCAACGAGTTATCGGGCGGGCAGCAGCAGCGGGTGGCCATTGCACGGGCGCTGGTGACAGACCCGGCCATCATTATGGCCGACGAGCCAACCGGCAACCTGGACTCCAAATCGAGCGAAGAAATTATGGGTATTTTTCAACATCTGAACGAAGCGCAAGGCATTACGGTTATCTTTGTCACCCATGAGCCGGACATTGCCGCCCATACCCGGCGGGTGGTTCGGCTGGCCGACGGCGCGATTGTCGAAGACCGGCCCATTGCCAACCCACGCCGGGCCAATTGATTTTGGATTTACGTAGTACGTAGTGCGTGGTGCGTAAAACGGAACACGCACCACGCACCACGCACGTTTGAAACTGTACTAAAGGAATTTCGTGATGCAACTCTGGGAAAGTATTCAAATTGCCCTGCGGGCTTTGACTGTCAATAAATTACGCACTATTTTAACCATGCTGGGGATTATTATTGGGGTAGCGGCGGTGATTGCCCTGATTTCCATCGGCAACGGTGTCCGCCAGGATATGAACGAGCGATTTACCAGCCTGGGCACCAACCTGTTGACCATCTCTTCCGGTCAGGGTCGGGGTGGATCGGGTGGTGGCCCCCCCGGACCTCCGGGAAGTGAAGAAGAAGAAGAAGAGGACACCGACCTGAAAGAAAAGGCGGCTGAACCGCTGACCATGAAGGATGTGGAAGCCCTCAGCGATTCGATGCAGGTTTCCCACGTGGTCGGGGTCGCTCCCACCTATAATGTCAACAGCAGTGAAGGCGTCATCCACGAGCAGGAAACCGCCAAAAACGTGACCATTACCGGCGTTACCGCCGAATACGAAAGCGTGCGCAATATGACCCCCGAACTGGGCCAGTTTATCAGCCAGGAAAATGTCGAGCAGCGGGCGCGGGTGGCGGTGCTGGGCTATGAAGTAGCCGAGAAGTTGTTTGAAAGTTATGAGTCGTCCTGGGGCAATCGTGCGCATCAACGGTATCAGCTTTGAGGTGATTGGCGTTTTGCCGGAAAGCGGCCAGGGCGGCTTTGGCAACCCGGATAACACCGTGCTGATCCCCCTCAGTACCGCCCAAACCCGCGTTGGTAAAGCCGGCGCGTTTCGGGGCAGCCTGAAGGTCTCCAGCATTTATGTCGAAGTGGACAAACAAGACAACATGGACGCCACCTCCGACGAGATCACCGAGATGCTGCGCGGGCGCCATCGCCTGGGCACTGAATACAAAAACGATTTCACCATCCAGAACCAGGCCCAACTGCTTGAATTTGGCAACACCATGGCCACCACCCTGACCGCCTTTTTAGGTTCCATCGCCGGCGTGTCGCTGCTGGTCGGCGGGATTGGGGTGATGAACATCATGCTGGTCTCTGTCACCGAGCGCACCCGCGAAATCGGTATCCGCAAAGCGGTCGGGGCCAAACGAAGAGACATCTTATTACAATTTCTGGTCGAGGCAATGGTCATCTCGTTGATTGGCGGTTTTTTGGGGATTGGTGTGGGCTATAGTATCGCGCTTAGCCTGCCGATGATGATCTCGGCCTTGAGTAGTA
>JAAUSP010000531.1 GCA_012032575.1 Anaerolineales bacterium | reverse complement strand
GCGGCGGCGGTCTCAGCACCATGGAAGAAGGCACCCGGCAACTGATAGCCGAGGGACCGCGCACCATCACTCCTTTTTGGTGACCAGTGTGATGGCAAACGCGGCCTCGTGCCTGGTTTCCATCGAGTTTGGCACCACCGGGCCGCTCAACACCTCGGCCCTGGCCTGCGCCAGCGGCAATTACGCCCTGATTGATGCTTTCCATATGATCAAGCGCGGCGAAGCCGATGTCATCATCGCCGGGGGGACCGAGGGGGCCATTTCGCCGCTGATCTATGCCTCGTTTGCCCGGATGGGTGCGCTTTCGACCCGCAATGATGACCCGCAGCACGCCAGCCGGCCTTTTGATAAAGACCGCGACGGTTTTGTTTTTGGCGAAGGCGCGGCGGCGTTTGTGCTGGAAACCGAAGAACACGCCAAAGCGCGGGGGGCGCGTATTTACGCCGAAGTGCTGGGCGGGCGGCTGACCTCGGATGCCTACCACCTGACCGCCCCCAAGCCGGATGCCAGCGGGGCCACTGCGGCCCTCAGAGGTGCTCTGGCTTCGACGGGCACAAAGCCGGAGGAGGTTGACGCCATTTTTGCGCACGGCACCAGCACGCCGCTGGGTGATGTGGCCGAAACGCTGGCCCTCAAAACCGTCTTTGGCGAGCATGCCTATCAAATTCCGGTCACCGGAACCAAATCTCAAGTAGGCCACATGTTAGGGCAGCCGGGGCGATTTCGGCGCTGGCCGCCGTCAAAACTATAGAAGAGGGCATCATTTGTCCCACCATCAATTATAACACCCCCGACCCGGAATGTGACCTCGATTATGTGCCCAATGAAGCTCGCCGGCATGAAGTCAATTTGGCCCTGGTCAATGCGTTCGGTTTTGGTGGTCAAAATGTGGTTTTGGCCCTGAAACGCTACAGCGAAAATGGGGCCAGCGCCCAGTAACAGGGCCGTGTGGTATCTTGTTGATGCCGCCATTTAATAATTTTTGAGGCTTTCTAACAGACCCGAAGCGTGTGCCAGATTCTTCGGGTCTGTTTTTTCGATACGTGCTGCCCATTCTTCAACCTTTTGAAAAGACAAAGAAGTTATAGTACAATAGAACTATAACCCTTCTTAAAGGTTTTGGTTATTTGCCAATATTGCCTCGGTTTGTTCCTGGCGCGAAAGGTTAGACCATGGTCGTCCCACCGTCACTTTTATCGGTGTATGATTTGATACGGACTAATTGGGGCGACCGTTTGCCGACTGTCCACTGCGCCCAGGCTACGCTGATCCACTTAGCCCACACACTTGAAGATCTGGTTTTATCCAGACATATTCCTGCCCTCATTTTTGTGGGCATTCCAGAGCCAGGTTACTGGCAGCAGGAGCTAAAGCGGTATCAGGCGTTGGCTCAGGCAGCGCAGCAGGTGTACATTTTTACCGCCGAGCCGCTGCCCCCGGAGAGCGAAGCCGCTTCACTCCATGTTACATTAAGTCAAAGCGACCCGCTGCGCCGGGAATGGTTTCTGGCCATTCTGTCCGAGCCTATGGCGGTGATTCTGTGCGGGCAGGCAAGTCAACCCCCTGCCGCTGGTGAGTCAACCGGCCAATTTGAGACTGTCTGGAGTTTTGAACGGGAGGCAATCAACCCGGTGCTCGATTTGCTGGCAGGCGTCATTGCCGCCGCCTGTCCCGACCGGCTGGTTTCGCTGCAAGCGGCGCGAACCAGCTATCCCCTCACCAACCCCGATGCAGCCATTGTCAGCTATTTTTCCATGGAGCTGTTGCGCTTTGAAGAGCAACTGCGCCAATCCCTGCGACCAACCAACGCCGTCGGGGAACAGGTTGCAGCCCTGATACCCGCTGTTTCCGAGCACAAACAAGCCGACCTGCATTTGAAACGAGACCGCCAGGTTCGGCTAGAACTGATTGACTCCATTGAAGGCATTGTCTGGGAGGCGGATGCCCGGACTTTTGAGTTCCTCTTTGTCAGCTCTCAGGCCGAACGGCTGCTGGGCTATCCCCTGGAACGCTGGCTACAGGAAAGAGATTTTTGGCAAACTCATATCTACCAACCCGACCGGGAATGGGCGCTAAACTTCTGTCTTCTTTCCACCCAGGAATTGAAAGACCACGAATTTGAATACCGCATGGTCGCTGCGGATGGCCGGCTGGTTTGGCTGCGCGATATTGTGACGGTGGTGGTCGAGGACCGGCAGGCAGTCAAACTGCGCGGCTTGATGGTAGATATTACCGCCCAGAAGCAAAGTGCGTCCGTATTGGCGAGTCAAAATCAAATCCTTGAAATGATTGCCAAAGGCCGTCCCCTGGCCGATATCTTGGCAGCCATTACCCAATCTATTGAAGAACAGACCCCTAATATGTTGTGTTCCATCCTGCTCTTCAATAAAAATGAGCAGACCTTACATCACGGGGCTGCGCCCAATTTGCCGGCCAGTTACTCCCAGGCTATAGATGGAATGCCTATCGGACCGGCGGCTGGGTCTTGCGGCACGGCGGCCTACCGGGAAGAAGCAGTCATTGTGACTGATATTGCCACAGACCCGCTGTGGGCAAGCTATCGTGAACTGGCCTTAACTCACGGTCTCCGCGCTTGCTGGTCCACCCCCATCTCTTCCAGCGACAAGCAGGTTCTGGGAACCTTTGCCATATATTACCGCGAGCCGCGCCATCCCGCCCCCCGAGATTTACAGCTCATCCAAATGGCAACCAATCTGGCTGGTATTGCGATTGAGCGAACTCAGGCCGAGAAAGCTTTGCTGGAAAGCAGGGAGCGCTTTGACGCCTTTATGAATCACAGCCCGATTCTGGCCTTTATCAAAGACGAAGAGGGACGCTACATCTACGGTAATCGTGCCTGGATTAACCAGTTTAATGAGCCAGCGGAACAGTTGTGGGGCAAAACGGATTTTGATCTTTGGCCGGCAGAAGTAGCTCAGCATTTCCGCAGCAGCGATTTGATAGCTCTTGCCAATGGACAGGATGTGGCGCCGCTGATGGTCCATACCCAAGGTGGAGACCCGCTGCGCTATTGGACCGTATTCAAGTTTATTCTCAAAGATATCGCCGAGCGGCAACTGGTAGGGGGGATGGCGCTTGATATTACCGAACGCAAGCAGTTGGAAGAACAACTTCGCCAGGCCCAAAAGATGGAAGCCATTGGCCGGCTGGCCGGCGGGGTCGCCCACGATTTTAACAACCTGTTGACCGTTATCAATGGCTACAGCGACCTTCTGCTGCAACAATTGAGCCACGATAACTCGACTCGCCCCGACCTGGAACAGATCAGGAAAGCAGGCGAGCGGGCCGCAACGCTGACCCGGCAACTGCTGGCATTTAGCCGCCAGCAACTCCTCCAGCCTCAACTCCTTAATTTTAATGAGGTGGTGACTGACCTGGAAAAAATGCTCCTGCGCCTGATTGGCGAGCATATTGAGCTGGTCACTCAGCTTCAGCCGGGGCTGGGCTTGATTAAAGCCGACCGGGGACAGCTTGAACAGATGGTAATGAATCTGGTGCTGAATGCCCGTGATGCCATGCCGCAGGGGGGCAGGCTGATAATTGAAACCATCAATGTAAACCTGGATCAAGGCTATACCCACCACCATCCCGATGTTCGTCCCGGATCTTATGTCTTGCTGGCTGTCGGCGATACCGGCAGAGGTATAGACGCGGCCACCATCAGCCATATCTTTGAGCCATTTTTACCACCAAAGAGGTCGGGCAGGGCACCGGTTTAGGGTTAGCAACGGTTTATGGCATTGTGGCTCAAAGTGATGGTCATCTACAGGTATTCAGTGAGGTGGGCCGGGGCGCTATCTTCAATGTATACTTTCCCCAGGTGGACCAAACCGGCTCCTTATCCGAACCAAAAATAGCTGCGCCGGAATTGGAACAAGAGGGTAAAACTGTCTTATTGGTGGAAGATGAAACGGACATGCGCCTTTTTATACGCACTATTCTGGAAAGCAGCGGCTATACCGTCCTCGAAGCCAACAGCGGGTCAGAAGCGTTAGCCCTCAGCCAGCAGTATCACCAGCCTATTCATCTACTCCTGACCGAAGTGGCCCTCATGCCCTCCATCATTGGCCGGGCACTGGTCGAGCCTTTACTGGCCGGGCGGCCAGAGTTAAGTTGCTTACCATCTCAGGTTCCGCCGATGATGCTGTGCTCAAACAGGCAGTACAGAAGCGCGGCGCGGCTTTTTTGCCAAAACCTTTTTCGCCCCATGCGCTCACTGACGCGGTGCGCCAGGTATTAATGGCTTAGAAATGAAGTTTTTGCCCATTAAGCAAGAAGCTTAACCACGAAGGCACAAAGACACCAAGAAATTGCAACTACTCAGCCATGTCATTTCGACCGAAGGGAGAAATCTCCGAGGCCGATGTAGCATGATAGGGATTTCTCGGCCTACGGCCTCGAAATGACATGAGGGCTGAGTAGTTACAAATTTGTGCCATTGTATCTTGGTGGTTCAATTCCTATTTGAACGTGGTGCATAATGTAATTTTGCCACGTACCACGCCCTACGCACCACGGGAATTGACGTTTTATTTTTTTGGAGTTGCCTTAACCTGATATCATCACCTTTCCCCAACCAAAGCGTCCATCACGCGTACCATCCCCACTGCATCCAACTCCACCGTTTGTCCGCTGTGCAGCCGGGCAAAATCGGCTTCGGCCAGCACCACCAGTGGAATAGGCTGACCGTACATCTCATCGGCCACAATCGAGGCCAGGGCAAAAAAGGAGTCGGGCGCAGTGGTGATGATGGCTGCCGGAGCGGTACCGGCTTTGACCGCCTCCAGCAGCACGGCGGTGGTTGTGCTTGACCCCCGTGTGAACGGTACAGCCAGCACCCGCCCCGCCGCGCACTGTCCCACCAAAGCATGGCGCTGGTCAATAATTGTCCCCGTTTGATAATCGTACCCGCCCCAAAAACTCAGCGGCTCGCCGGCAACCAGCGCAATCCCGCTGGCCTGACCGGGAATTACGGGCCGGCCCTGTAAAATTAGCTCCATTTGAACCCTTTCAAAAAGGAACTAAGGGAACTGATGGAACTGGATAGAACCTTCCCTACTCCCCTCAATTCCCCAAGTTCCCTCAATTCCCTCAGATCCCTTCTTCCCACAAAGACTCATCCCGCACCACCCGGCCCGCCACCGCCGACTGAACGCAATCGGCCAGGCTGCCAAAAGTTATTTCGGTGTTGAGCATGCCGGGGGCGTAATAGGCATACTTGGCCGAATTGGTCATGAGCCGCTTGATCTGCGGCGGCAGCATCGGCGAGGCCAGAATGCACGTATCCACCGTTACTTTGCCGCCGAAGGCTTCCAGCGCGGCCAGATAGCCCGCCTTTTGGGCCAACAAAGTCATCGCCCGGCTGGATGTGACCAGAAATTTGACCTCCGGGTGGACCCGGCGGCCGGTCAGCAGCGGAGCCAACTGTTTGAATTCGGCCAGCGAGAAATGGGGACTGCC
>JAAUSP010000530.1 GCA_012032575.1 Anaerolineales bacterium | reverse complement strand
ATTTGCTAAACCAGTTTGATAAATTTTTAAGCTCCCTTTAAAGATTTTATAGTATGATAGTTAAGCCCCATCCTAAAGAGGGAACTATGGGTACATTCCATTTGAAAAGAGGTGATATTAAATAAATAATTAACTTATAAATACAGCAAAAGTAGATAATTAACCAAGAAACACAAAAACATCCTTTTCTAAACTGAAAAGGAAAAACTTAACAACTACATAAGTAAGCGCATAATCTAGCGCGATTTATCATTCTCTAATCAGCAAGAATTTGCGATTATAGGTCCATCCCACGAGGTGGGAGTTTCCGAGGATTGTTCTAAACAGTCTCACTCGGAGGCTCCCCACGACCTCAGTTTTAATTCTATTAAAACTGGTGCCTCGTGGGGAGGATCTTTGGGCAAAGTACAGAGAATAAATCCGCAAAAGAGATTTACTCTTACACCTGGCACCCTGGCAAGTTAAGTTGCTAGCTCCCTCCTGTAGGTTCGTAAAAAATTATTTCCCTCATTTTGCCAAGAAAATATAGGAAAACACGGGAAGTTATCTTTTTACGAACCGTATACGGAGCAATAAAATGTTCTGTTATATGGAGTTGTATTTTGGCTGGCGTTGCTTAGTTGGTGTCAGCAAACAAGTTGCACCACGTTTGAAAACCCTGCTTTTTAGAATTTTGTATGACTTGGCAATTAACTTGGTTAGCAATGTGATTGTCAATATTTTTTTTTAGTGCGCTTAACTCAAAACTGGCCCTCATTTGGAGAACAATTTTTATTCAAATGAGGGCTTTTTTATATAAGGTTTCTTCCTGAGAATAAAATAACAAATGGTCTTGCTCATTCGCCTAGAACTTCAGATGGGCTAAGAAATAAAATCACAGATAATTCGCTATCTTTTGCCAGAAGGCAGAAAACACTACCTGCTTTCTTTTTTGGTTTCATATTTTTGAGTCATCGTGGCTTAATTTAGTATTTGAGTACATCCTCGTTGACAAAATGCGATATATTATTTAACATAAAATTAAGCTTGGATTGCCAAATTTCTCTAAACATTAGTATGCGAGGAAATAATGAAGATAATCTTACAGCCATTTAGTGAGCAACGTCTTGGTGATATGCTTGAAACTGCTTTAGGTGGACAAAGACAGATTTGGAATTCTTTTCAAGCAGCAGTAGCTTTTGCAAAGCGGTCAGGGGTACGCGCACCTGCAAAATGAGGTTGCAAGGGTTTGTTAACCGGGGTGGGTATGTCCGAATGGTCATCGGAATAGATCAGTATGGCACGTCCCTTGAAGCTTTATCAGATTTGTTGAATACAATAGGCGACAAAGGCGAAATCTGGATCAACCATGAGCCGAATAAATATATCACGTTTCATCCAAAGATATACTTGTTTGAGGCAGAGTCTTCCGCTCTGTTAATTGTCGGATCGGGAAATCTGACTGAAGGTGGATTATATACCAATGATGAGGCTTCGTTAGTTTACGGACTTGATTTATCAAAAACCTATGACCAAGCACTTTTTAGCGAGGTAAAAGAGGCAATTAATCGGTGGTGTAATGATGATATGGATAGTGTGAGAAAGCTTGATGAGGATTTGTTGCAGGAATTGATCGGGTTAGATTACGTTCGATCAGAAGCAAAAACGCAAACTGAAGATGAAGCTGAGATAGAGAGCGATAGAGTATCAAAAGATAGAACTTCCCAGGCTGGCCGAAAGCACCTCTTTGGTCGGGGTATTAGCCGCCGCCGCCCTACCCGGCAGCGAACAAAGGTAAGCCGAAAAGAGCGGGTTGTAGAAATTGAATTTATTGAAAGTGAGCAGGCACAAGGATTTGTAATGACGTTAATGCGTACTGATGTTGGTGCAGGGCAAACAACGCCGGGAACGAGTCGGCGGTCGCCTGAAATTTTTGTTCCATTAGCTGCACGAAAGATGTATCCAGACTTTTGGGGCTGGCCGGATTCTTTTATCGAAGACCCAACCAAACCCGGCAAATTTGATCGCTCTGGTGTATCCATGAGGATTGGGGGTGAGGTTATTCGGGTAAATATGATGACTTGGCCGGATAAACATGATTTTCGGCTACGAAGTGAAGCCCTTCGCAGTGCCGGCCATGAAGGGGATATTTTACGAATTGAGAAGACTAGCGGCAGTCAAGATTTCGCTTATTATGTTGAAATCATTCCCGCTGGGACAAGCGCCTATGAGTATTTTTCAGATCTCTGTGTAAATCGGACGCCGAACTCACAGCGACGATGGGGATACTACGGTTGATTCTTGAAGAATAGAATAGTTTCAGAACTGCTGGCATTTTCCTTAAATATATCCCGCGACACCAACATCTCCATCGAAAGCCTTCCCTCCAGTTTTAACCCCACCGCTTCTCCTAAATAAGCTAATAACTTATCCGTCTCAATTTCCACTCGTTGCCCTCCGGCAATGGTGTGATTGTTGCCCACAACCACATAAGCAGCGCGCCGGGTTTGAGCAGATGCAAAAAAGGTCTGAAATACCTGCTGCATATCCAAAAAAATAGCGGGCCAGCAACGCCGGCAAGTTGCGTCGCCGGAAGCCAACCTCGGTCTGGCGGTTCAGGGTGTCAATCAAGTCTATCACCCTGGTAATCTCAGCGGGTAGTTCGGTACGCCGCTGTTGATACTCTTGCCAATTGAGTTGGCGTTGGCGTTCGGTAATTTCCCGGTTGCCAATCATCTGATAGTCCCGCTGGCGGTGCTGAGGTCGGGAGAGTAACCCTAAATAACATAAGCTCAACCGGTCGGTATCAAGATAGGGTAGGGCTGTGGCGTAAGGCGGCGAGGTAATAATCGCTTCTATTTGACCACGTTGACCCGCCAATAGCCGGTCAGCCTGGCGAGCGTTGCCTTCAACAATAGTCGCCTGTCCAACCGGAAAATCCTGATTTTCGTACAGCAGCGCCAGAATAGTTTTGACCGAGCGATTGAGTTCAGCCAAAAATTCAGCCTTAACATCAATCTCTAGCTCAGGCCGAATCTCTTTGCGCACCCGCAGATCATCATCCTTTTGCCATGAAACTCGCCGCAAAATGTTACTTAACGTTACCTGGAACAATAAACGGCAAGCCGGATGTTTGGTGTTTTTTATCTGATCGGCCATGGGGTCAAGCGCAGCTAACGACCTGGGGGGCAAACCAATTAGTCAGATAAGCTTGATCTTGAGGGGGTAAACTCTCAAGCCAGGGCAACTGGGCTGATGAAGTAGCAGGGTGAAGTAGTTCACCTTTGAAAGATTGATACGCTTTAATTAATTCGTCTGGCTGAATCGTCAGACTGGCATATTTAGCACGGCTCATTAAAACAGAGAGAGGATTCAAATCCAGGCCAATGGCCTGACAGCCTAATAAAGCTGCCTCTGTGGGCGTAGTACCGCTGCCACACATGGGATCAAGGATGAGAGAAGCAGGGCTAACCCCGGCAATATTCAAGAGTGAACGCACGAGTTGAGGGAAAAATTTACCTCGATATTCATGGATACCATGCGGGCCATAGCGTAAATTACGCCGATTCGGTAAAGGTATTTCCTGCTGAAACGGCAGAACAGCTTGCAATTGTTCAAGCGCTATGCCATTTCGACCCAATTGGCTGGTTGCTTCACGCCGTACTTGACGAGTGAATTGGTTAATAAAGGGATTCTCGCCAGGGTAAAGTTGCTGCCAGTAAGTTAAACGGTCAGCCAAATAAGTAACTGATTGCGTTGTGACCACCCGATAAACAAGCGGCTCTGTCAAAATGCCGGTTTCAGTTTCAGGTACAGGAGTAGCGCTGGTCAGGTTTTCCAATTCTCTAAGCGCCAAAATTCGCTCGAAAGGCTGGATATAAGGCTTCAGCCGGCAGACAATCTCATGCCCGACCATTATTGCCTGCCTCACCATTCCTCAAAACAACAATATGTTCATCCCTAATTTTGCCGATTTTGGGATTGAAATATTTCTTGGTCGCTTGAAGTTGGCGGTTGATATTGGCTTCCACTTGAAAACCAACCGCTGCAGCAACTTCGCTCAATAGCTCATCATTCTTAATAGTTTCACCCTTAATAATCGAGTCACCAATAACAAAACAAGCGTGGCGGTTGGGGCGGAGTTGGCATTTTAACCAGGTTAGAATGGTTTGTAGTTCTGCCTGGAATGTCTCAACCGTTGCCGCGTTAATACTTTTGCTGCTGTATTTGCGGTGGCTGCCTATCTCTTGGCGCTTAAATTTCGGCTGATCCATCTCCAGCCAGAGCATGCGGGTGCGGTGGTAAAGATGATAACTGTAAGCATTGGGGTAAGGCGGCGAACAAATCACTAAATCAACTGGGCCAATTTCAGGCCCATCGAGAATGTTGGCTTCATATACCTGTGTCGTCAATTTAGAATCAATTTCACGGCTAAACTCAAGAGCGCATTGGCTGGCTTGGGTCAAAGTGCGGCTAAATAGTTTCAGGGTATCGCCCGGCTCGATATTTTTCTCCCGGCGCACATAGCGCGTATCTGAGTCCTGCCGTGAAACGGTAACAATAATGGCTGAAAATGCAACCATGGCCAGTTGGCGGGCCTTGGTTTCGGTTAAGGCCAGGAATTTTTCTTTAATGAAAGACAGTTCGTCAATGACCTGCTCATCAAACCATTCCTCAATTCCTTCAAATGTTTGACGGTGGATTTCCCTGGAAAGGCGGGCAGATCAGGAAATAGGGCAATCGGCCAATAGAGGTTGCCTGTGCTACCTGCTCGATTTCGACCGCTAGCCCCCGCAGAATTTCAGCATCCAACTCGCTAATACCACTGGCTTTCGCACGACTAATCAAGCAGGCCAGTGGATTAGCATCTATGCCAACAGCATTTCGCCCCAGACGACGCGCCTCAACCAGTGTTGTGCCACTCCCGCAGAAAGGATCAAGCACGGTCTCGCCAAAAGATGATAATTCCTGAATCATGGCGTTGGGAATTTGCGGAATGAATTTGGCCGGATAGGGATGTAGGGAATGGGTCAAATAGCCGGTGTTAGCATTTACAAAATCCCATTCCAGTCTTTCAAGTCTCGGTATCGAGTCAATATACGGTAAACGTAGATCGTAAAAAGCTAAACTTTCATTTATCTTCTTTGGCGGAACCATCAATGAACCATTAGCATACTGTACAACCTTCTCCGCCTCTTCTTGGGTAAACATCCGCCATCCATTGCGATCACGATTGGGTTCGGGGAGACGGCCTTCACGCAGCCAGCGCAACAGGGTATCTTTATGAATACCTGCCATCTCTGCCACTTGATGTGTATTATAAGCAGCCTGTCTCATAAGCCTTAACACTGATTCGTGTATGTAAAGTATATGTAAGTATATGTAAAAAGTGTTATTTGTCAATGGTGAAACAGATGTTCGTGACTCCAAAAAATGAAGTCTTTCGTTGAAGGAATCCCCTCCCACCCTCGTATAAATCAGTACAAAACCCGCACTATTGGCCTCGATGG
>JAAUSP010000529.1 GCA_012032575.1 Anaerolineales bacterium | reverse complement strand
TTGGCCGACTCTTCCAGGGTCAGGGCGGTGCTGGCCCCAATTGCGCCCTTGGTGGTCAGGCCCATGTGCGGCACCAGCACGTCGGCCCCGGCTTTGGCCATGGCTTCAGCCTCGTCGGGGTTGAAGACGTAGGGGCAGGTCAGCAGGTCCAACTCATGGGCCTGGCGGATCATATCCACCTCCAGCCCGTAGCTCATGCCGGTTTCCTCCAAGTTGGCCCGGAAAACGCCGTCAAACAGGCCGACGGTGGGGAAGTTCTGCACGCCGTCAAAACCCATCTCCTTCAGCTCGCGCAACAGAACCCGCATCAGCCGGAAGGGGTCGGTCCCACAGACGCCGGCCAGCACCGGCGTATCCTTGACCACGGTCAGCACCTCGTAGCCCATCTCTTTGACGATGGCGTTGGCGTCGCCATAAGATAGCAGTCCGGCCAGGCTGCCGCGCCCGGCCATGCGATAGCGGCCCGAATTGTAAATAATGATGATGTCCACGCCGCCGCGTTCGGCAAATTTGGCCGAGATGCCGGTGCCCGCGCCCGCCCCCAAAATGGGCGTGCCCTGGGCCACCTGCGCTCGCAGCCGCCGCAGCGACTCTTCACGGGGGATGAATGGCATAATGTTACTCCTTTGTAATATATTTTACTGTCGCCATTGATTGGCCCGGATATTATCCTGAGCCAGGCGGGCGGTCTCTTCGATGCGTTTGGCCCGCGTTTCCGGCCTTTTGGCGTTGACAATCCACTCCAGAATGCCCCGTTTGGCCGAACGGGGAAACGCTTCAAAATTCTGCTGGGCCTGACTGTACCCGGCCAGCGCCGAGGCCAGGTCGGGCGGAATCTCCAGCGCCTCCACAGCGTCGAGCGCGTTCCACGACCCATCCTGTTTGGCCGCCTCGATTTTGGCCAGTCCCGCCGGAGCTATCAGGCCGGCTGCAATCAGCCGTTCCACCCGCTCTTTGTTCGGTTTGGACCAGCCGGTTTTCGGCTTGCGCGGCGAAAACCACAGCAGCGAGCGCTCCTCGTCCAGCTTGTTGCCTTTGCTGTCAATCCAGCCGAAACACAAGGCCTCCTCCACCGCTTCGTCGTACTCAACACGCGGCTTGCCGGTCGCCTTTTTATAGCTGACCAGCCACACTCCTTCGGGGCGGGTATGATTCTGTTCCAGCCAGGCCCGCCATTCGGCCCTGGACAGGGGATGGACGGCGTTATCGGGTTCGTTGGGCATTGAGTTCTAAATCTCGTGATGCGTGATGCGTGAGGAGTTTTCTCTGGAATTATCACGCATCATCCTGACTAAATTTTTGGGATGCAAAAAATCTTCAAACTCTCTAAAACCCCTCCGGCCTGGCCTCTTTGCCGCTGATCTGGAGAAACCAGCGCAGACATTTGTGAGCCACGTCCACCGGCTCGCAGAACATCATGGGGCAGCCGCCGGGGATGACGCTCAGGCCGAGTTCGCCGCAGAGGCGGACGGCGGCATCGTCAACGCTGCCCTGGCCGAAGGAGCGGTGCATCCAGACCCGCTTGATCCCCAGAGCGCCGCACTCGCGCACCAGTTGAACTGCCGCGCCGGGGGGGCGCAGCCAGCACCACGCCGTCAACTCCATCGGGAATGGCGGCCAGGTTGGGATAGCAGTGCTCGCCTTCCACTTCCGCCGCGTTGGGATTGACCGGGAAAACCTCGTGGCCGGTCTGGCGTAATTTCTTAAAAATCGCGTTGGCCGCGGCATCCCCCTGGCGCGAGACGCCGGCTACGGCGATACGTTTTTGGCTCAGGAATTCCTGGGCCGCTTCTTTGAGGGTAGACATTTGTTGCTTCTTTCTTCCCCCTGATTATTTTGTCTCTTTGGGCTTCTTGGCAGCGGTTCGGACCCAGCCTCAGTAAGAGACGGTTAGACTTTTTTAAACCATTCTGAAAGCCTGACCTTAATACGTTTCAATCTCTCAGTATCAACTTCACCGAGCGTACCCAATAAAATACCCCCATCAATCACGGCCAAACGGCCAGTACGGATAAGACTTGTTGCCTTTAAACCTGAACGAGAAAAATCAGAGTCATTCTTGTCCACAATTTCATCAAAACCTTTGACATGCTGATGTAGCTGAGACGAAATCATGCACACCAGCCAATCATCATACGGTCCTGGTAATTTACCCAGCAATAAGGCTGGACGTAACTTTCCTTGCGCCATATTCGTTTGAGGAAATTGAAATAGAATAACCTGCCCCGGCTTTTTCACGGGAAAATTTCCCGTAAATCTTCAGGGGTATAGTCAGGCATTTCTTCATCTTCCATTCCTCGCAGCGCCAGGCTCAACGATAAATTTGACCATTCCTCTTCATCGTTTTGCGGAACATATTGTTCCCGCTTAAATAATAAATATTTGACAAAATCAAGCACTTCCTGCTGAAGCGGGTCGGGTAACATTTGCACATAGCGATGAATATTTTCTATTGTCGTCATAAGCGCATAACCTCCACTTGTTGAACTCTCCCCATCTGACCCATTTAGTCTTGGCTTGTGTCTTTATATTAATTCTCTGCTAAAGAAATTGATGCTGTCACCTGTTGATTGAATTAACACTTTACTTGCTTCCAAATAAGCGCCAAATTTGGCTTTAACTTCAACAACTGGTGCGATTCTCATAATTCCACTTCCTCTCCACCGATAAATACTTTATACAAAATATTTGCGGTTATTTGAGTCGGTGAGTACTGTTGACTTCAATCCGGTTAACCGCCCGCCAATGCGCGGCGGCCACCAACTCCCAATAAAAACCAAATCTTGCGATAAAAACCTTGAATCATCTGTCCGCATCATTGGCTTTGTTAGCTGCGGGCCACATTAACCTCCAGGACTGCCTTACAAAACCAACCCCAACAAAATGTTAACCAATTTGACGCTACCACCAATCACAAACGCAAAGCCAACATCCCCCATCAGCCACAATAAGTCACAGAGTGACGTCCTGTGACTACTCCCAACAGATACAAGTCACCGCCAACATCCGGCCGAAAATACCTGACTACCGGATGAAAAATGACAATTGCTGAAATCGCATACCTGACAATATCTGTTCTATCCGCTGCTTGGTTAGCGACCCGATGTATTCACCTAACTGTGTTTTATCCACCGTAGATACTTGTGAAACCACTACGACACTTTGCTTGGATAATTTCGCTTCACCTACTTCAAGCAATACATTACCCGGTTCGTTTACCCGCTTTATATTCGATGTCAAGGCACAAACAACCACAGTATTGATGCGGCTGCGATTAAAGACATTATCCTGAATTAACCACATGGGGATGAGAATAACCCGATCCCGAACCATTCAGTTCGTCTATCTGAGCCCAGAATATATCACCTTGATTGATGCCTCCACCAATTTGTGTTGCTGTTTTCCCATCTGGATGAAGCGACTTTACTTGTTCGTGCGGATTGGGCTGCTCTTCTTCCTTACTGATTTCATCAAGTAGATGACTTTGGTAGTTCTTGATGAAATCCTCAATGACAACCTCAAATAAGTGACTTCGGGAGACATTGAGCTGTTGCGCCAAGACTTCAGCTTGATCGAACAATATCTTTGGAATAGAAATAGTTGTTTTTATAATTGCAGCCATATGACCATATTTTTATGACTTATTTCAAAAACTTGAGACACTATGATGATTCAAAGAAAGCAGCTAACGACCTTGCGCATAACCCGCGCCCACGAAACATTGACTAAAGGACCGCCTGAAAGTGCCAAAATCAACTTCAACAAACGGCCAGTCCTGGGCGTCGGGCTGATGCGCTGGTTAGCCGGATTTCTTTGCAAGGCGTTATCTTGGGGAGGATTATCTTTATTCCCCTTCAAGGTTTAAGTTATACTCAGGATACCACCAGCATTCTTGGATAATTTCACATTGACGTAAAATCAATTTCATTATCTCACTTTGTTTATCAGTCAAGTTCTGCTTAAGTAAAACCTCGGCAAAACCTTTCATTTTGAATATTGGTGTCAAACCTTCATTACGGAGTATCTGATATAGATTATAATAATCAGGAGGTGGTAAATTCATCTTTAAGTCTGGACCTATATCTAAAGCACCCCAAAACGCGATTGCCTTTGGGGCTGCTTGGGAAATATGAGTAACCAGTTCATGTTGGTCGGGCGTTAAATCTCCAAATAAATCGTCTAACAAAAGTTCGGCATAACCACAGGCTAACGCAAGTGCGGTTAATCCTTCATTTTTTCGTTGATTATAAAGGTCCAATATCTTTTGGTTTTTATCCATTAATCAGCTACAACGGAGACAATAGGTAGATGAAGTTCTCAATCCGGCTAACCACTGTTTATCCGTAATAGTTCCATATAATCCCCCTGAACAGCGGTTTTATGTGGAACTTCGCGGTCTAAGCTCTCGCAAACAACCTCATCAGCCGTTTGATTAAGATCTCATAGGTTTTCGCGCAGCGTACCTATGAGGTCTACAGTCTGTCTTCTTTTACTACTTCTTCCCCAACAATCCCACCAGCCGCTCGGCCATGGCCGCCGCGAATTCAGGATCGTTGATGTGCATGTCCAGCTCGACAGTTCCACCGGCGGGCGGATATTGCGCCGCAGCGACTCGAACAGGGCGGCGTCGGCTGCGGGCAGGTAGAAAGGCTGGCCCTCCTGGTCAATGGCGCTGACGCCTTTGAGCGGGATGAACAGCACCGTCGGCCCGGTGGCTCCGTTGAGCTTGCTGGCAATGATCCGGCCCAACTCGGCGCACTCCTGGGGCGTGGTCCGCATCAGGGTGACATTGGCGTTGTGTTTGTACAGCGTCCGCTCTTTGAACTGCGGCGGCACGGTTTCAATGGCCCAGAAATTGACCGTATCCAGCGCTCCGCACGAAACCACCTGGGGCAGGCCCGCTTTGGCCGCCGCTTCCAGCCGGTGCGGTCCGGCACTGAGCACCCCGCCGACCAGTTCATCGCACCACTCGGTGGTGGTGATGTCGGCCACCCCGTTGATGAACCCGGCGCTGATCAGGCTTTCCATCGCCTGCCCACCGCTGCCGGTGGCGTGAAAAACCAGCACTTCGTAACCGCTCGCTTCCAGCTTCTCGCGGACCATATTGACGCAGGCTGTCGTCACCCCAAACATCGTCGCCGCCACCAGGGGTTTATCCTCTTCTCCTCGCGTCCCCGCCTCCTCTTCTCTTCGCGCCTCCTCCACCGCCCCACAGACCATCCCGGCGGCGTTGGCCAGAATCCGGCGCGACAGCCGGTTCAACCCGGCAATGTCCACCACCGAATATATCATGCAAATATCTTTGACCCCCACGTAGGGCTGCACGTCGCCCGACGCAACGGTGGACACCATCACTTTGGGCAGACCAACCGGCAGGCCGCGCATAGCGGCGGTGGCAATAGCCGTGCCGCCGGAGCCGCCCAGCCCCAGTACCCCGTCGAATTTGCCCTCGGCGTGCAGGCGGGCCGCCAGTTTACTGGCCCCGGCCATCATCACT
>JAAUSP010000528.1 GCA_012032575.1 Anaerolineales bacterium | reverse complement strand
CGCTCACTGCAGACTCGTCGCTCGACGTCAGCATGACTCGCCGCTCGATTCAGCATGACTCGCCGCTCGACTCAGCATGACTCGCCGGGCAAACAGCCCCCCTTCGAGCGCCGATTCCACCCCCCCTCTGCGGGCGATGAACACCCCCCCTCCCCGCTGTCCGGGTGAATGAGCCGGGGTGCTTGTAAGCCGCCCCATCCTATGATAGAATAGGTAGGCCCGACATAAAATTATAACCTCACCGCTTTGTGGGATACTTGTAGCAGGAGTTGAACCTTGCCGACTCGCACTGAAGCCCAAACCCGCCGAGAATTGATTGACCCCGCGCTGAAAAAAGCCGGCTGGGATGTGACCAACCGCGACCAGGTGGGCCTGGAAATCCCGGTGGACGGGATTGACCCGCAAGCCTGGAAACAGCTCGAAACCACGTTGAAACGCCTGCGGGAGCGCGGAGCCTCTTACAGCCTGGACCTGCCGACCGGCATCAGCGACTACGCCCTTTACCGGTCCAACGGCGAGGTCCTGGGCGTGGTCGAGGCCAAGCGGACCAGCACCGCGCCCCGGCTGGCCCAGGCCCAAACCGGGTTCTACGTGAGCGAAATCGCCAAACGGCAGAGTTTTCCGCCCTTTGCCTTTATGACCAACGGTCACGAGATCCACTTTTGGGAGGGGGACCAGGCCAACCCCCGGCTGGTGCAAGGCTTTTTCTCGCCGCTCGACCTGGAAAACCTGCTCTATTTGCGCCAGCATAAGACCCTCTGAGCCAGGCGACGATTAACACTGCCATTACCAACCGGGCTTACCAACTGCACGCCATCCGGCGGGTGGCCGAGGTGTTTGAGCGGAGCCGGCGCAAGGCGCTGCTGGTGATGGCCACCGGCACAGGCAAAACGCGGGTAGCGATGTCGCTGGTGGAGCTGTTTTTGCGTTGCAACTGGGCCAGGCGCATTCTGTTTGTGGCCGACCGGGATGCCCTGGTCGAGCAGGCGTTGACCGAGGGCTTTCAGGCCCACATCCCCGACGAACCGAGCACCCGCCTTTACAGCCACCACCTTGACACCACCAACCGGCTGTACGTGGTCACGCTGCAAACCCTGAGCAACTGCTTTCAGCAGTTTACCCCGGCCTTTTTCGATTTGATCATCTTTGACGAAGTTCACCGCTCGATTTTTAACAAGTGGAACGAGGTGCTGACCTATTTTGACGCCCGCATGATCGGCCTGACCGCCACCCCGGCTGATTTTATTGAGCGCAACACCTTTAACGAGTTTGAATGTTTCGACGGTGTGCCGACCTTTTTGTATGCCCTGGACGAGGCGATCCGCGACGGCTACCTGGTGGATTTTGACCTGTACCAGGCCCAGACCCGGTTCCAGCGCCAGGGCATCCGGGGCCTTGACCTGGGCGAGGAGGAGCGCAACGCCCTGATCGAGCAGGGGCTGGAGCCGGATGACCTGGACTTTTCCGGGACCGATTTGGAAGTGCGGGTCAGCAACAAGGACACCCTGCGCAAACAGTGGGAGGAAATCTGGCAAGTTTGCCTCAAAGATCAGTCGGGGCAACTGCCGGGCAAAACCATTGTGTTTGCGATGACCCAGGAGCACGCCCTGCGGCTGCAGGCGGTGTTTGAGGAGATGTATCCGCAGCATCCCGGCCTGGCCCAGGTGATTACCTACAAATCGGAGTACAAGGGGACGCTGATTGACCGGTTCAAGAAGGAGAACCTGCCGCGCATCGCCATCTCGGTGGATATGCTGGAGACGGGGGTGAATGTGCCGGAAGCGGTCAACCTGGTCTTTTTGCGGCCCGTTCACTCGCCGATCAAGCTGGCCCAGATGATTGGCCGGGGCACCCGCAACCAGGAAGCCTGCCGGCATCTTGACTGGCTGCCGGAAGGCCGCAAAGAGAAGTTTTTAATTATTGATTTCTGGGAGAACAACTTCAACAAGGACCCCCAGGCCCAGCCGCCGCAGAGTTTGCCGGTGCTGGTCAGCCTGTTTAACACCCGGCTCAAGTTATTAGCCCATTATCTGAATGACCAGCAATCTACCGAAGCCCAGGGGGTCATTGCCGATCTGCGCGCCCAGATTGCCCAAATTCCCCTCGACTCCTACTCGGTTAAGCGGGTTTACCCGGAGATCGAGACGGCCTGGCAGGATAGTTTCTGGCGCTATCTGACCGAAGACAAACTGGAAGTCCTGCACAATCGAGTGGGGCCGCTGCTGCGCTACGTGTCCGGAGTAGATGTGCCGGGTACAACCTTCACCCACAAGGTCGAGCGATTGAAACTACAAATTTTGACGGGTAAAGACCCTATAACTATGGCTCAGTCTATCGCCGAGGATGTCAGCACATTACCCAATTTTGTCTTTGAAGATCCGGTACGGCGGGAACCAGCCCACTTCTGTTTGACTCCCAGTTTACTTAGAGCCAGTGTCGCTGAACTGAACCAAATCATCACAGCTCTGGCCGATCAAATGAAAAACCGGGCGGAACGGAAAAATGATCTTCTACAGTTGGACTTGCCCGATTTTGTGGCCATGCAGGGTTACATTATTCTGACCGAGCGGGGCCAGCCGGTCTTTGTGGAAAAATACCGGCAGCAGGTGGAGCAGCGGGTGCTGGATTTGGTGGTGGACAATCCCATTTTCGCGGCCATCGAGCGGGGCGAGCCGGTCAGCGATGAGCAGTTATTGGCCCTGGAGCGGACCCTGCGGCAAACGCTGGGCGGTGGCGAGCTGTACCTGACCGAGGCCAATGTGCGCAAGGCGTATGCGGTCAAGGTGGACAGCCTGCTGGCCTTTTTGCGTCACCTGTTTGGGCTGGCAGGTTTGCCCGACTATCAGGATATTGTCCGCCGCCGGTTTGGCGCGTATATTGCCGGGCAGCCTTTCAACGCCGACCAGGTCCGCTTCCTGCGGGCGGTCGAAACGGTCTTTTTGCAAAAGCGCCGTTTGGACGTGGCCGACCTGTACGATCCACCCCTGACCAATTTTGGCCAGGATGCGGTCGAACGCTGGTTTAGCCAGGCTGAGATTGACGCGATGCTGGCTTTTGTGAATAATCTTGCAGTTAGCTGAGAAAAGGTGAGGTTAAGAAAATGGCCCAACGCCCCATTCCCCCCGGAGATAGAGCCAAAATTGCCAAACTGGCGGAAATGACCCAGGCCCTGCGCCAGGGACAGACCACCTATTTCTCGATCACCAAGCTGACCAGCCTGAAAAGTTTGGCAAAAACACCGGAAACGGCCAATGAGTTTGTCTTTTTTCTGGCCCAGCGCACCCAGGAAAAATGGAGGCTGCGCCTCGCTCCGAATATGTGACGGAGGCGAATTGGACCCTTTACCTGTCCCTGAGCGTCGAGGCTATTACGGCCATGCGCCATTACCTGGAAAATCTCACGCTTGAAAAGTCACAGGCGTTGCGAACCAATCTAAACCGGGTCAGAGATGTTCAGAATGAGTACCAGCGGATCGGTGGCAATACCGTCCGTATCGTTCAGAGTCGGGGTCTCCTGCTGATTGAATATGCCCTGCAATGTATGCTGTCGCCCCAGCAGGCCGGCGAGTATGCCTATCGCGTCGGGCGGGAGTATACTGAAAGGTATGATCCGCATTACGGCACCGGGCTGATCCCGGCCTCGCTCCCGCTGCTGGAAGATTTGATGCAGTTCTGGGATTACTATTACGGCCTCTAAGCCCCAACAGGAACCCCTCATCCGATAGGAGGGTTCACGAGCGGGGGCCACGCCACCGACGCGAAGCGTGAAAATGAGGCGATGAGGCGAAGACGCGAAGAATCTTTCGCCTCATCGCCAATGAAAATGGAGTCCAAAAGCGTAGCTTTTGCGACCAGAATTCAAAAGCTGCGCTTTTGGACTCCGGGATGCCCATTTGCAAAGGAGTGTTCACGAACCAGAACACGCCAGCGCTAATGAAAACAGCCCTCACCCTAACCCTCTCCCGGTGGGAGAGGGGACTCTTGGCTTGCTCCCCTCGCCCTCTGGGAGAGGGGCTGGGGGTGAGGGCCATTTACGAAGGAGACAGACCGATGAGCGAACCCGACAACACCCCAGACCAACTCAAAGCCGAACTGGCCAGGATCGAGCAGGCTATCGCCGCCCAGGAAGGCTTTCGGGGGATTCTGTCCAACGAGCAGATTGAAGCCGCATTGAAAGAGCTATTAGAGAAGCAGGCGGCGATTCAGGCCACGCTAACCGGCTCCGGGGCGATAGCTCAGGGCCAGGGGGCGGTGGCGGTGGGCGAAAAGGGAGTGTATGTGGGCAAGTCGGTGGAGGGCAATGTCATTGCCGGCGATCAGAACCGTCTGATTGACCTGGGGGGCGGAACATACATTGAGAAGCAGGAGATAATTCACCCGCCGATCGGCCCTGACGCCGCTTCGCTGCGAACCGCTTATCTGAGCCACCTGTTTGAAACCACCAGCCGCCTCTCCCTGGCCGGGGTAGACCCCAAGGCGGCCAGCAATGCAGCCAAAGCCAGCCTCAATCTGGGAGAAGTCTACACGGCGCTGTTGACCCTCACGCCGGAGTCGCACGAGCGGCTGCTGCGGGGTGAAGCGCCGGAGCGGGAAACGCGCCGGCTGTCGGCCCTGGCTCAACTGGATCAGCAGCGCAAGCTGGTGCTGCTGGGCGATCCCGGCGGCGGCAAGAGTACCCTGTCAATTTTTTGGCGTATGTGCCTGGCCGGGGAGAGCCTGGGCCGATCCGAAGCCAACCTGACCCACCTGACCGCGCCCCTGCCCCAATGATGAGGGGCGAGGATGAAGACGAAGCGCAGCCCTGGCGTCACGGTCCCCTGCTGCCGGTGCGGGTGATCCTGCGCGACTGCGCCGCACGCGGTCTGCCGGAACCAGGCCAGCCGGCTAGCGCCCGACACCTGTGGAATTTTATTGTGGCTGAGCTGGAGGCGGCCGCCCTGACCGATTTCGCGCCGCATTTGCAGCAGGAACTGCTGCAGCAGGGCGGCCTGTTACTGCTGGATGGGCTGGACGAAGTGCCCGAAGCCCGCCAGCGCCGTCAGCAGCTCAAAGGGGCGGTCGAAGATTTTGTCGCCGCTTACCCCCGCTGCCGGGTACTGGTGACCAGCCGGACCTACGCCTACCAGCAGCAGGAATGGCAGCGCCAAAAGCTGCTCGAAACCCAGCAGACTCGTCGTCAGGAGCTAGCTACCCTGCAAGCCCAGCTGACAGCTCAGCGCGCCGATCTGCCGAATCCGCTGCCCGAAATTCCCCGACGGCACCGAGCTGGCTGCGCTCCAGCATGAGCTGCGCTCCATCCAGAAGCGGCTTCAGGCGATGGAGCCTGTGAATATGCTGGCGTTGGCAGAATATGAGAAAACCCAGGCGCGCTTGGAAGAGCTGAGCCAAAAGCTCACCACGCTGGATGAAGAGCGCACCGAATTGCTCTTGCGAATCGAAAACTTCACCACCCTGCGGCAGCGCGCCTTCAAAGAAGCCTTTGACGCAGTGAATGAGAATTTCCAGACAATCT
>JAAUSP010000527.1 GCA_012032575.1 Anaerolineales bacterium | reverse complement strand
TTATACAGGGTGATGATATGCAGCGCCTTGAGATGCTGCCGCTTATACTCATGCAGCGCTTTGAACCATAACATCAACATAGAATCGGAGTTGATGGTTATGCCTTGTTGTTTGAGGATGTAATCGGCCAGCCTTTGCTTGTTGGCCCGTTTCACCTGCCGCCAGGCCTGCAAAATTGCGCATCATCGGCGTAAGTTTCCAACTCTTGCAGTTGTTCCAGATTGTTCAGCCAGGTGTCACCGATTTTGGCGCTGATCAAATCGGCCAGTTGGGGATTGGCCAGCTTCACAAAGCGCCGAGGCGTGACCCCATTGGTTTTGTTGTTAAATTTTTCCGGCCACAGCCGGTGGAAATCGTGCAGAACTCGCTCTTTCAGCAGGGTTGAGTGCAGTTCGGCCACCCCGTTGATGGAAAAACTGCCCACCGCCGCCAGGTGAGCCATCCGCACTTTGGGTTCCGCGCCATCTTCAATGATGGACAAATGCTGCGCCCAGCCGGGATCGCTCGAAAATTTGGCTTCGGCTTCGATGAGGAAGCGGCGGTTGATCTCGTAAATAATTTCCAGGTGGCGGGGTAACAACCAGGCCAGCAGTCGAACCGGCCACTTTTCCAATGCTTCGGGCAGGAGGGTATGGCAGGTGTAAGCAAAAGTTTGCCGGGTGATGGCCCAGGCTTCCTCCCAGCCCAACAGATTTTCGTCCACCAGCAGGCGCATCAGTTCCGGGATGGCAATGACCGGATGGGTATCGTTAAGCTGAATGACCACCTTTTCCGGGAATAAAGCCCAATCGTCATTGCGCAGATTGAAGCGCCGGATAATATCCTGGAGCGAGCAGGCCACAAAAAAGTACTGCTGTTTGAGGCGCAGCTCCTGACCCTGTGAGTTATTGTCGTTGGGATAGAGGACTTTGCTGATATTTTCGGAATAGATTTTTTGTTCGACCGCCTGGGCATAATTGCCGGCGTCGAAAAGGTGAAAGTCGAATTCGGTGCTGGCCCTGGCTTGCCACAAGCGCAGCATATTGACCGTGTTGGTTTTGTAGCCCGGCGACTAACAGGTGATAGGGCTGCCCAAAAATGGTTTGGCCGGGCACCCAGTGAGACCGAAAATGGCCTTGCTCATCCACATCATGGTGAGTGCGTCCGCCAAATTTTACCTCGACCCGATTATCTGCCTGGGGAAATTCCCACGGATTGCCCAGTGACAGCCACTGGTCCGCCTTTTCAACTTGCCAGCCATTTTTAAACGACTGGTTAAAGATGCCAAATTCGTAGCGAATGCCATAGCCCACGCTGGGAATATCCAGGGTGGCCAGCGAGTCCATAAAGCAGGCAGCCAGCCGGCCCAGGCCACCATTGCCCAGGCCTGGTTCGACATCTTCGTTGAAAATTTGCTCAAAATTATCACCGTTATGGGCCAAACTCTGGCGAGCGATATCCGTTGTTTCTGAATAGAGCAGGTTTTGGCTAAGCTGCGCCCCCAACAAATACTCCGCCGACAGGTAGTAAACAAATTTGGGATTGGCCTCATAGTAGGCATCTACCGTTTTGTGCCAGCGGTCAATCAAGTAATCCCGCACGGTATAGGCCAGGGCCATATACTTATCATTCACACTGGCCGATTGGATCGCCTGGCCGCGATGGTAATACAGATTATGTTCAAGCCGTTGGCGGAAGGCTTCCGGGGTCATAAGAGTAGGCGTGGATTGTTGTTTGGTCTGCATGTAGGTTCCTCCATGGTAAATACTTAAACCCATTGACGATTTCAGACATGATGCTCTTTGGGTATTGACAATTAATGATTTGGGTAGCCGATCAAACCTGCCTCTTTTTGAGGAATTGGTAAATTAGAAGTAACTCCAGGCCGACAATGAGGGCTAAAAAGGCGCAAACACCAATGAAGCCCCATTCAGAAGTAGCCCCTGGGATGCCGCCTACGTTGATGCCCAACAAACCGGTAACGAAACTCAGCGGCAGAAAAATGGCCGTGATAATAGATAAAATGAAAATTGTGTGATTGATCTGTTCATTGGTCAAGGCTGATAGCTCTTCGTCAATGACAATGATCCGCTCACGCATGGCCCCCAGGTCTTCGACGTAGCGAAGATTGCGTTGTGCCAGTTCCCTTAGCCTGGCCCGGTGGAGGTCGGTTAGCCAGGAGACGCGCTCTTGAGCCAG
Source organism: Anaerolineales bacterium (assembly GCA_012032575.1). Next base: position 3,334 of record JAAUSP010000527.1, on the reverse strand, counting down.
GTTGCTGATGACATTACTCTGGGGAGCAATATAGCGGCGGAGAGCAATAGATTGGCGGCGTAAACGTCTCAGCGTTGACCGAAATTCCTTGTTCAGCGCATTATCCAACAAATCCTCTTCTAGCGAGTCAAGTTGGTCTTCCATCTCTTCCAGCACAGAACCGAGCCGGTCAAGGAGCCGGCTGACCATTATCACCAGAAAATCACCGGCTGTGGCCGGCTCGCCGTGCATCTTGATGCGGTCGTCAATATCTTGGGCCACTAAAAGACGTGGCCCTCTCAGGCTTATAACCCGACTCACCTCCAGCCAGATACGAACTGTGACCAGATCATCAGGGTTGGCGTTTGGATTGAGATTGACGCCCCGCAAAAACACCACCAGCGCATCGCCAACAATCAAACTGTGCGGGTGCGGCTCCTCAACCAACAGCGCTTCGCGGACGCCTCTTTCCAAACCAGAGTCTGCCTCCAGCCAGGTTCTAACCCCGCTGTCATTCCGGTCAAGGTGAAGCCACAAAAAGCCCTCACCAGGCTGCCAGTTTTTAACCCTGGCCCAACCCGCATCATAGACATGCCCGGCCCGGTCAAAGTAGTGACCATGAACGATACCTTTATGGTCTAACAGATGGACGTATGAGCTGCTCGACTCTAGCACAGAGGTCTATTCGGGTATCTCGTCAAACAGCACAACGGTATCGGTTTTTAATTGGCGCAGCATGGTTGTTTTCTTGTTTTGGTACTCCTGCATGCGCTGCAAAATTTCGTTGAGTAGGTAAATGGCCTGGCGGATTCCCGGCCCTTTATTGAGCATAACGCACTCAGCCCGCTGGGCCATAGCCGCATCGGTGATTTCGGCGCGAGAGGGCAGCCCGGTTTTAGCCAGGTTTTCCAACACCTGCGTGGCCCAGATAACCGGCAAATGGGCAGCTTCACACAGCCACAGAATTTGCTCCTGAATTTCGGCCAGCCGTTTCCAGCCGCACTCGACCGCCAGGTCGCCGCGGGCAATCATCACCCCGGCGGGGTAGTGTGACATCGCGGTTAGGAGCAACATCGGCAGATTGTTAAAGGCCCGCCGGGTTTCGATTTTGAGGACAATGCCTTTATCGGTCGCTCCCCGCTTTTGCAATTCTGCCTGTAAAGCCAGCACATCATCCACTTCATTAACAAAAGACATACTGATGATATCAGCGTGTTGGGCGGCAAAATCCAGGTCAAGGCGATCTTTCTCGGTTAAACCGCTGATGCCCAATTGGCTCTTGGGCAGGTTGATGCCTTTATCGGCACGCAGGCGACTGCCGTTGGGTTTGGCATAGGTGATACGAACCGTAATTTTTTCAGCAGAGACATCTACAATCAGACCTTCGATATTGCCGTCATCCAGTTTGATCGGCTCGCCGACCTTTATTTTGGTAAATATTTCAGGCAGCGTACAGGAGATGTGAGCCGGCTGGAGCAGGTTGCCCTCCAGGCTGTATTGGGCCGGTTCACCTGGCTCGTCTGCTTTGTGAATGATCAGGAGATCATCCTTCTTCAAAAGAATGGGCAGTTCCAGGATGGGTAGTTCCCCCACTTGTGTCTCGGCCATTGGGCCTGTTTTGCCGGTAATGCGTAAGATGTCGCCAGTTTGGAGATAAGCCGTCCGATAGATTTCTGCCCAGCAGCCGTGAGGAAGGGCAGTGTCCTTATTTTGGATGGAGAGGGTGCAGCGATTGCCCCGTGTATCGGTGAAAAGAAGCTGGTCGCCTTCCTCAAGCTGGTCGAGCCAATCGGCGGCAACCGGAATAAAGGCCTCAGCGTCAGCAGGAACAGGCTGGCCCGCCACCCCCAGCCAAACCCAGCAGGGTCGAGTGACCCGGCCCAGTTTATCCCGCTGCGGGCGCATACGTACAAATTTAGGGCCAGGCTTTAAGGGGCCGGTCCGCAATTTGGGTCCGGCCAAATCCATCAACACGCGGCACTCTACCCCCAGCTTCTGCCGGGCCTGATGAATATTTTCGATCATCTGGCCCCATATTTCTGCATCATCATGGGCACAGTTTATCCGGGCACAGTTCATGCCATCGCTTAGCAAAGTTTCAACAAACGAGGGGGCAGTTGCCGCTTCACTGGGCATAGTAACCATAATTTCGACACTGCGATTCTGAGGAGCCTGACCCAGTAAGGCCGCGCTGTTGGCTTCCAAAAATTGGTGGCCCTGAACAAATTCATACTCCGGGTAGGGCAGATGGCTTTCGCGGCCGGCCAACTGGCACAAAACAGCGTGGACCAGATACAGGCTGGGAATCACATGGGCCTCAACCCGGCCTAAAGAGGATAGCCCCAGTTGAGCCAACTCCATTTGCAGCGGTCTGATATCGTGGTGGCGCAGGGCGACATAGTGCAGCAGATTCTGTGCGCTAAGCTGAAAGGAAGGATGGACTACAGCTAAACGAGCTTGGTGGACGGCTTCAGTTGCTTTGGCGTCCCGGTAAATTTTTCAATTTGTTCGATGAGCATTTCGAGTTTACTTTTGTCAATAACCATCGTGCCTTTTCCTGTCTATTGGCGAGGGCTACAGCAGACCCTCCCACCGAGTTATGCTGAAATTCAGCGTCGTCAAGCAAATTTTAGAGCCGGATTTTAACAGAAGATTAAGTACGGATTAAATCTTTGTAAAATCTTGATTAAAGATAATCATTTTTGAGATTTCAAAGGGGTAATATTATTTCTACACACATTCAGGTGGTCAGTGCGCAGGGATGGCTGAATAGTTTGGTTAAATGAATTTAACAAATTTTTAACACTCGCTTAGCAAGTTCATGCCATAATTGTTCAGAGACCATCTGTTTCTAATCTTGTTTTCAACCAATCTCTTTGATTCCTACCGGTATGCCTCGCTCAAAATCTTTGTCAATTACCTCTGCTGGCCACAATGTGCCGCTCCACCCTATTCGATTTTAATATCTCTATTGCCCAGGCAACCTCCTTTTTTGTTATCCAAAAACCAATTCTAACCACAATTTCTATCCAGACTGGAAAGGTATCTCATGAGCAACCCCGACAGCGAAAAATCAGACCCCAAATTTCTGAGGAGAGAGGAAAAATCGAGCGAGTCTTCCGCCAAGCCTGCTCCAGCCCCACCCAATCCAGGCGCTCCCGCTAAACCCGCCGCTAAAAGCACCAAAACCGAATTGAACGATCCTCAGTTAAAGGAGTTGGCCCAGATTGAGCAAAATCGGGCAATCGCCTGGCCGTGTTTGTTTTCCTGGCAACTTTCCTGGGCACGCTGCTGGGCGTGGTCGCTGACCTGTCGGATGCCAGCAACCTGGTCGCGCCCATCCTCGGAAACATTT
>JAAUSP010000526.1 GCA_012032575.1 Anaerolineales bacterium | reverse complement strand
TGCCCAGCCCGACCGCTACCGCAGCCCCGGCCCCGGCGGCTGAACTGTCGGCCCCGGCCAACCTGAGCGACAACCCCGGCCAATCCGACTCTGCCGATGTGCTTTTTGACGGCGAGGGGACGCTGCACATGGTCTGGCGGGGATAACACCCTGCACAGCGGCAGCGGCTTTGATATTCTGGCCCGCCAGCTCAGGCCCGGCCGGCGATTGGTCCGAGGCGGTCAACCTGAGCGAAGGGTTTGACCTTATCTCGGTTTTGCCGCCCAAACTGGTCCGCCGGCCCGATGGCAGCGTGTGCGCTTTCTGGCACGGAGCCAGGGTTTCGCGTGATCCGGCCACCATTGGCCTCTATATGCGCTGCCGCTCCGGCGAGGGCTGGTCCGAGGCGGAACAGGTCGAGGCTCGCCAGGTGACGGCCCGCTATGACCCCAAGTTTACCGCCGCCGGCGCGCTGGTTTCCCTGTATGAAGTGCCGCCCAGTTCGCTCAAGTTGGCCGACACCGAGCTGGCCGACGGCTTCAAAACGGTCAACGGCGCGGCCCTGGCGGTGGACCAGGCCGGGGCTTTCCACGCCGTCTGGGTGCGCCAGGGCGACCCGTTCAGCCTGGAGCATCGCCTTTCCAGCGATGGCGGCCAGAGCTGGTCAGACCCGGCCAGCCTGACCGACGAGGCCACCAAACCGAACGGCCCCTTCAACCTGCTGGCCGACGAGCAGGGCAATGTTCACCTGGTCTGGGCCGGGTTTGGTAAAATTTTCTACCGCCGCTGGACTCCGGCGGACGGCTGGGGCGAGGTCAGCGAATTGACCGGCGGGCAGCCGGGCAGCGGCTCCACCAGCCTCGGCCTGGCGGTTGACAGTCAGGGGCTGGCTCACGTGGCCTGGCAGGGCCAGAACCTCAGCTACGTCCAGCAGCAGCCCGACGGCAGGTGGAGCGCCCCCCAAATTCTGGCCGAAGCATTGAACAGCGGCCCCGGCCCCAAAGTAGCCGTAGACGCCGAAGGCCGCCGCCACTTTGTCTGGCAGGTCGAAGACGACGCCGTAGACCTGTATTATGCCACCCTGCCGCCGCCGTAAGAACGTGTTTCTTAAATGTCATTCTGAGCGAGGAACGAGCGAAGAATCCCTCTGATAATTGTCACAACGTTATTTGGCAGGTAAAAAGACTCTTACATCGGATTTTGAGCTTGATGCCGGCTAACTTCTCTCAATTTGCAGCCTCGTAGGGATTCTTCGCTATCGCTCAGAATGACATAACATGGCAGATTTTATTTAAGAAACACGTTCTAAGGCAACTACTCAGGCTCAGTAGATCCAATTTTTGAAGCGGAGCAGGTTCCCACGCCTGCGTAGCGGCGGCGTGGGAGCCGCCACTGCTGGCAAATTTGGATCTACTGAGGCTCATGTCATCCCTCGACAGGCCCTTCGACAAACTCAGGAAGTTCTCAGGACAGGTTTCGAGACCGAAGGTCGCCGCGAAGCGTCCCCCGGGCGCAACACGTAAAAGTAAGCTATCGGGGATTTCTCCCTACGGTCGAAATGACATGGCTGATTTGAGTCTCCAATCTCCAATCTCCAATCTCCAATCTCCCCCCCTGCCCCCTGACGAATGCCGGTAACAAATCCTATCTAAAGTTATCTTGCCTCCCTGTTGAAAGGTATGATACAATCATAGCCATCACCCGAACCTTAAAAACTCAGCAATTGACCACCGGCAATTGTAACTTGCGGCGGAGTGATTACAATTTTAGTAATAACTCACGATGTAAGGCTAAGGCTAAGGCTGAGGCTGAGAAACTGTCCGTGAATAACTTTTCAATTTGGGAGATTAGAGATTGGAGATTGTCTAATCTCCAATCTCCAATCTCCTGGCACAGTAAAGTTATTTGTGGACGAGTTCTAAATAAAGTCAGGGTGTTTTGCCCTGCTTAGCCTTAGCCTCAGCCTCAGCCTTACCAAGACAACCAGCGAGGTGAACCATGGCCGATTTAGTCGGGCAGACGATTGGCAGTTATCAAATTATCCAGCGTTTGGGCCGGGGGGGGATGGCCGATGTGTACAAGGCGTTTCACACCGGCCTCGCAGTGCATCGGGCGCTCAAGGTGATCCGCCCGGAATTTGGGGCCGAAGAAGGCTTCAAGGAACGCTTCCAGCGTGAAGCCCAGGCGGTCGCCGCCCTGCGCCACCCCAACATTGTCCAGATGCACGATTTTGGGGTGCAGGATAATCTGTACTACATGGTCATGGAGTTTGTCGAGGGCCAGGACCTCAAATCGTACCTGACCCAGCACGGCCAGGTTCGCCCATTTAACCAGGTGGCCGCCATCCTGGAGCAGGTGGCCTCGGCGCTGGGTTATGCTCACGGGCGCAATGTGGTTCACCGCGATATTAAGCCGGCCAACATCATGCTCACCCCCGAAGGCCAGGCCATCCTCATGGATTTCGGCATTGCCAAAATGCTGGCGATGGAGGAACGCATGACCCAGACCGGCGTCGGCATCGGCACCCCGGCCTACATGTCGCCGGAACAGGCCCGCGGGCAGGCGGATGTCGGCCCGCCGGCCGATATTTATTCGCTGGGGATTGTGCTGTATGAAATGCTGACCGGGCGCGTCCCCTTCAGCGCCGACACGCCGCTGGCAGTGATGCTCAAAGCCATCAACGACCCGCTGCCGCCGCCCCGCGATTTCAGCCCCGATATTCCCGACGTGCTGCAAGGGGTGGTGCTCAAAGCCACGGCCAAAGACCCGGCCCTGCGCTATCAAACCGCCGCCGCCTTTGTGGACGGCCTCAAGCGTAGCCTCAATCTGGCCCCCGGCGCACCCATCCCGCCCGATTTGCTGCCCCCCGACGAGGACGCCACCCGGGTAACGCCGGAAAAGCCGACCACGCCCGGCGTGGTCAAACCCAAGTCGAAAAAGAAAAAGGCCCAGGCCCAACAACAGCGCATGCCCTGGCTGCTGCTGGGTGGGGCGATTCTGCTGATTTTGTGCCTGCTGGCGGGGGCGGCCGGGGTGGGCGCTTATTTCTGGCTGCGGCCCGCGCCCTCACTGGCTACCTGGCAGTTTATCGTGGATGCCTCGCAGGGGATGAACGACACCATTAATGACCGGCCCAAGATGGACATTGCCCGCGCCGCTCTGGCCAAAGAGCTGGAAATCCTGCCCAACAACGTCAACGCCGGGCTGCGGGTTTTTGGCGGCGGCGTGTCCGGGGCGGAGCCGTGCCGGGATACCAAACTCCTGATCGAGCCGGCCACCGGGCAGGGCGGGCAGTTGGTCAATACCCTGGCCGGAGTCGCCCCGGCGGGTGAAGCGCCGCTGACCGAGGCGATTGTCCAGGCCATCGGCGATTTTGATTTGACCCGTGACACCCATAACACCCTGATTATCATTACCGCCGGTCTCGACACCTGCGAGGCCGACGCCGTAGGCCAATTGCAACTCCTCAGCGAGCGGCTGGGCATCAACTTTGATTTGCAGTTGATCGGCCTGGGGGTGAGCGAGGGCGACCGGGTGCAACTGGCAGAAATGGCCCAGGCTGCCGGCGGTGAGTATCACGACGCCCAGAGCGAAGAGGACATCCAGCGGGTGGTGTCGGAGGCGGTGGCCCAAATATCCCAGCCGGCGGCTCAGCCGGTCGGGGCGGTCAGTGCCGAGGGTGAAATTCCGTTGGGGCAGTTTGTCACCGGCGAAATTACCACGCCCGAAGATACGGCCACTTATACGTTTGCAGCCACGGCCGGGCAGACCATTTATTTTGATGTGGAAAATACGACTGAAGGGACTTATTTCAACCTGACTGCGCCCGATGGCCGGACGGAGGTTTTTAACATCTACAACAGCGACCAGGGGCCAATCGTCCTGGAACAGGCCGGAACTTATACGCTGACCGTTGACCCGGATGCTGAAAACGTGCCGGCTTACGAGTTTGTTATCTGGGATGTCAACCCGCCGGTCATCGCCGGGGGAGCCATCGAGCCGGGTAAATTTAGCGGCGGCGAGATCAAGATTCCGGGCCAGACCGCCACTTACACCTTTGCCGGCACAGCCGGGCAAAACATCTATTTTGACGTGCAGAATACCAGCGAAGGAACCTATTTCATCCTGACCGCGCCCGACAGCCGGACCGAGGTGTTCAACATCTATAATTCCGACCAGGGACCGGTGGTGCTGGAACAGGCCGGAACCTACACTTTGACCGTTGACCCCGACAGCGCCAACAAGCCCAAGTATGAGTTTGTGGTCTGGGACATCGCCCCGGCGGTTATCGAAGGGGGCGCACTGACCCTGAATGAGTTTGTCAGCGGGAAAATTGAAATCCCCGGCCAGACCGCAACTTATACCTTTGCCGGCGAGGCGGAACAGACGCTCTACTTTGACGTGCAAAATACCAGCGAAGGAACTTACTTCCTCCTGACCGCGCCCGATGGCCGGACGGAAGTGTTCAATATCTACAATTCCGACCAGGGGCCGGTGGTGCTGGAACAGGCCGGAACCTACACTCTGACCGTTGACCCCGACAGCGCCAACAAACCGGCCTTTGAGTTTATTGTCTGGGTTATTGACCCGCCGGTGATCGAGGGCGGCCCCATCGAATTTGGTGAGTTTGCCAGCGGGGAAATCAAAATCCCCGGTCAGATGGCAACCTATACCTTTGCAGGGGAGGCCGAACAGACCCTCTATTTTGACGTGCAGAATACCAGCGAAGGAACCTATTTCATCCTGACCGCGCCGGATGGCCGGACCGAGGTGTTCAACATCTACAACAGCGACCAGGGGCCAATCGTGCTGGAGCAGGCCGGAACCTATACCCTGACCGTTGACCCCGACAGCGCCAACAAACCGGCCTTTGAGTTTATTGTCTGGGATATTGATCCGCCGGTGGTTGAGGGCGGCCCGATTGAGTTGGGGCAGTTTGTCAGCGGGGAAATCAAAATTCCGGGTCAGACCGCTTCGTACACGCTCGAAGGGTCGGCCGGGCAGAGTATTTTGTTCGATCTGCAAGATTCAACGGAGGGTACGTACTTCATTCTTTACGCCCCGGATGGCCGGACGGAACTCTTTAATATTTACAACAGCGATACCGGGCCGGTGGAACTGCCGGAAACAGGTACGTACACCCTGACGGTTGACCCTGACAACTCGAACAAACCGGCCTATGAGTTTGTGATCCAGTAGGCGGTAATCTTCGTTTTGGTCACAGAAATACCGTTTGTAGCGTGATATCTGAGGCGTGATGCGTGACTTTTTACACATCACGCCTCACGTATCACTCTTATCCATAAATTAACCCAAAAAGGTAACTACTCAGCCATGTCATTTCGAGCGACGTTAGGAGCGAGAAATCTCCTAATCCGTGATTTGCTGAGGCAACGGCCTCGAAATGACATGAGGGGTGAGTAGTTACCCAAAAAGAAAATTAAGCGGCCTGGTTTTTTGACCGTTTGCCCGGTCGTTGTTAAAATTCTTTAATCTTGCCCAAAACCTTAACCCCAACCTGTAGAGCTTGTGCCCAACCGAAAATTGATCCCGGCCCACCTGGGTCT
>JAAUSP010000525.1 GCA_012032575.1 Anaerolineales bacterium | reverse complement strand
ATAGGACCATTCGCTTGTGGCGCTTGCCCGACGGCAAACCCCTCAAAACGCTGACCGGGCACGCCGATGCCCTGGTCGGGCTGGCCCTCAGCCCGCTGCCTCTGCCGGGCGATACCGGCGGCTGGTTGTTAGCCAGCGCCAGCCGGGATCAAACCGTGCGGCTGTGGCGCCGTGCCGGAAGGGAAACTGCTGCAACACCCTGACCGGCCATGCCGGGTGGGTCACCGCGCCTGGCCGTCAGCCCCGATGGGCAGTGGTTAGCCAGCGCCAGCTACGATCAAACCGTGCGGCTGTGGGCGTCTGATCTGGCCCGGCTGTGTCACCAACCGGTCGCCCAAACCAGCCTGGCCGACCTGGCCTGGGTCGAAACGACGCTGGCTGAAAAAGGTCTGCCTGATCTCGAACGGGCCTGGCTGGAATTTCTTTTTACCTTACTGCGCTGGGGCCGGCGTTTTGATATTGAGGTTGACACCGCCGCCCCGCACATTCTGATCGGCGAATTTGATATTGAGTTGGCAGGGTAGTCAACAACTCACCCGCCGCCGACGCGATGCGTGAAAACAGCCCTCACCCTAACCCTCTCCCACGCCCTTCGGCGCACCCGAAGGGGTGAAGGGAGAGGCAATTCTTGACTTGCTCCCCTCTCCCGGAGGGCGAGGGGTTGGGGGTGAGGGCTATTTACGAAGGAGTGTTCACGAACCTGTGGCACGCCACCGATAATGAAAATGTCATTGCGAGGCCGTAAGGCCGAAGCAATCTCCGCTCCGGGGCGGGAGACTGCTTCGCCTGCGGCTCGCAGTGACATAAACCAAGCTATTTTGGAGGAGCAACTATGGCCGGTAACTATATTGAAGACTCTGAAATGAGTATTGGCAGCGCCAGCACTCCTGCTGAGACGCCCTTGCGTTTGCGGCGCTCGGTGTTGTTTGTGCCCGGCGACAGCATGCGCAAAATCAACAAGTGTGTCCAGATTGACGTGGACAGCCTGATTCTGGATATGGAAGACGGGGTGGCTTTTAACCGCAAAGAGGCAGCCCGTGAGACCATCGTCGAAGCCCTGGCGACGCTCGATTTTGGCCGCCGCGAGCGCCTGGTGCGGCTTAACCCTTTTGCCAGCCCTTTTCCCTCCGGGTTGGAGGGCATGCCCGCTGACGACCTGCAAGCGACTATCGCGGCCCGGCCCGAAGGCTATGTGGTGTCCAAAGTCGAAACGCCGGAGCATATTCGCATAACCAACGACTATTTAACTCAAGCTGAAATTAAGTACGGCTGGCCTGCCAACTCGATCCGGCTGCTGGCGATGATCGAGACGGCGCTGGGGGTTATGAATGTGGGGCAGATTGCCCAGGCCAGCCCCCGGCTGGAGGCGTTGATCTTTGGGGCAGAAGACATGGCTAGCAGTTTGGGCGCTCAACGGACAGCGGCGGGGTGGGAAGTATTTTATGCCCGCAGCGCCATCATCACGGCGGCGGCGGCTTTTCGTTTACAGGCAATTGATATGGTGTTTGTAGACCTGACCAATATGGCCGCTCTGGAAGAAGAATGTCGCTTTGGCCGGCAGTTGGGTTTTGCCGGTAAAACAGCTATTCATCCCAACCAAATCGAAATTATCAATCGCGTTTTTGCCCCTTCGCCCCAGGAAATCGAACAAGCCTTGCGGCTGGCGCAAGCTTTTGAAGCGCATCAGGCCGCCGGGGCCGGCGCTTTTGAACTGGACGGCAAAATGGTTGATCTTCCCGTGATGCGGGCCGCAGAAGGGGTTTTGGCCAGAGCCAGGGCGGCGGGGCTGCTGGAATAAGGACGAAAGCGTGTCTCCAGCCAACCCTTTTTGTTCAGAGCGTCTTGGAATCCATTTTGAGCCGACTGTTTAAGCCGACGCTGCACTGTTATCCAAAATTGTCCGGACCTGCTGGATGAGTACAGACGGTTTAAAGGGCTTGGCCAAAAAGGCGCTTCCCGGTATGCTTGCTACAGGCTTGGCCCCCCCCGTTGACTCAAAGAAAAATAATACTTTTAGATCAGGGTGAGTTGACCGGAGACGCGCAGCCAGGGAATGGCCGCTTAACCCGGGCATAATCAGATTGGTCAATAAAAGTTGAGGAGTCGATTCGGCCTGACTATTTACAAGCTGTAAGGCAGCTTCGCCTTCGGCGGCCTGTAAGACGGTATAACCTTGCTGGTTTAAGACTTGAGCCACAAATTCACGCACCATCGGTTCGTCTTCTACCAAAAGAATGGTTTCGGTTCCTGACGATGGCTTGATTGAGAGCGGTTGAGGGGCGGGTGGCGTTGGCGGGGTTGTCCGGGGCAGATAAACTGTAAAGGCTGCGCCCTGTCCAGACTGGCTTTCGGCCAATAAATGGCCGCCGTGCTGTTTGGCAATCCCCAGAGACATAGCCAGGTCCAACCCTGTGCCCTGGCCTACCTCTTTAGTAGTGAAGAAAGGCTCAAAAAGGTGGTCTTTGATCTCATCCGTCAGGCCCGGGCCGGTATCGCTAATTGTCAGAAGAACATATTCCCCGGCATTCAATTGATATAAATCGGCTTCAGCCGAGGTCAAAGTGATATTAGCGGTGGTCACAGTCAGCCGGCCCCCGGCGGGCATGGCGTCACATGCGTTGTCGGTCAGGCTAAGCAGAAGATGTTCAAACTGGCCGGGGTCCATCTTAACCCAGCCCAGGTCCGGGGCCAGTTCCAGGTTGAGTTCAATCGCGCCGGTTAGACTATTTTCTATTTTATCTTTGAGGGTCAGGACCAACTCATTGAAGTTGACAGTTTTAGGCTGGAGAAGCTGTTTGCGGGCAAACGCCAGCAGTTGCCGGACAAGCACCGCTGCTCGTTCAGCCGTATTCAAAACATGGGTCAGATTGCGGGTGATAGGATCGCCGGGCGGCAGCATCTGTAGCGAGAGCGAGGTGTAGCCAATAATGGCGGTGAGCATGCTGTTGTAATGGTGGGCCATTCCGGCGGCCAGTTGGCCCACAGCTTCCATTTTTCGGACTTCGCGCCGGTTTTCTTCGAGCAATTTACGCTCGGTGATGTCGGTTATAATCCCCACCAGCCCGGTGATGTTACCGAAAGTATCTTTGGTGGTTGCTTTGTTAAAAATGACCGACCGTGTTTCGCCGCTACTGGTCAGTACATGCCATTCGTAGGTTTGGCCGCCGGGGTTGGTAAATAAAGCCTGATCCATCGCTGCATACTTGGCGGCAATGTCCTGTGGGGCCAACTCATAGACTGTCTTGCCGATGATCTCTGCACGAGAGTGGCCGAGAAACTCTTCAAAAGCCCGATTACAGCCGGTGTAGCGTCCGGCCTGGTCTTTATAAAAAACCGGGGCAGGAATGGTTTCCAGAAGGGTGCTGACGAATTCCAGTTGATTTTGCAGGGCAGTCTCGGCGGCCCGGCGGGCAGATATTTCAGTTGTTAGGCTGGTCAGGGTTTGCTGTAAATGTTCAGCCATGTGGTTAAAGGCGTGGGTTAATTCTCTGATTTCCTCAATCCTGCCGGTGCTGACAATGGGCCGCCACTCTCCTTTTGCCAGAGTCTGGGCCGCGTTTTTAAGTTGGGCGATAGGTTGAGTGATCCAATGGGTGGCGGCAAATCCAAAAATAACCGTACCCAACAAAGCCAGGCTACTCAGCGCTGTCGTAGTCCGATTGTTGGCGTTGATATGCGCCATAAAGTCTGCTTCCGGTATCACCACTACGACGAGCCAGTCAATGCCGTCGTCAGTTTGTGCCGGGGCCACGTTAACAAAATAACGCTGGCCTGACCACTCAAACTCAAGCTGCTGTTTGGTGGTGATCCGGGCAAAAGCGCCATAGTACCGGGTCAGGGCTTCCGCCGCAGCCCGAATGAGCGGGCTGGCGCTCTGGCTGGCCTGAAGTCGTTGGGGCGTTTTCTGGCCGTCAGGGGTGGTAAACGGCTTTTCGTCTATGGAGGAAGCGATCAACAATCCGGACCGTTCGATAATAAAGCTTTGGCCGGTCTTGCCGATGGTCAGGCTCTTTAAAAAATTGCTCAGATGCGACAAAAAATATCTACCGACGCCACCCCCAGCAGCTTTTGTTGTTCATCATAAACCGGGCGGCTGGCGGCAATAGCCAGGCCCTGCCCGGTAGATAAAACGTAAACTTCACTCCAGGTGGGGCCATTCTGGTTGAGGGCAGAGGTGTACCAGGGACGGGTGCGGGCATCAAAACTGGGCACGGTTACGAGTAGTTCAGTTCGATTTCCTTTTCGATCCGTTGCATACTTATAAAGCGTCCCCTGGCTAAAACCTTCAGTGGCAATAACATAGAGCTTACCCTGGGCCTCTTCGCGCCCGGCGTCAACCAACCCGCCGGCAGGATTGCCAAAATAGATGCTGGAAACCGTCTCGAAATTTTGAATTTGTTCCCACAGGTGGTGTTCCAGCGCTGTGGGATCATCGGCGGGGGGTAATCCTTCGCGCAGGGCATCGGCATTGAGCTGATTGATGCGGGGCGGTGTGTCGAGAAATGTGTTCACGTAGGTTTCGATGCGTGTGGTTATTTCGGCCCGGAGTTGATGGGCGACATCATTGACCGCCTGCTCGCTGTTGTGAAACGAAAGGTAGCCGACCAGCCCCACGACCATAACTGTGAGGGTAACAAACGGCACAATCAGAACTGTTTTTAAAGAGGTGGGAGCAAATAGTTGTGTTTTCATATTGCTGTTTTGCGGCTTCGCTGCCAATGATGAACGAAGAAGATCGGTCAGAAGCAGATGTTTTTAACAATAAAATTTAATAAAACTTTAAAGAAATATTTTTGCTCGGTTTTTATTGTAACATAATCCAGGCTGAATTCTAGTGAGTTTTGTCACAAAATCGGGGGGTCAAATTTCAGGTTTCAAACCAGCCCGCTCCATCCACAATTTTCTTTTGACTCGGTTTTGACATTCAAATATAAGTTACGCAGTTTCAGTAGATCCAAATTTGCCAGCAGTGGCGGCTCCCACGCCGCCGCTACGCAGGCTTTGACAAACCCGCGGGAGTACAGCATACTCTGTGGCGCATTTTTAACGTTAGCATATTGCCGGGTGTAATAAGATGAGCGAGATTGTCGAAGGCAGTTTATTGTGGCAGCCATCTGCCGAGATTGTTGAGCAGGCCAATTTGACCCGCTACATGGCCTGGCTCAAGGAAAACAAAGGGCTGAATTTTCTGACCTATCAGGAGCTATGGCATTGGTCGGTCACGGAGATCGAGGCTTTTTGGGCCAGCCTGTGGGACTACTTTGATCTTGTGGCCTCAGCGCCATACACCGCCGTGCTCACCAGGCGCGAGATGCCGGGGGTCGAGTGGTTTCCGGGGGCCAGACTCAACTACAGTGAGAACTTCTTTCGCCGTCACACCGATGACCGGCCTGCCATTTTCTATCAACCGGAAACCGGCTCGCTGACCAAAATCGGTTGGCCACAGCTTTACGCTCAAACCGCCCAGGTAGCGCAGGCGCTCAAGGCCCTGGGTGTTCAGCGGGGCGACCGGGTGGTGGCTTACCTGCCCAACATTCCCCAAGCGGTTGTC
>JAAUSP010000524.1 GCA_012032575.1 Anaerolineales bacterium | reverse complement strand
GCTAGCCCGGTGAGTAATCCTAAGAGCAGCGGAGCGTAATGCCGCAGGGGAGCAGGGGAGCAGGGGAGCAGGGGACTCTTTGCAGTCACCCCTGCTTCTCCGCCTCCCTGTCCTCTTGCTGTTGTAAACGGTTCTGTAACCCAAAAAGCGGTCAGCACCGCCCACGTCGTCAGCGCCGCAGACAGGCTGTCGTTGCTAACAGTAGCGGAGACGCGAAGGAATTGGGGAGTTGAGGCAGTCAGGGTGGTGGCGGTGAGGACCAGCGGCAGGTGGTGGGGAAAAAGCCGGCGGGCCAGCAGAAAGGTTCCACCCACGGTCAGCAGTCCAAAAAGCAGGCTCCACCAGCGGCCTATGTGAACAGCCAGGGCCGCCCGCCGGTAGGGAAAGGCATCCATGGGGCCGTGTAGAACCAGATTTTGATTGTCGTTAATCAACAGCCGCACGTCGCTGAAGAGCCAGTGCGGATTGCGCTGCAGCAATTCGAGCATATTGTCGGTATCGAGCCAGAAGGTGCTGGCGGCCACAATGGCGTAATACAGCGGCGGCTGGGTGCCCTCCTGATTCCAGAGTTGGTTGGGTATGGCTAACGGTAAGCCCCGGCCATCGGCCAGATGCTTAACATAAGGGTAGTGTAACGTTTCGTCGGAGTTTTCAAAAACAGGGGTAAAGACACTGTAGGCCAAACCCAAACCTACAAACAGCAGCGCCAGTCCTGCCATATAAATTGATGTCAAAAGGGGAAATCTCGCGGGCATAGTGAATAGTCATCAGTGATCAGTAAACAATAGCCACTAAAACTGAATACTGATACTGAATACTGATTACTGGCTAGTGCTCATGTTTTGACGACGACCACCACCGTCATGTCGTCATTCTGCTCGGCCTGGCCGACAAAGGACTGCGCCGTATTGATGATGTGTTCGGCAATGGTTTCGGCGTCCTGGGTATCAATCACTTCATTGATGACAGCTTCCAATCGCTCAAAGCCGAAAAGTTCGCGGGCCTCATTCTGGGCTTCGACAATACCATCACTGGTAAAAATGATGGTGGTGTGGGGTTCCAACATAAAAACGTCATCGTGATAGTTTTGTTCCGGCGGCGAAAGCGCCCCGACCGGAAAGCCGCTGACCGGCAGCAATTTGTAGCTGTGCTTGCTGGCCCCAATGGGGGCGATCATGCCGGCGCTGGCCAGGGTCATCATGGTGCTTTCCTCGCCAGCTTGGCTGGACGAGACCGGGGCAAAGGTAGCCACCTGCAAGCCGATATTCATTTTGTTTTCACGCAGGCGGTTATACAAAATATAATTGAGACGGTTGAGCAGTTCGCCCGGTCCCAGGTCAACCCGAATTTGGGCATCAATGGCGGTGATGGCCACAGCCATGTAGAGCGCCGCCGGAATACCCTTGCCGCTAACATCGCCAATAGCGATGCCGAAACGGTCATTGCCGATGGGGAAGAAATGGAAGAAGTCACCGCCGATTTGTCGGGCCGGCAGAATCCGGCCCGAAATTTGCAGCCCCGGCACTTTGGGCGCAAATTGCGGCAGCAGCGTTTCCTGAATCCCCTGGGCAATCTCCAGTTCGCGCTCCAACTCGCGCACTTCGATTTCATACAGACGGGCATTTTCCAGGGCGATGCTGACCTGGTTGGCAAAGGCCAGGGCCAGCCGCAAATCCTCTTCATTATAGGCGTTGGCCTCGGTGTGATCAATGCTGATGAGACCGATGACTTTGTCACGGGCAATGAGCGGAATGCCCATCCATGATTTGATGTGTTCCTGGGGCGATTTTTTGAGCGCATTGTAGCTGGCCGGAACGTTGCCCACCACCAGCGGCTGGCGATTTTGAATGACCAGCGCGCCGGGGTCGTCCTGATCGGTATCCAGTTTGGCCGGAAAGGTGAGGCCGATGACCTTTTTGGGGTTAGGAAAGCCCCGCCCGGCGATGATCCGCCGCCGTTTGCCCTCGATCAGATGGATGGTGGCGCTGTCATATTTGATGACCCGCGCCAATTGGTCCAGGATGCGTTCCAGCACTTCGTTCAGGTTGAGGCTGGAGCCAACCACAAAAGACACCTCGCGCAGCGTTTCGGCCTGCTGGCGGCGGCGATATTCAGATTCGTACAGTTCCACGTTTTGCAGCCCAATCCCCAACTGGTCGGTCATGGCCTGGCCCAGGGCGATTTCGCCGGCGGTAAAGCTGTGCTTCTCTTGCGTCGCTTCCACCACCAGCGCTCCGGTGATCTCCCCCCGAATCTGGATAGGCAGGACCATCAGGGATAATGTTTCCGGCCCGGCCAGCCCAGGCGAATCAGGGTGGGCAGCGGCGGCATGGCTTTGGGCAGGAAGGGTAATAATTTGCCCATGGTATCGTCAATAACTACCGGCCGGTGGGTGGCCATCAGGCGCTCGTACAACGGGTTATTGCGCAGCGGCAGCCGCCAGCCTTCGAGACCGAAGGCCGCCGGCCTTCGACCATGGTTTCTTCGAGGGACACCGCCGGTTCACCGGGCGATTCGTCCTGGAAATTAACCTTGACCACCCCGGTTTTGGTCTCAAAGTCAAAGAAAACGACGCTGCCCTGCCTGAGATTGAGCGCCCGCAGATATTCTTGCAGCACGGTGCTCATGATGGTTTGAGCGTCCTGAGTGCTGGCCAGGGCATTGGCAACATGGTAGAGCGCGTCGGTTTCTTCCAGGGCTTGCTGGGTTTGTTTGAGGTATTGCAGATTATCCAGGGCCACCGCGGCTTGGTTAGCCAGCATGCGGGCCAGCCGGATTTCATTGGCGGTAAACACGCGCTCCTGGCGGGTTTCCCACAGTTCGGCCCAGCCAATGGCTTCATCTTTGACCACCAGCGGCACCAACAGGCGGGAAACACAGCCGCGTTTGAGCATCTCATTACGTTCAACCTCGTCGAGGTTACGGTCATTGACCTGAAAAACAAGCGCCTGCTGCTGTTGAATGGGCAGCAGCCCTGGATGCTGGGTCAAATTGAAGGTGCGGCCTATTTCGCTGTGGTTGGCCGAGGCCGCAGCGTCGCTGAGCGATTCTGCCCTGATAGTGCCCATGGTTCGATTTTTATCCCAACTGACAATATGGCCCATACTAACATTCAACGCCTGGACCATCTGGCGAATGAGGGTGCTGAGCACAGCCCCGATATCGCGGGCCGTAGCAATGGCCGAACTGGTCTCATACAACAGGGTCAATTCATTGAGATTATTGCGGGTTTCTTCAAAGCGGCGGGCATTATAAATAGAGGATGACACCTGCCGGACAATGCTTTCCAGAAACCGCAGATCATCCGGGACAAAAGGTGTTTTGCCCACCCGACTGATGACCATCACCCCCATCATCTCTTTGAAGGCGGTTAAGGGGACACTCAACACATGCTCCGGCGGCTGGCTCGGTACGGTCAGCAGGGCGGCCTGACCCGACGCCGCCACCGTGCCGATAGGGTTTTGACTCAGTGGGATGGCGGTGGGGTATTCCTGACCGGGCAGCGGGCCAATTGAGAGAATGGGCTGCAAAATGGCCTGGTCTTTTTCCAAAAAGTAAATCCGGCCATTGTTGGCATTAAGCAGCATTTTGGTCTGCTCGACAATTTTTTCCAGGGTGGGGACCAGTTCCAACCGGCCCGAAACCTGGCGGCTGGTTTCGAGCAAAATTTGCAGCTCCTGACTGTAATGGCCCTGTTGAATTTCGGTCAGTTTCAAATCGGTCACATCGGCGCTGATAAGGCAAATATCGGCCAGTTGGGTTGCCTCGGTATAGATGGGGTAGAGGTGTAACTGCACCCAATGGGTCTCGCTCTGAGGATTATGCAGCGAAAAGTTGGGAATAAAAAGCGGCTCACCGCTACTGCGGGCCTGGTCTAAAAACTCTTTCAAGCGAACCAGATTATCCGGCGAAAGCGGCAGGCTCTCGACCAATGGGCCGGGGGACGCGGGTTTGTCCAGACCAAACAAGGTTTCGGCGGCCCGGTTCCAGGCCCGCAGGCGATGGTCCGGCCCAATAATCTGGATGGCCAGGTGGGAGGTGTCGCTGCTGATGGCCTGGTAGAGCAGCCGGCTTGAGGTGGTATCCGGCTCGTTTTGCGCCTGCTGGGCCAGCCAGTCGCTCTGCTGAGCTGCCAGTTGTTTGGCCAGGGCGGTCAGCCCCACTTTGGAGAGGGGAACATAAGTCGCCACCCCCCAGGTCAGGGCTTCCAGCAATTTCTGCTCTTCGGCTTCGGCGGGCGGAACGGAGGCATCGTGCAGGACAACGATGGGTACACCGCTGTAGACCTCGCTCAGAGACGACAACGTGGAACACACATCGTCGTCCAGTTGGCAAATGTTGAGCAGGATTACCTGGGCCGGTTCCGGCTCGGCGATGGCCTGGGCCACGTGTTGGGTAATGGTCAAACGGCAATCCGGCAAGTGCTGTCCAATGATTTGCACGACCGTGGCCGCCACCGAAACCTCATTTTCAATCAGTAAAATAGAAAAAAGGGACATAGATAGCCCCATTATACCACATAATTTAAACTATCACCTGACAGGATACCATTTTGTCGCTACAATCTTCATCCTTTAATAAGGGCCACGATAATTACTACGATGCTCAGAATGACCCGGTACGCGGCAAAGGCGTAGAGCGAATGGCCCTGCAAATAGCCCAGCAGCCAGCGAATACACAAATACCCCGAAATCGCCGCGGCAATGAAACCAACGGTTAGAGCCGGCAGTTCGGCGCTAAGATTGCCGGCCTCCACCAAATCTTTCAAGGCCACCACTCCGGCCCCGCCGAGGGCCGGAATAGACATCAGAAAACTGAAGCGGGCTGCCGCCGGACGGGTGAAGCCGCGCAGCATCCCGCCGGTGATGGTAGCCCCGGATCGGCTCACCCCCGGCACCATTGCCGCCACCTGCCACAAGCCGACGATAACGGCATCGAGCCAGCCAACGCTCTCTAATTGCCGCTGCCGCGAGCCAAAATATTCGGCGATAACCAGAATGATCGAGGTAACGCCAATGAAAATGCCGACAAAGATCGGGGCAGAGAAGAAGGACTCAAAAAAGTCTTTGAACAGTACCCCGAAGACTACCGCCGGGATGGTCGCAATCACCACCAGCCAGCCCAGTTTGGCTTCAAAGGTGGCCAGCGGCTGCCTTTTAATTAAGCCTTGAATGACTCCTTGCACAATTTCCAAAATATCGCGCCAGAAATAGATAAAAACCCCCACCAGCGTGCCCCACTGCACCAGCACTTCAAAGGTAAAAGGCGCGTCGGGCCAGCCCAGCAGCCAGGGGACCAGCACCAGATGGCCGGAACTGGAGACCGGAATGTATTCGGTTAACCCCTGAACGATACCGAGAATTAGGGCTTGGAACAGGTCCATTTTGGGAAACTCCTTAATGTGGGTAGACGGTAGACAGGGATAGAAAACCCCCGTCTACCGTCTACTGTCTGCTCTTTACGGGTTGATAACTTGCCAGAAACGTATTCTTGTACCCGGCAAACGTGCCATCGAGAATGGACTGGCGGATGCGGCGCATGGTGTCGAGCATGAA
>JAAUSP010000523.1 GCA_012032575.1 Anaerolineales bacterium | reverse complement strand
CTTCCAACCTCCAACCCTCCAACCCTCCAACCTTCCAACCTTCCAACTCCCCACCCCTCCGTCTCCCTGAAACTGCGCGGAGTGGAAATTACTCAGGGGATCCAGGTTTTTAATGAACCGGAGTTGTCCCCCTGCCAGCCGGACCCCAATCATCCGGCCCATATTTTCTGCAATAATTCCATTCCCCTGGTGGCCGGACGGCATACCCTGGTTCGGGTCTATCCCGCCTGCGGTGACACCTGCCCCGGCGGCGATCTGGTGGTGCGGCTGCGTCTGCTCAAGGATGGAGTGGAGCAGGCTAACCAAACCCGTGTTCTGCCCGCCGCTGCCTTGCCGCAGCTTAATTCGCTGGCACTGCCCGCCCTGCGCCAGAGTCTCGCTAACTCGGTCAACTTTGAATTTTTCCCGCCCCCGGCCTGGATGACCGGCCCTGTGACCTTTCTGGTTGAAGCCCTGCCGCAAGACCAGCCGGGGCAACCCCCTGTCAGCTTGACCCTGATTGAAGATTTTGCTATCCGCAAGACCCTGCGCGTGGCCTACTTGCCCATTACCTATCAGGGGTCACGCCCCCCGAGCTACCGGGGATTGACTACTGGCTACAGCGCATGTATCCCGTCCCCGGCGTCGAATATTACCGCCTGCCTGTGCCCGATATGACCTGGCAGGGCGAGCTGAGCAAAGGCGAAGTGCTGCGCCAACTGCTGCACACCTACTGGCTCTACACCCAGAGCCAGCCCGCTGAAACCTGGCCCGACCAGCTTTTTGGCTGGCTGCCCCAGCAATTTTACAACGGCGGCGCGTCCGACCCGGCCTGGTGTCCCTCCTGCGCCGGGCCACATTCGGGCCGGGTCGCTTTTGGCGGGCTGCGGCCCGAACAGGATATCGGCGGGCCGCGGGTGCTGGTCCACGAAATTGCCCACAACCTGGGCGCGCAGCACGCCTGGTCCCCCACCCAACAAGAAGACGCCGCCTGCTTCAAAGCCGAAGGCGCCGACATCTGGGTTGACCCCGACTGGCCCTACCTGCAAACGCCGCACACACAGGAGGTCGGCATTGACCTGTACAGCAATCCACCCATTGTTTACCCTTCTTCGGCTTATGATGTGATGGCTTACTGCACCCAACCCTGGATTTCGCCCCATACCTACCACAAAATTTTCAACAGCCCGCTGTTGCAGCCCAACCCTATCGCCGCGCCGCTGACCAGTGTCCAGCCGCCGGTAGAGAGCGGTCAGAGCGGTGTTTTGCTGGTCAGCGGCTTTATCAACCCCGACGGCAGTGTGACCGAGCCGGAGGTGCTGCGGCTGGAAAGCAGCAGTTTCAGCAGCACGGCGGGCCTCAATCCGCCTCCCGGCGACGATTACTGCCTCGACGTGCAGGCCGGCGACCAGACCACCCTGGCTCATCACTGCTTTGACGTGGGCTTCGCCGATGTTGAAACCGGCCTGCCCAGCAGCGAACCCAGCCCGTTTTTCTTTACCCTCACTCAGATTGACCCCAACGCCGCCGCCAAAATTACCGTCAGCAAAAACGACGCCCCGCTGCTCACCTTGACCCCCAGCAATCACGCCCCCAGCGTGACTGTTCTCTCACCCAATGGCGGCGAAACCCTGGCCGGCCCGCAAACCATCACCTGGGCAGCCGCCGATGCCGACGGGGATGCTCTCTTTTTCGACCTACTTTTCAGCGCCGATCAGGGTCAAACCTGGCTACCGCTGGCGGCGCGTCTCGGCCAGGCCAGCTATACTGTTGATACCGCCCAACTGCCGCCCACTCACGACGGCCTCATCCGGGTTATTGCCAGTGATGGCTTCAACGCCACGCTAGATGCGTCAGACGCGCCTTCTCGGTTGGGCAGGAGTGCGCGACTCTCCAAAATTGTCAAACCGCCAATCAACCTGAGCCGCCCTTGCCTCTCCCAACCGGACTCAGCTTGCAGGGGCCGGCAGCCGTTCAACCCGGCCAAAGTTTCGAGGTTGCTATCGTAGCTCACGGCCTCACCGAGCCGGGGCTGTTCGGAGCGCAGTTCAAACTCCAGTTTGATCCGGCCCTGGCGCGAGTCGAAAATCTGCGCCTCCACCCCGATTTGAGCCTGGTCGCGGTAGAATCTATCCAGAATAAGGCCGGACTGGTCACGGTCGTCGCCAGCCGCCAGGGTCAAACAGCTTCACTGGCCGGCGATTTCACCCTGGCTACGCTCACTCTGACCGCTCAAGCCGAGGGCCAGCTTAACCTCACCCTCAGCGAGGTTATCGCCGGTACTCCGGACGGGTCAAGCTTGACTTACCCCTTACCCCTGATTTGTCCCTCCGCATTTCCCACAATTGAAGCTCCGTTGTAATAGTGGTACAATACCGGCAAATCTCATGAGTTACGCAGTCCCCATGTCATTTCGAGGCCAGAGGCCGAGAAATCCCTGAATATTTTGCTTGCCAGACGAGTTGGAAGGGATTTCTCGCTCCTTCGTCGCTCGAAATGACATGACTGCGTAAGTCTTCACTAAAACGTGTTGCGTGCTGGGTGAGATGAGCGGAAGACGCAACACGTAACACGTAATAACTCTGTGATCGGCTCCGCAATGTGGATTCTGCCCAAAAATTTAGCCGAAGTTAACCCTGTCGCCGCGGCGCTGAAGCCGATCCCCCATTTTTTTTCCCGACCGGCTCGTATTTTTCAATCTTATCGCTCCAGCTACCTGCAAGCGGACCTGCTCGCCGGGCTGACGGTGGCGGTGGTGCTATTGCCCCAGGCGATTGTGTTCGCCATCCTGGCCGGACTGCCGCCGCAAATGGGACTTTATTCGGCCATCGTGGCGGCCATTGTCGGCGCGCTGTGGGGGTCTTCCAATCACCTGCACAGTGGACCCACCAACACCGCCTCGATTCTGGTGCTGTCTACCCTGCTGCCGGTTGCTGCGGTCGGCTCGCCGGCATACATCGCCGCCGCCGGTCTGCTGGCGGTGATGGTCGGCCTGTTTCGTTTGATGATGGGCCTGGCCCGGCTGGGGATGCTGGTCAGTTTTGTATCCGATTCAGTCATCATCGGTTTTACCGCCGGAGCCGGAGTACTGATTGCCGTCGGAGAGCTGCGCTCGCTGCTGCGGCTGGAGGCCGGGTCCTCATCCGGCCTGATCAATGCCCTGAGCAATATCGCGCTCAGCCTGCCCGAATCGCACTTTCTCAGTTTGTCTCTGGGCCTGGGGACATTGGTCATTATCCTGGTGTTACGCCGCTTTTATCCCCGCTGGCCCGGCCAGCTTATCACCCTTGCGGCTGCCGCCGGAGTGGTAGCGCTGTTTGGACTGGATCAAATGGGGGTAAAAATCATTGGCGATTTGCCGAACAGCCTCCCGCCCCTGGCTGATTTGCCGCTGACCGATATCAAATTAATCGGCGATTTATCGGTGGGGGCGCTGGCGGTGGCCGCCATTGGCCTGGTCGAAGCCACCTCGATTGCCCGTTCGGTGGCGGTGCAGTCCGGCCAGCGCCTCGACAGCAACCAGGAGTTTATCGGCCAGGGCTTGGCCAACATCGCCTGCGGTTTTTTGTCGGGCCACGCCTGCTCCGGCTCGTTCAACCGCTCGGCCCTCAATTACGAGGCTAAGGGGCAAACGCCGCTGGCCAGTGTTTTTTCGGGCATTTTTGTCCTGGCCGCGATGTTGGTCCTGTCGCCGCTGGCAGCTTATATCCCCCGTGCGGCGCTGGCGGGCATGCTGCTGCTGGCAGCCTACGGCATGATTGACCGCAAAGAGATGGTCCGTCTCTGGCGCGGAGCGCCGGGTGATGCCCTGATTATGATCGTGACCCTGTTGGCGACCCTATTTCTACCGCTTCAGTTTGCCGTTTTGACCGGTATTTTGATGTCGCTGGGGTACTATATTATGAAGACCAGTACGCCCCAGGTTCAGGCCGTGCTGCCCGATGAAACCTTCAGGCACTTTGCCCATCAACCTCACAAACCTCAATGTCCTCAGCTTGGCATCGTTAAAATTTCGGGCGACCTGTACTTTGGGGCGGTCAATCATGTTGAGGAAGCTATTCGCCAGATGCTGGCCCGCAATCCGCGCCAGCGGTTCTTGTTATTACGCATGCACGGCGTCAATCAGTGCGATATCAGCGGCATCCACATGCTGGAATCGCTGCTGCGGGCCTGCCGCGAGCGCGGCGGTGATTTGTTTTTAATGAAGGTCCAGCGGCCCATCTACGGCCTGATGCAGGCTACCGGTTTTGTGGACCAGGTTGGACCCGATCACTTTTTGGCCGAAGACCAGGCCATTGGCTATATCTTCCACCGCATCCTCGACCCGGCCACTTGCATTTATGAATGTGAAGTGCGGGCCTTTAAGGAGTGTCAAAACCTGCCCAAACGTTCCAGCGATGAGATTATCCCGCTGCCGCTGCTCGCTATTCCCGCCAACGGCGTGGCCGATATTGCGCCCCAGGAGTTGTGGAGCGAACTGATGCACAGCCCCACCCCGCCGCTGGTGATTGATGTGCGCGAACCGCGCGAATTTGAGCAGGGGCATATTCCCCAGGCGCAACTCATCCCGCTGCCCAAACTGCTGGGCGAATCGCCGGCCCTGCCCCCCGACCGCGAGATTGTGGTGGTTTGTCGCGGCGGGCGGCGCAGTCAGCGGGCGGCCTATCTGTTGAAACAAAAAACGGCGCAAAGGTGCGCGTCTTGCAAGGGGGCATGCTGGCCTGGGAAGCGGCCAAACTGCTTGAGGCGGTTGATAGATAAATCTTCAGGAGATGGAAATGAGTCAAGTCTCGACCCGCCATATTGGTCTTGATCTGGTACGTGTGACCGAAGCGACCGCCCTGGCTGCGGGCCGCTGGTTGGGGCTGGGCAACCGGAAGGAGGCCCACCGCGCCGCCACCGAAGCGATGGCCCAAGCGCTGCAAATGGCCGACATCGCCGGGCATATTGTCGTCGGCGAGGAAGGCCGGCTGGGCGAGCATACGCCGCTGGATACGGGTCAGTTTATTGGCACCGGCGATGGCCCGGAGATGGATGTTTTGGTAGACCCGATTGACGGGACCGAGTCGGTGGTGCGGGGATATCCCGGCGCAATTTCGGTGGTCTGTGTGGCCCCACGCGGCTCGATGTGGTCGCCCACCTCGGCCATTTATATGGAAAAAATCGTGGTGGATCGAGAGGTTGCCAGTTTTTGGTGCCGGAATGTATGGACGCCCCGGCGGCCTGGACGCTGGCCCTGATTGCGCGGGCTAAAAACAAAGCCGTGCGCGATCTGCAAGTGATTGTGCTGGACCGGCCTCGCCACCAAAATCTAATCGAAGAGATTCGCACGGCCGGGGCGCGGGTGCTGTTGCGCTCCGATGGCGATACCGCCGGGGCGCTGGTGGCCGCTACCCCCGGCCTGGGCGCAGATGTTTTGATGGGCATCGGCGGGGTGCCGGAAGACGCTGGGCGTCATCGGGTCGGGGGTGATCGGCCTGGAGATGGGCTCGGTGTGGCGCCGCCTGGGGGCGCAGGTGACGGTGCTCGAGGCGCTGCCGACCTTCCTGGGCGCTGGTGGACAAGCACATCGCCAAGG
>JAAUSP010000522.1 GCA_012032575.1 Anaerolineales bacterium | reverse complement strand
GATTCGGGAACAATTTTACAACCCGCCCAAATATCGCACAGGATTGCGTTATAACCGCTCTAACCCTTTATCGGTAGTCTAACCCTTCTGGAACCCGCCGGGGCACAGGACGCCTTTCTGAAAGCGTTTGGGGCTTTACCTTGGATTGCTTACGACATTGACCCAAAGTTTTCAGGGATTGAAAAGAAAAACTTTCTTGAAACCGATTTATCTAATCTTGGCGATTTATTTGTTCTTTCCAACCCACCATTCGGTCGGGCAAATTCATTATCAAGAAAGTTTTTCAATCATTCCGCATTCTTTTCCAATGTTAAGTTCATCGCTTTCATCATCCCAAAATCTTGGCGGAAGTGGTCTCTTATCAATTCGTTAAATCCTTATTTTCATTTAATCCTGGATAAAGATTTGCCGGCAATTTGTTTTGAGGATGAAAACGGAATGCCTTATGAAAACGGGTCTTTACGAACCATCTTTCAAATATGGGAACGCCGGGAAGCAAAAAGAAAAAAGATAGAAATTGAAAACAAAGGTTTAATTTGGCGGTCAAACCCAAAAAGAGGCGGACATCGCCATAACCTTGTTTGGGTGGTCATGTGGAAAGGTTTTGAGAGAGTTTGACCGGAACAAAAAGAACTCTTGTTTGGGTTATTTTAAGGTCAAAAAACGCTGAAATTATCAATTTGCTTGACCGAATTGATTTCAGCGTCTATTATGAGAACACCGCGACCACTTGGGCGTTGAGCGAGAAGGAAATTATGGATGGGTTGAATAAGGCAACATGATGATTGATTTTCAAGAAAACAGCAAAACTGCTTTACGAGAAGTTATAGAAAATGCTTCTTTTGCAAGAGATAAAAAAGAAAAATATTGGAATAATTGTTGTCGAGAAATTAAAGAACTTACAAAACATAGAAATTTGGTTGGTTCTTTTGGAGAAAAACTAATACAATTATCCTTCTTCTTAAAAGAAATTGACGGAATTGAAGTTAAAGCCTCTCTTTGGAATGTTGGATCTAAACAATTTTGGTTTAATCAATTAAGAACCTTAAAGCAAAATTGGAAAACACTATTTCTTATTGGAATCGATAATGAAAAAGTTTATATTTGGGAAATAAAAAGAGATTTATTACAAGAAGAAAGTCTCAAAAATGGTCATACGGGAAGTGATTCACTGAAAGAAGTTAAAATTAACCAAGATACTTTTAATACATACCGAAAATACCTTATTATTAGCTTTAGACATTCCTAATAATTCTCTTGACAATCTCTATCAAAACCTATAAGCTTCTTATCAATGGAGACCAAAAATGAGCGACATTAAGAACAGCCAAACAAAACAAGAAAAGATTTTACAATTCCTAAAAGCATTTGAAGAAATTGAAGAAAGTATCCGACCATTTGCCGAAAGTCGGAAAGATTTGCGAAAATCTTTTATTGAAAACGAATGGCTCACCAAAGAAGAGATAAAATCAACAATTCAAGCCTATCGTATCGCAAAAAAGCGAGAAAACATAAATGAATTAAGCGACATTTATGATTTGATTAAGAAAGAGATTCTGCCGGATGAAGAAGAATAGAATTACATTTTATTATTGGATTAATCTTTTTCAGCTTTTTTCGTATTCAACCAAAAAAAATTAAATGGTATAAAGAAGATAGATTTTTTATAAATTTTAATTTTAATCAATAATAAAAAAGTATTTAAGGTGTTTAAACTCTTATGAACGCATTTTTGTTTTTAACATCTATGGGTGGAGATTTTCATCTTGGTATTCATAGTAATTTAACAGAGTATTATGTTTATGAAAAAATTTTTTAAAATCAGAACAAAATTTTATGTCTAATGTGGTTGTATACAAATCTAAAATTAAACTTTTCAAGGCATTTTGCGAGGGCATAAAATGAATTTCATTCCAAAAAACAAATTTGTATTGATTGATTATCTTGAAGAAGACATTAAAAAAGAAGAAGTTCGATTAAAATGGGCTTCGGTCGAACCTGAAAAAAGAAAAGGCATCATGGTCGTTAAATTGTTGATGTCTGCTGACGATTGTCGTGAAAGTATCAAAACAATTCCGGAAGGCTTAAAATAATGATTTTTCTCACTTTATTGAAGAGAATGAGTTCCAAAGTTCAAAAATTTTAATCATTCCGGAAACAGCAATTATAGGCTGCTTTAAGGAGCCGTCATGATAGATCCAAAATTGTTTGAAGATTTCGAAAAGCGTGCGAACCTTTCGACAGAACTTCGGGAAGAGTTGAAAGAATACATTCAGGATTTCTTGAAAACCCGCAATTTGATGAAATTCTTATAACTTATTTTTATGCTTCGTTGGTGAACAAGAAGATTGTGGAGCTTCAAACAAACAAGACAGAAAACTTCTTGAACCAAGTTTTTCAAAATGCGGAAGCAAGACCTTTTGTTTGAAGAGGAGATTGAAGAAGATGAGCGATGAAAATAAGAACAAAGTTGAGTTAATCGGGACTTATGGGGGCGACCTATCTCACTCGTTGTCGGCTTGGACATCAACCTCTCGAGACTTAACGCTAGAAAAAGAGGCAAGAATTGAAGGTCTCTTGAAAATGTTGGCGGAGAACGAACATGGAACGCCATTTGAGAAGTCTTCGATACATTTTTTGATTACAACGGACATTGCAAGCCACATTCATATTTTAAAGAGCCGTATCGGGGTTTCCACGAATTCAGAATCGGCCCGCTATAAAGAACTAAAAGAAGACAAATTTTACGTTCCGCAAGACTGGCCTCCTGCCGAGCAAGAGAAATACATAGCTCACCTTGAAAGCTCCTTGAAACAATACCACGAAACCCTAGAGCGCCTCGTCCAATCCGGAATGCCTCGCAAACGCGCCAAGGAGAGCGCTCGGTTCTACCTTCCCTACGGCATTCAATTGACCGCGGATGTTATGTTCAATTTCAGGAGCTTCTATCACTTCATTAAATTAAGGTATTCAATTCATGCACAAGTTGAGATTCGAGAAATTGCGAAACAAATGTTGATTCTTGTTAATGAATGCGGACAATTTCCATTATCCTTGAAAGCATTTGGATTGGTTGATGAGTTTGGGAAAATCAGGGAGCCTTTTGAATGATAAACTTTCATTATCTACAATGGAGTTCTTATTTTTAGAAATTTTTATGTTTAGAGCATACTCATTCGCAGATGGGTTTCGCGTGCTTCAAAATACAACACATAGAGTCGGCTATTCCTTTTCTTCAACTCAACATTATCGAAAAAAACAAACGTTTAAGGAGTTTGTATGTCTTCGATGAAAAATTATGATTTGTATTCATTTGGTTTGGAGGAAATTCTTATCTCTATGATAAGAGAATACCAACCAAAATGTCGATTTAAAACGAATGCTTCCATACATTAGCGAGCAAACCCTTAACGAAGGTCTTTATCGATTAATTATGAAGAAAAAGTCTCATTCAACGAAAAAAGAAGAGCTTATTCTAAAATAAACTATTTAGTGTATTGATGAGTCACGGAGGGTTTTCGATGTTTCAACATTTTCTGGATAAAAACAAGAAGAATTTTGTAATTTTTTGTTTTTCTTTTTTGGCTTTGTTTGGTTTCACAAAAATAATTTTAACCTCTTCGAAAGCCAATCAAAAAGTCGAAGAAATTACGCAACTTTACAAAACCTGTCGCAACTTTTGCGAAGACCAAGGAAACACTAAATACAAAATCTCTAATAATGAATGTCTTTGTTATTCTGTCTCTCTCTCAAATAAAAAGAAACTTTAATGACTTATAATCACTCTTTAAGGGTTTTCAAGTTTAAAGAAATCGTTTTAGGAAACTCTCTTCATGCTTTATCTTTTGCTTGGGATAGAAAGCTTCCCGTGTTTTTTATCACAAATGATAAACCCCTATTAAAAAATCTTCAAAAATGGAACGAACTTTTCATCAACCTTTCTTCAAGGGGGTTGATAATTTTTGCGGAAAACCAAATAAAAAAACTTCACTTTAAAAATAAATCTTTTCAGGGCTTACTAAACGATGGTTCTTTCTTTGATGTTTCTTTCAATAAATGTCGCGTCTTCAACCCTGAATCGACCAATCTTCTTTATAGGGTGAAATACCCTTCAACCGCTTTAATTGTTGATAATTTTGAGATAAAGAAGGAATGCTCTTTTTTTGATAAACCAATTCCAACCAAGAAAAGAAAAACTTGCTCTTTTATTCATTTTTATAATGATTCCCGGAGAACAAATAAAATAAAACATAACAAGGTCATAGCAGTCTCCCCAATAAAAGCTCGATTCATTAATGACTTTGATTATGACGAACACCTTGTCGCTCTTGCTTTAAATCTAATTCTCTTGGAATCAGGTTATTCAGGTTCCAAGAATGGATTTTTAAATGGAGAAAGAAGATTCAAGAATTATTCTTTTAAGCACCTTGGTCGAATTTTTATTCAAAATCAAAAATTCAAGTTGTCTCGTGGTTTTAAAGGTGTTAGCATCTCTAAATCAGCCATCGTTGAAAGAGTAGTTAATAAAGATAGTTTATTAATTCAGGGAGAACTTTTCAACTTTGACGAAAAAGATTTTGAGCTACAAAAATGATTTAGGCGAGGAGTTTTTCGTGGAAGAAAGAGTTAAAACATACGAAAAGGATTATTTTATGTCTGTTAAAAAATCAAACGTCATCAACAAATTGTGCGACATTTTCGAAAGTCTCGAAAGCATTCAAGACAAAATTCATAAAAAACAAATTTTAAGCAATCTTGATTTTCCTGAACTTGAAGAAAAAATTCAAGATTTAGAGATTGCTATTCGCGATTACGAAGCGTATAATCGGGAGCATGATTAGTTGCTTCTATCTCGAAACATCCGGTAAGAATCCATTTTTTTATTTTAATGGGTTTGCGTGGTTCCCCTTGGACCGTGCTGAAAAGAAAAACAGAAAAAAATGATAACACAAACTCTTTGTATTGATTATAATTTAAGGATTTTTAAAAATATTCGATATTTGATGCAGATAAGGGGATTTTTTAAACAAACAATCGATGTTGATGCTTCAAATAAAGTAATAAAGGTTTTTAAATTATGTTGGTAGAAATTGATTATTTTTTGCAGTTTTTTGTTGATTTTAAAACAATCTATACAAATAAAAATATTTTTAATGCTTTGTATTTATATTTTTACCCAAATGCAGTATTGTTTACAGCTTATCATGAAATAATTTTTGATAGAGACTTGATTTCGTTTGAGACAATTAAGGTTTACAGGATGTCATGAAATCAAATTTAGGTTTAACGAAAATAGAAGGAGGCGGGTTTGAATTAAGAATTAACCTATTCCCAAAAACTCATGGTCATCACGCTTTTATTACAAATGAGTTTTTTGGAATTTATGGCGATTCTCATTGCAAAACAAAATTTTTAAACTTATACAAACTTTACAGGATGTTGTGAAAACTAAATTTGCAATAATAAAAACCCCCCAAGTTGTTGTTAAAAATCTTTACGAGTTTAAAGATTATTATTTAAGATTTAGTATTTTTTGATGAAAGATTCAACATCAATCATGATAA
>JAAUSP010000521.1 GCA_012032575.1 Anaerolineales bacterium | reverse complement strand
CCCCGCCGGTCCACATCCATGCGGTACTCTTTGCCGAAAGTACCGGCGGCGATGTCGCCGATCATGGCTTCATAAACGCCGGTATAATCGAATACAACCGAGGTCAGCAGGACATCTTTGTAATCGGCACTCTTATTGCCGATCACGTCAATAAAGCGAGCTTTAGCGCCGCCGGCATTATGCTCCTGAATGGCTTGCAGCATGCCAAACGAGGCGCCGTCGCCCATGCCAAAGATGATGTCCGCGCCCGCCGCCAGTTGTGACTCGGTCACA
Source organism: Anaerolineales bacterium (assembly GCA_012032575.1). Next base: position 5,293 of record JAAUSP010000521.1, on the reverse strand, counting down.
CGTTTGGCCCCGGCGGCGTCTTCGTAGGCTGCTTCGCCAATCACACTGTAGATAATTTCAACCGTCGGGTCGGTCGCTTTGACCCCCTCGGCAAAACCGATGGTCATAAAATTCCAGGTCGGCGGCTCGCCGGAAACGACAATGCCGACTTTTTTGCTAGCCGACAGTTTGGCCGACAGAATACCGGCCAGATAAGCCACTTCCTGGGCCTGAGTTTCGACATCGGCCACATACGGCCCCACCACGCCGGGGTTTTCGACGACAGCCACGTTGATCCTGGACTGTTTGGCAAATTCCGGGCAGACGGTCTGGTAGCCGCTGGCGTGGCAGATGAGCAAATCAAAACTACGGTCGGCCAGATCACGCAGCACCGGGGTGATGTCATCATAGCCCAGGTTTTCGGCCACTTCCAGTTCAAAGCCCAGCTTTTGCTGCACCTGGGTCATAGCGTCGGCGGCCTGCTGATTCCAGCCCTGGTCGGTTTGGCTGGCCGGCAGCAGCACTGCCACTTTCTCTACTTTTGTCCCCGTCTCTGCGGCAGGTTCCGTCGCCGCCGGAGCTTCGGCAGGGGCGGGGGTGGGGGACTGACAGGCCGTCAGGCTGAACGTTATAATAATGAAGCAGAGATAGCTAAAAATTTTCACGGGCGTTGTCTCCTCTTAAATCTCGGAACTTCCAGGTCTATCCATCGAAAATACGAGCGCCGGGGCGTCATCCAGCATCATCTCTTTTTCCAGGGCCATGCCAATCTTCTGGGCTACCCGGCGCGAAGCCTCGTTTTCCGGGTCGCGGTAAAGGGCAAAGAGCGCATCCAGGTCATCCATAACCAGACACCTGAAATGAAGTCGCTCTGTTTCAAAAACGTTCGTCTGAAGTTCGCTCAACATAAAACTCCCGTGCCAGTCCCGGCACTCTTCTCCAGGTTAAGGACTTTGGCTCGTATTATAGCAGCTTCACGTGCCGTTGTCAGTTTTCGCGCAGTAGCCTCCTGCTGTGGCCGCTCATTTTTCTCCAACACAAGGCGACTTTTTTCCATTTTCGGTAACCAGAATATACTTTCTGCTATGGAAAGGTTGGTGTTGCAAACAAAACTCTATATCCCCCAAACCCGCCTTGCCGTTCTCGTCCCCCGCCCCCGCCTGATCGAGCGGCTGAACGAAGGTCGCCACCGTAAGCCAAGCGTGACCCTCATCTCTGCCCCGGCCGGCTTTGGTAAAACCACCCTGGTCAGCGAATGGGTCAATCAAAAAGATGACGGCGGAAGGATAAAGGATGAATCAAGAGAAACCCTTCATCGCTCCGCCTTCCGCTTCATCCTTCCAAAGTGGCCTGGCTGTCCCTGGACGAAGGCGATAACGACCCCACCCGCTTTCTGACTTACCTCGTCGCTGCTTTGCAGACGCTTGTCCTGAGCGAAGTCGAAGGGATTGCGCCGACTTTTGGCGCAGGGGTGTTGGCAATGCTCCATTCTCCCCAACCACCGCCCATCGAAGCGATGCTGACAGTCCTGCTCAATGAAATCACCACCTTTCCGGACCACTTTACTCTCGTCCTTGACGACTACCACGTGATTGAGGCCAAAGCGGTAGATAACGCCCTCACCTTTCTACTCGAACACCTGCCCCCCCAACTGCACCTGGTCATCGCCTCTCGCGAAGATCCACCGCTGCCCCTGGCCCGACTGCGCGTCCGGGGCCAACTGACCGAACTGCGCGCCGCTGACTTGCGTTTTACGCCCGGCGAAGCGGCCACTTTCCTCAACCAGGTGATGGGCCTGGACCTCTCGGCCGAGGAAGTGACCTCGCTGGAGAGCCGGACCGAAGGTTGGATTGCGGGGCTGCAACTGGCGGCCCTCTCGATGCGGGGGCGAGCGGACGTGGCTGGATTCATCAAGGCTTTCGCCGGAGACAACCGCTATATCGTAGACTATCTGGTTGAAGAGGTCCTGCAGCGCCAGCCCGAACATATCCGCAGCTTTTTACTTGGAACCTCTATTCTCAACCGCTTGAGCGGCTCGTTGTGTAATGCCGTCGTTGGAGATTGGAGATGGGAGATTGAGCGTAAATCTCCGATCCCCAATCTCCAATCTCAGGCTATACTTGAACAGTTAGAACGCGCCAACCTGTTTGTCATTCCGCTGGATGACAAGCGCCAGTGGTATCGCTATCACCATCTCTTCGCCGATGTTCTTCGGGCACACTTGAGCGAAGAGCAGCCTGATCAGGTACCTGTTCTACATGGGCGGGCGAGTGAGTGGTACGAGCAGAATGGTTTGGCAGCCGAGGCGATCCGCCATGCGCTGGCGGCTGAGGATTTCGAGCGAGCGGCGTATCTGATCGAACGGGCCGTGCCACTCATGCGCCAGAGTAGACAGGAGGCCACGCTGCTGGGCTGGCTTCAGGCACTCCCCGACGAGCTGTTCCGCTACCGGCCCATCCTCAGCGTTCATTATGCCGGGACGTTACTACAGAGTGGGCAGCTTGAGGGGGTTGAGGCCCGACTGCGGACGCCGAACGCTGGCTTGATCCGATGGCCGATTAGGGGGGAGAGGGTCGTCGTGGATGAAGCGGAATTTCGCAGTCTGCCCGGTTCGGTCGCTATGTACCGTGCCGCAATTGCCCTCGTTCGGGGCGATGTAGCCAACACCGTGACCTACGCCCACCAGGCACTCGACTTTATACCGGAGGATGACTATTTTCGGCGCGGCGCGGCAATGGCGCTCCTGGGCCTTGCCTACTGGACGAATGGAGATATTGAGGCGGCGTACCGCTCGTATGCCGCTGGCATGGCTCATTTGCAGCGGGCCGGCTACATTTCTGACGCCATCGGGGGTTCAATTGCCCTGGCGGATATCCGGCTGGCGCAAGGTCGTCTCCATGAGGCCAGGCGTATCTATGAACAGGCATTGCAGCTTGCGACGGAGCAGGGCGAGCCGGCTATGCGCGGAACGGCAGACATGTACGTGGGCCTGAGCGAGTTGTACCGTGAGCGTGACGATCTGCATGCCGCCACACAGCACTTGCTGAGAAGTCAGGCGCAGGGCGAGCACACGGGGTTCCCGCAAAACCCCTATCGCTGGCGGGTGGCGATGGCCCGCATCCGGGAGGCCGAGGGAGATCTGGACGGCGCACTCGACCTGCTCGACGAGGCAGAGCGCCTGTATGTGAGTGACTTTTTCCCCAATGTGCGTCCTATCGCGGCGTGGAAGACACGGGTGTGGCTCGCCCAGGGCCGGTTGGGGGAAGCCCTCGGCTGGGTGCGGGAGCAGGGTCTGTCCGCCCAGGACGACCTCAGCTACCTGCGCGAGTTCGAGTATATCACTCTGGCCAGGATATTCTTGGCTCGGTCCAAGAGCGAGCGGGCAGACCACTCCCTGCTTGAGGCAATGGGACTCCTGAAGCGCCTTCTGCAAGCAGCGGAAGAAGGGGGGAGGACAGGAAGCGTCATCGAAATCCTGGTAGTGCAAGCCCTGGCTCACCAGGCGCCAGGTGACATCCCTGCCGCCCTTGCGCCGCTGGAACGCGCCCTGACACTGGCCGAGCCGGAGGGCTATGTCCGCATATTTGTGGACGAAGGCCCGCCGATGGCGGAGCTGCTCAAAAGGATGAAGGCGGAAGGCGAAACGCTTCGCGTGAAAGAATATATTCATAAATTACTTTTGGCCTTGGAGAAACAGGAAAGCGGAAAGATGACAGAAGGTGCGCTAAAAACCGAAACCTCGCCCATTCATCCTTCATCCTTCACCCTTCATCCATTAATTGACCCCCTCAGCCAACGTGAGCTTGAAGTTCTCCGCTTGTTCAACACCGAGCTGTCCGGGCCGGAGATTGCCGCTGAACTCGTGATCGGCTTGAGTACCCTCCGCACCCATACCAAGAGTATCTACAGCAAACTCAATGTCAATAGCCGCCGGGCGGCGGTCAACCGGGCCGAAGAGCTGGGTTTGATTTAGTCGCGCCAAAGCGTTGCTTGAACAGGCCTCCCCTTAGCCCTGCCCGGTAAACCGGCATTTCAGAGCATGGCTGGCCGGCTTTTTATTTCCCTGGAACCCTCTCCCTATCCCCACCTCAATCCCCACATGTGGGGATGACATCTCCCCACATTCATTTGTATATTGTTTTCAGTTGAACCCAAACCGGCAGCTATGCCGGGGTCAAAGCTTGACCCTAAACTTATGGTTCAAAAAAAGGAGACAAATACATGACTAGCAACAGAATGAATTCAAGTAGGAAGATCGCACTGGTTACGGGTGTCTTGTTCGTGATCACGTATGTCACTTCGATTCCCCCAGTTCTTTTCCTCTACGTCCCGCTGCTGGGGGATCCTCGCTACATCGTCGGTGCCGGCGCCGACAACGGTGTGCTCTGGGGAGCGTTCTTAGAGTTGCTCCTCATCGTCGCGAACATCGGCAGCGCTGTCGTGCTGTTCCCGCTCCTCAAGCGGGTGAACGAGATCTTCGCCCTTGGATTTGTCACGGCCCGGGTCGTCGAAAGCGTCTTCATCGCCGTCGGCATCCTCAGCCTCCTTACGGTCGTGACGTTGCGGCAGGATCTGGGGGGAGTTGCGAACGCAGATGCCGCCACGCTCGTCATGGTCGGCAAGTCGCTCGTCGCGCTCCATGGTTGGACGTTCCAACTCGGACCCGGCTTCGTCGTCGGCATCGGGAACGGGCTGCTGCTGGGCTACCTGATGTACAAGTCCGCCCTGGTGCCACGGCGCATGGCCGTGCTAGGGATCATCGCTGGCCCCGTGCTCCTCGCTCGTTTCGTCGGCATCCTGTTCGGGGTCTTCGAGCCAGGCTCCGTGTTGGGGAGCATCATGGTCATCCCGGAGTTCATCTGGGAGTTGTTGTTCGGCATCTGGCTCATAGTGAAAGGATTCAATTCATCTGCTGCGATCCTTTCCGATTCTGACAAAACAGATATAGACGTAATAGACAAGCTAAGTTTAGCCAGAACATAAAGCAACCAAATAGACAAGGCACAGAATAACTTCGAAATCTTCAAATCAAAGCCTTTATCTCGCCAGTATTGGCGACCGAGTCATCGGCATTTGTAGAATGACCCTTATCAATGAAGAAAGCAAAACCGTGAATACCAATCGCCAGCGAGCACTTGTCTCTGTGAACCGGGTCAATTTATCCAAGGAGTTAAAGATGGAAGCGAATGTCCAAAGTAAAGGTCCAGCCCCCGCTGCGGCTCAATTCAATCAGGTTGGGAAACCTAAATCTCAGAAACCTAAAGCGCCGGCAAAAGGGAGTTGGGTCCAGTGGCTCGCGCTTGCCGGGCTGATC
>JAAUSP010000520.1 GCA_012032575.1 Anaerolineales bacterium | reverse complement strand
TGGAGTATTTTTCAGGTGGTCCTCTCGCAGCGCCTCTCGCGCCGGACCACTCAGCCCATCCCTTTGCCATCTACCGGGCGCTGCGCCATGCACAACCCGTCGCCCTATTATGGTTTTATGCGCTTCCCCGGCGGGGTGGGCAGCCCGCCGCTGCACATTATCTCGGCCAGCCCGGAGATGCACGTGCGCCTGGAAGAAGGTATGGCCGAACTGCGGCCCATCGCCGGGACGCGCTGGCGCGGCGCGACCGTCGAAGAGGATATTGCCCTGGCCGAAGAACTGCTGGAAGACGAAAAAGAGCGGGCCGAGCACATTATGCTGGTGGATTTGGGCCGCAACGACCTGGGCCGGGTGTGCGACTACGGCACGGTCAAGGTCGAGGAGTTGATGACGGTCGAGCGCTACTCGCATGTGATGCACATTGTGTCGGATGTGCGCGGCAAGCTGAAAGCGGGCTTTGATGTGTTCGATTTATTACGGGCGACTTTTCCCGCCGGAACCGTCAGCGGCGCGCCCAAAGTGCGGGCGATGGAAATTATTGACGAGTTGGAACCGACCCGCCGGGGGATTTACGCCGGGGTGATCGGCTACATCGGCTACGACGGCACGATGGACTCGTGCATCGCCATCCGTACCGCCGTAATGCAGGGCGATATGGTCCACATTCAGGCCGGCGGCGGCATCGTCGCCGACAGCGACCCGCAGCGCGAATACGAAGAAAGCTGGAACAAAGCCAAAGCGATGGCCGAGGCAGTCAAATATGCTGAACAACAAAGATAAAATAACGGCAGGGGTGCAGGGGGGCCGGGGAGCAGGGGAGACCCTCTGCCCCTACTCCCTACTACTTACTACCTACTCCCTTTTTTAGGAGGACTCCCATGATTTTACTCATTGACAATTACGACTCTTTTACCTACAACCTGGCCCAATATTTGGGTGAGTTGGGTTATAAGATAGAAGTGCGCCGCAATGATGTGCTTACTCTGGACGAAATTGCGGCAATGAAACCGGACCAGATTGTGATTTCGCCGGGGCCGGGTTCGCCCGACGATGCAGGGATTTCGCTGGCCCTGATCGAACGTTTTTATCAGGAAATTCCAATCCTGGGCGTTTGCCTGGGGCATCAGGCCATCGGCCAGGCGTTTGGCGGCAAGGTGGTGCGGGCCAACAAAATTATGCACGGCAAAGTCTCGCCCATCGAACACAACCAGCAGGGTATTTTCCACAACCTGCCCAGTCCGCTGACCGCCACCCGCTACCACTCGCTGATTGTGCAGGAGCCGCTGCCCGACTGCCTGGAAATCACCGCCAGGGGCAAAGACGCCGAGGTGATGGCCCTGCGGCACAAAGAATACCCGGTGGTCGGGGTACAGTTCCACCCGGAGTCGGTTTTAACCGAATACGGCCACGAGATGCTGCGCAACTTCCTGCAAATCGAGGCCGGCGACTTCGGCGCGGCCAAACCCAGCACCGCGCCGGAACCGGCGGCTGCCGCCGACACTCGCCCCACGCCAACCCTCATCTTTCCCATCAAAACCGCCATCAACAAAGTGATGAACGGTGAGACGCTCAACATCGAAGAGGCCGAAGAGGTTATGTCGCAGATTATGGCCGGCGAAGCGACCCCGGCCCAGATTGGGGCCTATCTCACCGCCCTGCGCATGAAGGGGGAAACGGTCGAGGAAATCACCGGCAGCGCCCGCGCCATGCGCTCGCTGGCTGCGCCGGTGCGCCCCAACACCGGGCCGGCGGACCTGGTGGACACCTGCGGCACGGGCGGCGACAGCGCCGGGACGTTCAATATCAGCACTACGGCGGCGTTTGTGGTCGCCGGGACAGGCCAGAAGGTGGCGAAACACGGCAACCGCTCGGTCAGCAGCAAAAGTGGCAGCGCCGATGTGCTGGGCGCGTTGGGGGTCAATTTGGAACTGACCCCAACCCAGGTGGCTCAGGCGATAGACGAGATCGGCATTGGCTTTCTGTTTGCGCCCAAACTGCACCCGGCCATGAAGCACGCCATCGGTCCGCGCCGTGAGTTGGGCGTGCGCACCATTTTCAATGTGCTCGGCCCCCTGACCAATCCCGCCGGGGCGCAGGCGCAGATTATCGGCGTGTACGATGAGCGCCTGACCGAACCGCTGGCCCAGGTGTTGGGCGAGTTGGGCAGTCGGGGGCGTTTGTGGTGCATGGCACGGCGGCCTGGACGAACTGACCACCACCGGCCCCAACCGGGTCAGCCGCTTGCAGCAGGGCCAGGTAACAACCGAAACGCTCGATCCGCTGGACCTGGGCTTTGCCCGCGCCTCGTTGGCCGATCTGTTGGGCGGTACGGCTGAAGAAAACGCCAGTATCACCCGCAACATCCTGGCTGGGCGCGAAAATGGGCCGCGCCGGGATGTGGTCGTGCTCAACGCCGCCGCCGCGCTTGTCGCCGCCGGCAAAGCCGATGACCTGCCCGCCGGGATTACCCTGGCCCGGCAAAGCCTCGACAGCGGCGCGGCTTTGGCGGTGTTGGAGAAGTTTGTGGCCTTTACTCAACAATTTGTGAGTTAAAAACTGGCCGGGATTAGGGGATTTTTAAAGGGTAGGGATTTATGTTAAAAGGGCTTGAAAAGCATGTTGAATTGACCCAACAAATTATCGCTGCTTGTTATGAGGGTGGCTCTGTTGGTTAATTTCGGGGACACCAGCGTTCAAGTTCGTCGCTTTGAAGGCCGCGATTATACAAAAACATGAAAAAAATCCCCAAATCCCGGCCTTTTAGTCTGGAAAAAACGATGACCATATTAGACGACATTATCAAATACAAACAGAACGAAGAACTGCCCAAACAGATGCAAGCCCGCGAGCCTGCCGTCGTGCGGGCCGAGGCGGCTCTGGCCCCCAAGCCGAGGGATTTTGTGGCAGCCCTACGGGCGACGGATCGGGTAGCCCTCATCGGCGAGATTAAAAAGGCGTCGCCCAGCAAGGGACTACTGCGCCACCACTTCGACCCGGTGGAACTGGCCCAAACCTACGCCGCCAACGGCGCAGCCGCTATCTCGGTGCTGACCGATGTCAAGTATTTTCAAGGTAAACTGGAGTATCTGACCCAAATCCGACAACATCTTAAAACGACCGGAGACCGGAGACAGAAGACCGCCGACCCATTCGACAAGCTCAGGGCAGGCCGCCGACCCATTCGGCAAGCTCAGGGCAAGCCGCAGACTGGCTCCCCGCGTCCTCGCGTCCTCGCGTCCTTGCCTCCCCTCCTCCGCAAAGATTTTATCTTTCATCCCTATCAGGTTTACGAGGCTCGTGCGGCAGGGGCCGATGCGCTGCTGCTGATTGCGGCGGTGCTCAAGGATAAAGAACTGGCCGACCTGCTAAAGGTAACTCACGAACTGGGCCTGACCGCCTGATTGAGGTTCACGACCGGGCCGAGTTGGAACGGGTTTTGCCGTTGCAGCCCCGGCTGATCGGGGTCAATAATCGGGATTTGCGCGACTTTCTCGGGTGGATTTGAATCTCTGCATCGAACTGCGCCAGCATGTGCCCGCCGATATCTGCTTTGTGGCCGAAAGCGGCATCCATACCGCAGCAGACGTGGCCCGGCTGGCCAGGGAAGGCATTGACGCCATTCTGGTCGGCGAAGCGCTGATGAAGTCGAAGGATGTGGGCGCGAAGGTGAGAGAACTGATAAATTATGAATTGTGAATTGTGAATTGTGAATTGTGAACGTTAATCATTCACAATTGGCTATTCACAATTCACAATTGCCGCCTTGATTGCTGCATTGACCCGCACGTTTTCCAGGTAGCTGCGGCGGAGGTCGGGGTTGTGGATGAGATTAGCTTTGGCTTTGACCAGATTGTACGCTTCCCGTAACGCCCGCTGCGCTTCTGCCTCGTCGCTGCGGGCGCGGCAGATTTGGGCGTAAATCCACCAGACGTTTTGGGGCGGATACTCGCCGCTGCCGGAACTGGTTTGCAGGTGTTCAACGGCTTCGCGCAGGGATTGGTAGGCCAGCACGGCTTCGCCGGCGACCAGGCTGGCTTCACCCATCGCCGCCAGGCTGGCGATATAGTTGCCGGTTTCGCCCAGGTCGCGGCGCAGGCTGCACGCCAGGTGAAAGCGGCGCACCGCTTCCTCGGCCTGGCCGCGAGCCAGGTACAGGGAACCCAGGTCGTGCAGGCAAAAAGCTGCGCCGCGCCGGTCGCCGATGGTGTTGCGCAGGGCCAGCGAGCGTTCCAAATTGTCCTGGGCCTGGCGGTAATCGCCCAAAATTGTCTGAACCTGGCCCAGGGTGTTCAGGCTGATGCCTTCGCGCAGGCGGTCGCCGATAGAATGGCTGATGGCAAGGGCCTGGGTATAACACTGTTGCGCCTGCTCGTACCGGCCCAGGCTGGCTTCCAGCAGGCCGAGATTGTTGGCGCAGCCGGCCTCGCCGCCGCGATCACCGCTGGCCCGGTAAATTTCCAGGGCTTGCTGGTAATCCTGGCGGGCCTGTTCGTAGTCGGACATCTGGGTGTGGATCAGGCCCAGATAATTGAGACTGGTAGCTTTGAGTGAGTCATCATTGATAGCGCCATCAATAGTCAGTGCTTGCTGAAAGGCGGCGCGGGCTTCGGGATAGCGGCCCTGCCGCCATTCGGTGATACCTAAATTGACCAGCGTTCGGGCGGCCCATAGCGGCTGCCGGCCCTGCTCGGCCAGGGTCAGGGTATCCTGGGCAATCTCGATGGCTTCGGGATAGTCGCCCAGGTTGGCCGCCAGTTGCAGCCGCCGGTTGCCCGTTTCCAGTTGGTGGGCCAGGTTACCTTCGGTTAGGGCCAACCCTTTCATACGGGTCAGGTCTTCCACCTGGGCCATGCGGTTGCCCAGACGACTGTAGGCCAGCTCGCGGGCGGCCCGCAGTTCGTACTGCACTTTAACAACTTCAAGCGCTTCGGCCACGGCCAAAGCGTCGGTCAGGTAGCCAATGGCGGCTTCGTTGGCGTAACCATCCAGCGCTTTTTGACCGGCCAGACGCAGATAATGCAGGGCTTTATCCTGCTGGTCGCTGCGGGCGTAGTGGTAAGCCAGCAGGTCCACAACTTCACCTTCATTCTGGGCGTAGCGGGTTTCCAGCACCGCGCCGATGGTAGCGTGCAGTTCGCGCCGCTGCGAGTAGAGCATCGTTTCGTAGGCCACTTCCTGGGTGATGACGTGCTTGAAGAGGAAATCGAGGTTGCTCTCTTTGGCCTCCTGGCGGGTGAAATCTTTGGCTTGCAGACTGGCCAGATGGGCGTTGAGGGTGGTGGTCGCTGTGACCCAGGGATGGACCGCCTCCAGCAGGTCACGCTGAAAAGTGCGACCAATGGCCGCCGCCACTTTGAGGGTGATTTTCTCAGCCTCCGGCAGTCGGTCAATCCGGGCCAGAACCACTTTTTGGACGGTGTCCGGCAGCTCCTGCTTATCGAGATCACCGGTCAGCCGGCACTCACCATCTTCAATGGTGAGGGCGCCCAGGCTCAACAGCGAGTTGAGCAGCTCCTCGATGAACAAAGGATTGCCCTGGCCTTTTGCGGCCAATCAAATCGGCCAGGGGG
>JAAUSP010000519.1 GCA_012032575.1 Anaerolineales bacterium | reverse complement strand
CTGTTCGGTTACTGCCGCCTGCGCCAGGAGCTGCGCAACTTTCGGCTGGACCGGATTGACCGGCTGGCGCTGGTGAACGAACAATTTGCGCCGCGCCAACTTGACTCGCGCCAACGCTCTTCGGGCCAGGAGCACCCCCGGGTGATCGTCAAGTTTGACCCAAGCGTGACCCGCTGGGTGCGCGAGCGGCAGCACTTCAGCCTGATCGAGGCACGTAATGACAGCGTGATGGTTTACCGGCCCAGATCGTTTGAGCAAATCGAAGGCTGGCTACTCGGCTGGGGCGACAAGATGGAGGTGCTGGAACCGGTCGAACTGCGGGCGCGGCTGGCGGCGACGGCGGCACGAATCGTGGCGCAGCATCAAAATGAGAATATGGAAAACGAAAACCGGCTGCCTGGTACAGCTTTGCCTTAGTCCGTGGCGGAATCAAGGCGAATCATGTCATTCCGACCGCAGGGAGGAATCTTCTTCGCCACAGCCTAAAATGTTATGACGAGCAAGAAGATTTCTCGCTGGCGCTCGAAATGACATAGAGACTGGGGAGTTTACCTATCCCCCAAATCCCCCGTCTACCGTCTACTGTCTACCGTCTACTGTTTCACCAGGATAACCCCAGCGCCGTCGTCAAAAAGCCGATATACGGCGCAGCCTGACGACAAATTCCGGTGTAGCGATCCATAAAATCAGGCGCACAGGCATCGGCTTCGCTGAAAGTGACAGAAGCGATAAAATCTTTGCGCTTCAAATCTTCCACAAAAGGGTGCTCCGGGTCGTAGCCTTTGGGTGGGTTTTTGAGCGACTCGCCGCCGATGGCAAACGTCGCCAGAAAGGTTTCATCCCGGCTCACCTGCTGCCAGCGCTCCGGCTGTGCTACAATCGCCTCGCGGATTTTGGCCAGGGTCGGCGGGTCGGGCTGCCAGATGCCCACCCCGGCAAAAACACCGTCCGGCTCCAAATGCAGGTAAAACCCCGGCGCATGGGCATCTTTGCCCACTTCGTGCCGAAAATGAACCCCCGCTGCCGTTTTATAGGGACTCTTATCTTTGGAAAAGCGAACATCGCGGTTGATACGGAACAGCGAGCCGCCTGATTTGCGGGCATCGGCCAGGTAATGCGGGCTGATTTCAGCCAGGCGCAGGCCAAAATCGCTGACAAACTCCAGCAGCGGCCCGCGCACGTGCTTCTCGTAGCGCCCTTTGTTGGCCTCAAACCACTCCCGATTGTTGTTGTCTTTTAATTCCCTGAAAAAAGTGAACAATTCCGGCGTAATGTATTGAGTCATCAGTTCCTTTCTAAAATCTAGCTAATTACTGATTGCTACGGCAAAACCAGATTATCCGCCTCGTCAAACTCCCAAAATGGATTCCAGGCCACTTCCCACAGATGACCGTCGGGGTCGGCAAAGTAACCGCTGTACCCCCCCCAGAATACCATTTCGGCTGGCTTGACTATCGTCGCCCCCAGGCGTTCGACGGTTTGCAGCACTTCATCAACTTCTGCCTGGCTTTTGGCATTGTAGGCCAGGGTCAACCCGGCGAAGCCGCTCCCCTCCGGGCTGACCCGCGCATCTTCGGCCAGTTTGTCGCGGGGATAGAGGGACAAAACCACACCTCCCAGCGGGAAAAAGGCCACATTCCCCTGGCTGTCGCCCGACGGCTGCCAGCCCAGGCCATCCTGATAAAATTTCAAGGCGCGTTCAAAATCCTTCACGCCTAAAGTGACAAGGTTCAATTTGGGTCTCATCATTTACCTCAACTTGGCTACATCAGTATAACGAAAACAATCAATCACATGATCGTTGACCAAACCCACTGCCTGCATAAAGGCATAGCAGATGGTCGGCCCGACAAAGTTGAACCCGCGCCGGCGCAAATCTTTGCTCAAGGCTTCGGACTCGGCGGTTTGTGGAGGAATTTCGCTCAGGCTGGTCCAACGATTTTGGCGTGGCTGCCCGCCGATAAAACGCCACAGGTAAGCGTCAAAGCTGCCGAATTCCTGCTGCACGGCCAAAAAAGCGCGAGCATTTTGCACCGCTGCCTCGATTTTGCGGCGGTTGCGCACAATCCCGGCGTTGCTCAACAGTTCTTCCAGCTTGGGCTGGCCGTAACCGGCGACCCGTTCCGGGTCGAAGTTATCAAACGCCAGGCGATAATTGTCGCGCTTGTGCAGAATCGTGCTCCAGCTCAAGCCGGCCTGCGCCCCTTCGAGGATGAGCATTTCAAAAAACTGCCGGTCGTCGTGAACGGGAATGCCCCATTCGTGATCGTGATAGGCAATGTAGAGCGGGTCGGAACCGGCCCAGGTACATCTTTGCGTCACGGTTTCTTTCTCCCTGGAAAATAGCTTTCTCGGAGTGCAAAAGCATAGCTTTTGCACTCCAAATTTTCATCGCGGCTATTAAATTTTACCTAATTGACCGACGGCCGGCCAATCACGCGGAGGGTGTGGTTATCGGGGGTGCGGAATAGAAAGGTGCGGCCAAAGGGCATATCGTGCGGCTCGCCAACCATCGTGACACCGGCAGTTTGCCACTGCTGATAGACGGCATCGGCATCGGCAACCATCAGGGCCGTGTCGAACGGTTGGTGGATGCCCTCTTGTTCAAACCCGTTAATCAAGCCCAGAATCGCACCGCCCTCAGTTACAAACTGGCTGTAAAAGTTGGGGATGCTTTCCTTTTCATCGAGTCTCAGCCCCAATTTTTGGGTGTAGAACTCTGTAGCGGCGGGAATATCTTTTACCACCAGCCCTAACCAAGATATTTGTTGAATCATTTTGTCACCTCCATTGTTGTCAGTAGGATGAATTGAATTTATGTTCTCACTTTATCACATCACTACTGACAACAGTATGTCAGGAGGTTTTTGGAGCTTTTTGAGTTTTGGGGAATTCTGGGAAAATAATTACTCGATATTCGTGTTGCGTCTTGCGTGACGCGAAGCGAAGCGGACGGAAGGCGCAAGACGCAACACGTTTTGGCTCATTTAAAGCCTGGAACTGCTTTACATGTGTCCGGTCTGTAGGTAGCGCAAGTGCCAGCTAAAGGACTCTTCGAGCAGGTGCGGTGTTTGTTTGCCGGGGGAGAACCTCAGGGAACGCTGGTAATAATCACATAAGGCAGGCCGGTAATCCGGGTGGGCGCACTTTTCGATCACCTGGGGGGCGCGCTGCTTGGGCGAAAGGCCGCGCAAATCGGCCAAACCCTGTTCGGTTACAATCACTTGAACATCATGCTCGGTGTGGTCCACGTGGGAAACCATCGGCACAATGGCCGAAATAGCCCCATGTTTGGCCGTGGAAGGAGTCATAAAAATTGAGAGATAGGCGTTGCGGGCAAAATCGCCGGAACCGCCGATGCCGTTCATAATCCGCGTGCCCATCAAATGGGTCGAATTGACATTGCCGTAAATGTCGGCCTCGATCATCCCGTTCATGGACAAACAGCCCAGCCGCCGGATGACTTCGGGGTGATTACTGATCCCCTGGGCGCGCAGGATAATCCGCTGGCGGTATTCGTCAATATTTCGGTTGAGATCGTCCAGTGCAGGTGGGCTGAGGGACAGGGCCGTAGCCGAAGCACTCAACAATTTACCGGAACGGAGCATATCCAGCATCCCATCCTGAAACACTTCGGTATAGGCGGTCAGATTGTCGAACGGGCCTTCGTTTAACCCGGCCAGCACCGCGTTGGCAATATTGCCCACCCCCGACTGGAGGGGTAATAAGTTTTCGGGCATCCGGCCTTTTTTGATTTCGTGGCTAAAAAATTCCAGAATGTGGCCGGCAATGCGCTGTGAGGTTTCATCGGGCGGGGTAAAAGCCGAATTGCGATCCGGCGCGTCTGTCTCGACAATGGCGACAATCTTTTCGGGGCAGCAGCGAAAATAAGGGATGCCAATCCGGTCATCCGGCTTGGTAATCGGAATGGGTTGGCGTCCAGGGGGCCGGCGGGTGTAGTAATAGATGTCGTGCATGCCTTCCAGTTTTCACTCTGCCAGGAGTTGACCTCCAAAATAACCTTGTCGGCCTGATCGAGCCAGGTTTTGTTGTTGCCAACGGAGGTAGCAGGGACCAGGCGGCCATCCTCCAGAATACTGGTCACTTCCACCACGGCAAAATCCAGCTTACCCAAAAACCCAAAGCTGACAAACTGGGGCACGTGGCTGAGATGCAGATCAATATACTCCATCTGACCGTTGTTAATCCGCTCACGCGAGGCTGGGTCCGACTGGTAGGGTAAGCGGAGTTCAATGCCATCGGCCATTGCCAGCGCTCCATCCAGCTCCGGGGCGGTGGATGCGCCGGTCCAAACCTCAATTTTGAAATCCTGACCGGCCTCGTGCGCCTGGATAATCCGTTGAGCCAAAGCCAGGGGGACATCTTTGGGATAACCAGAGCCGGTAAAACCACTCATGCCCACGGTAGCCCCGGAGGGAATTAAAGCCGCAGCCTCTTCGCTGGTCATTATCTTACTATGCAGATTTTTGTCGTAGACTCTCGATTGGTTTGACATAATTTTATAGTTCCTTCTATGTTTGCTTTAAATAATCGCCCTGCAACATTCTGACGAAAATAAAAAGTTGATTTGACAAATTGACTGTCACGCTTTAAAACAAAATAGGCATCCCGCCTACGAGATGCCCAAAAGTGATTCAAGGGTTGCTAAAATCCGAGTCGTGACAAACAGACTAGGGAGGGTGTCATAGGCCTGGTAGAGAACACCCTTGATGCTACTATCATATAACAAAAACTCGGCCAGGTATAGTGATAGAAGTCACAAAAAAAACGGTCCGAAAGTCACTTGAATCTATGTCCAAAAGGGCAATGATAGGAAGCAGAATAAAAGACTAAAAACTATTTAATGTAGCAGTTATTTCGTCAAAAAAGACCCCCGATCAGACCCGCCAAACCTATCCATAGCTGATACAGTCCAAAAATCACCAGGGCTACTGCTGATACAAGCCGAAGAAAATAATTCACTTTGGGACCAAGCTGACTGGCCGTAGCAAACAAAATAACAAAGGCCACAAATCCGCCGATAAGCGCACCATAAAACCCCAGCACAAAGCTCAGCCCCAGGCTGGGTGACTGCCGCCACGCTTCGAGCACGACCGGGCCGGCAATCACGCTCCAAAAAAGATAGGGGCCGGGGCTTAATGAGTTCATAAGCACCGCTCTGAAAAGCCTTCACGACCGGCAGTGACTGAGGCTTCGGTTGTGAGGGGAGGTGTATTCAAGGTGGACACAGACCCTTTAGCCAGGTACAGTACAAATAGTCCTCCGACGATTTGCAGCCCATTCAAAAACCAGAGAGGCGTCTGAGTTAGGACCAGCAAAACCAGGAAGATTATCGGGCCATCACTGACCAGGGGCGCCAGCGTGGCCGGTAAGGTCTGTTTCCAGCCGTGCTTTAGCGCCTGTCCCAGCAAGAACGCCTGAAACGGACCCGGCGCAGCCGTGGCCGATAGGCCCAGAGTTAAACCTTGCAAAAGTAAAGTATCAAAAGCCAGCCTTCTTTATCAAAATCACTTTGACCAATTATAACACAGTCCAAAAAACCCCAAAATTGGGGATTGATCAGAA
>JAAUSP010000518.1 GCA_012032575.1 Anaerolineales bacterium | reverse complement strand
GGGTCGGGGTCGGGCCGCAGCAGGAGGCTGAATTGAGCGTGGGGGTAGAGGGGTCGGAAAAATGGGGCGGCGGAGGTAGCAAGTCAAGCGGTCGGCGCAGCGTAAGAGCAGAAATTGGCCGGGTAACAGCGGCGGCAGTTCCGGCGCGGCCAGGGTCAGCCGCCACCATGCCGGCGCGATGGTTTCTTTTTGGATCACCCTCGCCTGGGTTTGGACCATAACTTACTGATAACCATTATCGGTAATAACAAACTTTTGACAGGATTAACAAGATTAACAGGATTATTTGCTGTTTTTCATCTTGTAAATCCTGTTAATCTTGTCTAATTTTTATTTCCGCTATGCTCTGATATAGTTCCACTTCGATTCCGCCGGTAAGCCAGGCCAGCAGATTATAAACCCAACCGACCAGCAGAATGGTCAGCGCGGCCAGCAGCCCGCCGCCCAGCACGGTCAGCAGAATAATGAGCAGGGCTACGATGAAGCGCTGGTCGTCCAGCCGGATAATCATGGCTTGAACCTCGGCCAGGTTGAGCAACTGGATAAAATCAAGCTCGATGGGCGTGCCCAGGCCCAGCGGGTCGAGAGCGGCGGTTTCGGTGTCGGCCAGAAAGGTGCGCAAAACAGCCAGCAGTTGTGTTCCGGCCAGGGCACAGATCAGGCCAGGCAACAACATCGCCACGCCGCCCAGCAGACAGCCAAACTTGGCCAGGGGCATCAGGTTAATTTTGCGAACGGTATAACGCTGAGTTCTCATATAGCCAGAAAGGTTTTCGCCGGGATTAGGGGACGCGAAGCGGGGGATAAAAAGTAAAGAAAAAAATCCCCCAATCGCCTAATCCCGGCCCAAAATTGTGGGATGAAACTCTTCCGGGCATCTATAACTGTCCAATGATGTCCGGCAGAGCCGCCAGGCTGGTTACGGTTGCTGCCGACCGGATGTGCCGGTTGGTCTCATTAAGGGGCGACTCATCCATCGCGGCCAGGATGCCGGACATACCGGCATTGTGTGCGCCCAGAATATCGGCAACCAGAGTATCGCCGACGACCACCACTTCCGTCGGGGACAGCCCCCACCGCCCGGCAATCAGGGCGAACGGCTCCGCTTTGGGTTTGCGCCAGCCCCACGCCGCCGAGCTAAAGGTGGGCGACAGCCAGGGCCGCAGGCCGCCTTGATTGATGAGCCGCTGGACCAGCTTATCGTCGGTGGCGTTGGAATATAGCCCCAGACGATACCCCCGGCTTTTGAGCGTTTCAGGGTGTCAACCGCGTCGGATAGGCCACATAGGCGGCTTCTTCCGGGGCAAAATAAATTTTGATGGCCGCCTCAAGCAGCGCTTTCGCCGACGCCGGGGCTTCGATCTTTTGCAGCGCGTCGCTCAAGCTTTGCTGGGCCGTAATCTCCATTTGGGTTTCGATGGCCACCGTCCGGCCTGCCGCCCGTTCGTCCAGGAATGTTTCCACCAGGACCGGGCCATCCAGCTTGATATGCTTTTTCTTCAGATACCAGTCGGCCATCGCCTCAGCGCCCTCGCGTTGAACGTCCAGCGAATCGCCGGTAAATTTAAGCAGGGTATTGCCCAGATCGAAAATAATCCCCTTAATCAATAGCCTCTCTCCCGATCCACGTGATTCAGCCAGCCTCCCAGTGTTTGGGCCGGTTTCGATTGTACTTCACGCAGGCGGGATACACAAGTGACATACGGAAGGATAAAAATCCATGCTCCAAGCCGGTCTGCGACCGGCGTCCGGGGTCACTGCTCTCTGACGGCATACGGCAGGATAAACCGAATTTGATTTGCGAATTGGCGTAAATAGCAGTAACATGTCAGCGTTGTTCAACGTAACTATAGTCGTTCAGATATAGGCAACAGGGATTTCTCCCTTCGGTCGAAATGACATGCCTGACATGAAGTGTTACCAATCATCCATCATTACCTGGAAAGAGAACTATGCCTGATTTAAACAGAGATTAAGCGAGCCGGGCGTCATCATTTTGGATGGGGCGACCGGCACCCAACTACAGCGGATGGGCCTGCCCGCCGGGATGGCCCCCGAACTGTGGAATCTGCACAACCCTGAGGCCGTCAAAAAGCATTACCTGGCTTACATTGAGGCCGGCTCCGATGCTGTTTTGACCAACTCCTTTGGGGGGACGCGCCCGCGCCTGGATATGGAAGGCAGCGGCCACCTGACCCACGACATTAACGTGGCGGCGGCCAGATTGGCCCGTGAAGTGGCCGGGGATAAGGTGCTGGTGCTGGGTTCTATTGGGCCAACGGGCCTGCTGATGGAGCCAATGGGCGAGCTGACCTACGAAAAGGCGGTCGAGTTTTTTGCCGAACAGGCCGCCGGCCTGGCTGAAGGCGGCGCGGATGGCATCCACATCGAAACGATGAGCGATCTAAGCGAGGCCAAAGCCGCTATCGAGGTGCGCACCAGGCCACCACTCTGCCCGTCACCGTGACCATGAGTTTTGATATGCATGGCCGGACGATGATGGGCGTTCGCCCGGAAGATGCGGTACGCGAGTTGTGGGCCATGAATGTGCTGGGTGTTGGAGTTAACTGCGGGCGAACCCTGGAAGAGAATCTGGTGGCTGTCACCGCTATGCGCCGGGCTGCCCCCGAAGTGACCCTCATCGCCAAGCCCAATGCCGGCCTGCCGCGCATGGATGGCATGGTCGAAGCGGTATATGACGTAACCCCGGAGATCATGGCCGACTACGCCTTAAAATTTGGGGCGCAGGGGGTTAAGATGATGGGTGGCTGCTGCGGCAGCAACCCCAGCCATATCAGCGCAGTCAAGGCCGCGCTGCAAGGTTTCGAACTGCCGGCTCTGGCTGAAGCAGTGGCAGTTGAAGCGGCTGAACCAACAGCAGCCAGCGGCAATGATCGCGAAGAGCGCCGGCGTCGGCGGGCGAAGATTTGTGAGGGTTGATCTTTATAGGGGTTACACAACTCAGATGTCATTTCGAGGCCAGAGGCCGAGAAATCCCTGAAAGCTATGCTTGCAGGAGGAGTTGGGAGGGATTTCTCGCTCCCCCTGCGGGTCGCTCGAAATGACATGGGGTTAATTAAAGATTTGAGCCGGGCGGGTGAAAGAAATCTCATCCGCCCGGTTTTGTTTTACCACTGTCTGATCAATGTAGAAACGGTGTAAATAATCAACCCCACCAGCCCACCGATGAGCGTGCCGTTGATGCGGATAAACTGGAGGTCGCGGCCTACCTCGGTCTCGATTTTGTTGGTGATGGTGTCCGGATTCCATTTGTTGATGGTGTTGGAGATCAGGCTTTCGATTTCGTGGCCGTAGGTTTGGATCAGGTAGACAATCAGCTTGTGCAGCCAGTGGTCAATTTTCTCGTGCAGCACCGGGTTGTCCTGAATAGTCTCGCCCGATTTGACCAGCATTTGCTGGATCGAGCGGCGCAGGGTCGAGTCGGAATTGGCGCTGTGGGTCATCAACGAAGTTTTGAGGTCAGCCCACAACGACGCCGAGAACTGCTGCACCACCGGCTGCTGTAGCAAATCCTCTTTGAGGGTTTGCTCCCGCGCCTGCAGTTCAGCCGAAGTCTTTAAATCCTCAATCAGGCGGGCCACTGCCACTTCAAAATTGTGGTAGAGCGGATGCTTCGGGTCGGCTTTGACTTCGGCCAGGGTGGTGTCTACCGAGTGCAGAATGGTTTGGTAGATGCGGGCGTCAACCTTCCAGACAGCAGTCCACCAGGGCAGTTCCTCGTTGATCTTCTTGAGAATAATCGCTTTGTTCTGCTTCAAAAAACCTGAGCTAAATTTAACCAGTTCGGTCAATAACTCCTGCTGGCGGTTGCTGGCCGTAAAAAGGGCCAGCACATTGCCCAGCATAGGCGCAAAGTGGGTGGAGCGGATTTGGGCCACAAGCTGCTTTTCGATCAGCAGTTGAATATCTTCATCCTTGACCACCTCGATCACCCCCGCCGCGCCGGTCGCCAGTTGCTCGGCGATCAGGGCGCTGTTTTCCGGCTGCTCCAACCACTCGGCCACTTTTTTGGTGACTTCCATCGAACGCAGTTTTTCGGCAATGACTTCCTCGGTCAGAAAGTTCTGGCGGACAAAGCGGGCCAATTTTTCACCGATTTCACGCTTGCGGCGGGGCACAATCGCCGTGTGCGGAATCTTCAACCCGAAGGGATGGCGAAACAGAGCCGTCACGGCAAACCAATCGGCAATTGCGCCGACCATAGACGCTTCGGCAGCGGCGCGAATAAAACCGGCCCAGCCGTACCATTTCTCTAAAATGGTCGCGATAATAAAAATTACAAAGGCCGCTGCCAGCAGCGCGGTGGCCAACTGCTTCATCCGGCGCAAATCGCGCTGTTTTTCCGCGTCTTGCAACACCATCATCCTCTCAAAACTGGACCCGTAGTGTGAGAGCACACTCTTCACAGCCCACTAAAAATAGCACGCAGATAACGCAGATTCGACTGATTTCCGCTGATCTCTTTAAATTTCTCTGCGCCTACGGTCTGCGTTTATCAGCGTAAATCTGCGTTCTAACTAAAGAGCGGCAGTACAGGCTCTACTTCACTCTGGCCCACATCTTCCGCGCACTTTCATGCACCCGCGCCCGCATGGTCCCCCAATCGGCGTTGAGCACCTCGCCGCTGCGTACCCGCCACTGCCCGGCGACCATCACCTCGCGGACGTGGGTGTGGTTGCGCCACAGCACCAATTGGTCATAAAGATTGTACACGGCAGCGGGCGTGGGGAAAAGCCCGTCAACAAGTTGCAGGTCGGCCTGATAACCGGGAGCCAGGCGGCCCACATTGTCCCAGCCCAGGGTTTTGGCTCCGCCTTCGGTGGCCAGGTAAAAAACCTGGTCGGCGGGCATGACGGTGGTACTCTGCTGGCCGGCTTTGTGGATCAGAAACGCGCCGCGCATCACCTCGAAAAAGTCGTTGATGTAGCCGTCACTGCCCAGGCCGAGGGTAACGCCTCGTTCCAGCATTTGCGGGACCGGAGCAATCCCGCCGCCGACCTCACAGTTGCTCAAAGGCATATGCGTCACCCGAATGCCTTTTTCGACCACAATCTGGATTTCCCGCTCCGACAACTGGACGCACTGCGACGCCTGCATGCGCGGGCCGGTCACGCCCACCTCATCGTAATATTCCAGGGTGCGTTTACCAAAATGCTTCAGGGCGTAGTCCGGCTCAAAGGTGGCCTCGTTGCAGTGCATGTGGACGCTGCAATCCAACTCCTCGCCCAGAGCAAAGGCCTGTTGGATGAAATCGGCGGAGCAGGTAAAGGTGGTATGGAAGCACATCAGCCCCTCGACCAGCGTTTTGGCCGCCCGGCAGCTTTTAACGAACTCGGCATTCTCGCGCAGGCCGATTTGCCCGTTTTCTTTGCTCACCCGCTCGGTGCTTTCAAAGGAGAGAATCCCGCGCAGCCCGCGTTTTTCCACCACGGCCCGTTGAGCCTCCAGCGCGCCGGGAATGGCAAAAGGCGCTTCCAGAATATCGTAAAAACTGGTGATACCGGAGCGGATCATTTCGGCGCAGGCCAATCGGTGGCGGCGCAGATCATCTCGTGGTCGAGGGCATCTTCGACC